>NZ_JBIEIS010000005.1:319867-408196 GCF_043496855.1 Nonomuraea sp. JJY05
TGTCCGGAGTGGACCTGACCCTGCGCGCCGGCTCCACGGTCGCCCTGGTGGGCGGCAACGGAGCCGGCAAGACCACCCTGGTCAAGCTGCTCAGCGGCATGTACGCGCCCACGGAGGGCCACATCGCCGCCGACGGCGTACCGCTCGCCGAACTGGACCTGGAGGCCTGGCGGCAGCGGCTGACCGGCGTCTTCCAGGACTTCGTGAAGTTCCAGCTCCCGCTGCGGCAGGCGGTCGGCGCCGGCTGGCTGCCGTCGATCGACGACACCGCCGCGGTGACGCGGGCCCTGGACAGGGCCGGCGCCGCGCCCGTCGCCGAGCAGCTCCCCGACGGCATCGACACCCAGCTCGGCCGGCTCTACGCGGGTGCCGAGCTGTCGCACGGCCAGTGGCAGCGGCTGGCCCTGGCCCGCGCGCTGATGCGGCCGCACCCGCTGCTGCTGGTGCTGGACGAGCCCACCGCCGCCCTCGACCCGCAGGCCGAGCACGAGCTGTACGAGCACTTCCTGCGCCACGCGGCCACGGGGCACGGCCGGATCACGCTGCTGGTCTCGCACCGCTTCTCCACCGTCCGCAGCGCCGACCACATCATCGTCCTGGAGGAGGGCCGGGTCACCGAGCAGGGCTCCCACGAGGAGCTGATGGCACTGTCCGGCCGGTACGCCACCCTCTACAGCGCCCAGGCCGAGGCCTACTCATGAGACGCGGCGGCCACGGTGACGCCGCTGATCGACAGGCCCTCGACGTCCTGTGCCACGTCGGCCCGCAGCACCCCGGTGAACGAGCTGTCCCTGATCGTGATCTCCCGCAGCGGCTGCTCGGGGTAGCCCCGCAACAGGTACGCGCTGCGCGTCCGGTCGCTGCGCACCCCCGCGACGTTGATGTTGCGGATGAGCGGGGCCTCGTCGCCGTTGTGGCCGTCGCCGTGGTAGAGATCGATCGAGACCGCCTCCTTGGTCAGCCCGCTGATCTCGATGTCCTTGACGAAGACGTTCTCCACGAAGCCGCCGCGCACCGAGTTCGTCTTGATGTAGAGCCCGAAGTACAGGCCGGGCCCGCCCCAGCGGCAGCGGCGGACGAAGACGTTGCGGATCCCGCCGGTCGTGTCCGTGCCGATCGCGACCGAGCCGTACCGGTGACGCATGTCGCAGTCCTCGATCAGCACGTCCTCGCACGGCACCCCCACCCGCCGTCCGTCGGGGCCGCGCCCCGCCTTGATCGCGACGCAGTCGTCGCCCACGTCGAACACGCACCCGGAGATCACCACCGAGCGGCACGACTCGGGGTCGCAGCCGTCGTTGTTGGGCCCGCGCGAGTGGATCGTCACGTTCCTGACCAGGACGTTCTCGCAGCGGACCGGGTGGATCTCCCACATGGGGGAGCGCACGATGCGCACGCCCTCGACCAGCACGTTGCGGCACAGGTACGGCTGGATCAGGTTGGGCCGCAGGTAGTGGCCCGCGCCGAACACGCGCTCCTCGACGGGCACGTTCCGCGCGGCCATCCGCTGCAGCGCGGCCCAGTCGGCGGCCTCGTGCGGCGTGCCCGGCCGCCAGCCGAACTCCGGCGTGCCCACCCACGGCCACCAGTGCTCGGGCCCCGCCCCGCCGTCGAGCGTCCCGGCGCCGGTGATCGCGATGTTCTCCTGGCCGTAGGCGTAGACGAAGGGGGAGTAGTTGTAGCACTCGATGGCCGAGAAGCGGGTGTAGACGGCCGGGAGGTAGTCGGCGGGGTCGGTGCTGAACAGGATCGTCGCGCCCGCCTCCACGTGCAGGTCCACGTTGCTGAGCAGGTGGACGGCGCCGGTGGGGTAGGTGCCCGGCGGCACCCGCACGTGGCCGCCGCCCGCCCGGTGGCACGCCTCGATCGCGGCGTGGAACGCCCCCGTCCACGTGCCCCCCGAGCCGCCGAAGTCCGTGACGTCGAACCAGCGGTCGGGGAACTCCGGCGGGCGCACCCGCTCGCGCAGCTCGTCGGCGTACCGCCACGCCTCTTCCTCGTTCATGCCACCTTCCTCATGCGTAGCGCGTGGTAGAGGGGCAGCGCGATCACCCAGGACGGGTTCCACGTGTTCGCCTCGCCCTTGCGCTGCCAGTTCGTCTGGAAGAAACCCTCTCCCTGCTCGCCGGGCGTCTCGAAGCCCCAGTCGCCGGGCTCGCGGCAGATGCCCTGGCCCATGGCGTGCAGGATCGTCTCGGCCCTGGCCGCGTACCGGGGACCGCCGGTCAGCAGGCCGAACTCCATCAGCTCGGAGGTCGGGAAGAACACGTCGAGGTGGTGGTTCTGCACGCTGACCGACGGCCAGCCGCACGCCTTGAACCCGCGCCGCTCGAACGTGCTGCCCGCGTCGAACTCCGGCGACCAGACGTAGACGAACGTCAGCAGCCAGTCCGCCGCCGCCTGCGCCCACCGCGCGTAGAGGTCGCGGCCGGTGAGCCGGTAGAGCTCGAAGGCGGCCAGGAAGTAGTACATCCCGGCCTCCTTGTCCTCGCCGGAGGCGTCCAGCGTGGCGTGCGCGAACGGCCGCTCGAACGTGGCCGCGTGCAGCCGGTGGTAGCGGCCCAGCACCTCCTCGGCGCGCCGCAGCCACACCCGCTCGCCGCCCAGCCGGTACGCGCCCAGCATGGCCTGGACGCAGGCGATGCCGGCCGCGCTGACCATCGTCGAGAACGGCCGCCCGTCCGGCGTCCAGCCGATCGGGACGATGCCCTCCTGGAGCCTGGTCCGCCAGAAGAAGGCGGCGGCCTCCTCCACGGCCTGCTCCCACGCGGGCGGGACCGGCAGCCCCGCCTCCCGGAAGTGCAGCGCGATCCCGGCCAGGTCGGCGACCGTCTCGCCGTGGGCGCGGCTGGAGACGAAGTCCGCGCCGTCCTTGCGGAACATCTCCCACCTGCCGTCGTCGAGCAGGTACCGGCCGTGCCGCAGCCCCGGGACCGGCGTCCGGCTGCCCTCGACGTAGAAGTCCGCCGCCCGGCGGGTCCGCTCCGGGCGGCCGAGCAGGGCGTCGCACAACGCGAGCTTCAGGCACTGGCCGGTCCAGCCGTACAGGTACGACCGGGGCCGTCCGTGGCGGGTGCCCTCGTAGGCGAGGTAGCCGTGGCCGGTCCAGCGCGCGTCCATGGCCCCGGCCTTGAGGCGGACGATGTCCTCCCGGGCGAGCGGGCGGGCGCCGTCGTCCTCCTGGTAGAGCCGCGTGTGGACGATCTTCCTGAAGCCGTGGCCGCGCGGCTCGACCGGGCCCCAGTCGAGGGTGTGCCTGGTGGTGATCGTCTCGCCCGGGGCCAGGTTCCGGTAGCCGATCGGGGCGTCGGCCACCTCGGCCTTGCTGACGTAGCAGACGTCGGGCCTGCCGTCGAACATGATCACGCCGGTCATGGCCGCCACCGTGAGGCCCGGCGACCTGATGACGCCCAGGGAGCCGTAGGTGACCTTGCCCTCCGCGTCGCGGCGGGGGGCCGGGTGGGCGAAGAGGCTGACGTACCGGCCGGACCAGGCGGCGTTGACGGCGGGGACGGGCAGGCGGTCCAGCTCGCACACGAACCCGCCGCCCGGCTCGACGCGGGGGACCCTGCGGCGGGGGTCGGAGGAGGGGTTGCCGTTGTAGAGGACGCCGGGCACGGTGACGTTGGCGTCGGCGGTGGGGAGGGGGAGCAGGAGGCCCGCCGCCACGTCGGTCACCTCGTGCTCGCAGTCGTTGGACCAGGTGGCGGTGAGGGCGAGCAGGCCGTCGGGGGTGAAGGCCAGCTCCAATCGGGCCCCGAGCGGTCCCGTCCGCGCCGTCACCACCATGGCCTCGCCCCGGGGCGCGACGTGGACGGAGGCCGGGTGCTCGATCCGCCAGGGGCGGCCGGTGGAGGCGGTGAGCAGGCCGCGCAGCGGCGCCCGCAGGTGCGGGCCGTCCGCGTCGCGGTGGCACAGCCGCACCTCGGGGCCGCCCTCGCCGGGCACCACCTCGACGAGCTTCCCGCCCGGCTCGGCGAGGGCGGCGACGACGCCGGGCGCCGGCGCCGTCATGGGCGCCGCCTGAGGCGGACGGCCTGGGCGCCGATGGCCGGCAGCGGGACCGTCAGCGTCTCGCCCTCCTGGATCCCCAGCGAGCCGACCGTCATCTGCCACGTGTCGATCACCTCGACCTCGTACCGCCCGGCCGGCACCTCGTACACCCGCTCCGGGAACCGGTGCTCCCCGCAGTACTCCAGGTAGAACTCGCCGGGCACCTCCAGCATCGGCGCGTCCCGATCCCGGTAACGCGCCTGCGCGGGCGTCTCGGCGATGACCTCCCGCAGCAGCCCCAGCCGCGCCACGGCCGAGCCCACCAGCGTGCCGCCGGCCTCCGACCAGGTCAGCCCCTCGTCGTCGAGGTACGACTCCCCGTGCGTGACGTACCGGCGCCGCACCGACCCGTCCCACGCCTGGGCGACGACCTCCTCGGGGGTCAGGCTGTGCCATGGATCGTCCGAGTCCCCCTCGTACCCGCACATGTCCATGAGCACCGGCTTGTAGTGGTCGCGCGTCAGCACCCAGGCGTCGCGCGGGCTGCGCGCGGCCACGCTGCCGTGCGTGAACGCGCGCCGCCACAGCAGCGGCGCCCCCGCCTCGGCGGTGATCGACAGCGGGTGGTGCCCGGGATCCTCCTCGGCGACCAGATCGGCGAGACGTACCCAATCATGTTCGGAAATCTCAGGGAAAAGGGTGGCATCGGCCGCCAGCGACCACCACACGTTCGCGTGCGCGGCCAGCCGCGGCACCACCTCCGCCACCAGGCGGGCGGCCGCGTCCACGTCGCCGACGCCGTCGGAGGGGTGCAGCAGGACCAGCTCGCCCGTCACGCCGATCGCGCCCAGCTCCGCCACCCGCTCCTCCAGCGAGTCCAGCGAGCACCGGGTCGCGAACGCCGCCATCCGCACCCGGTCGAACGGCGACGACTCCAGCGTGGCCAGCGTCCGCGCCCGCCGCTTGTCGTCCTGCAGGTGCCAGCCGAGCGCGGTGGTCGCCATCGAAACCATGATCACACCCTCGTCATTCGCAGCGCCAGGTACGGCCGGCGTGGCAGCCCGACGCGCACCTGGTCCCGGTGCACCCCGTCCACCGGGGTGATCGTCATGTTCCAGGCGTCGATCAGCTCCACCTCGTAGTCCCCCGCCGGGAGCTCGACGGTCACGGAGGACGGCTGCCGCCGCCCGATATAGCGCAGGTGCACGCCGTCGCGGCGGGTCTCCATGACCTCGCGCAGGAACGCGATCCTGGGCGGGCTCTCCCCGTACAGTCCGCCGCCGTTGCCGATCCACGCCCGTTCCTGGAAGCCGGCCAGGCTCTCGCCATGCCCCACGTAGCCGCCGCGGGTCATGCCTTCCCAGAACCGGTCCACCAGCTCGGCACCGGTGACGTTGCCCCAGCGTCTGCCGATGTTCCCCTCGTAGGAGATCTCGTCGATCACCACCGGCTTGGGGCAGGCGCGCAGCCACCCGTCCGTCAGCGTGGCGTCCCAGTGCTGGATGCTCTGGTGGGTGATCCACGGCCTGGTGTTGTCGTACAGCGACGCCACCTCGTACATCCGGGTCCCGTTGTGGATGGAACGCAGGTGCTCGTACGGGTCCAGCCGCTGAATCGTGCGCAGGATGTCGTCCCAGTCGCGCACGGTCTTGGCGCGGTTGAAGTCGTACTCGTTGGCGGCCGACCACCACACGTTGCGGTAGGCGGCCAGGCGGGAGATGACGTGGCGCAGGTAGGCGTGGTCGGTCTCCCGGCCCATGTCCTCGACCCCGCGCAGGCCGCCGTCGTACGGATGGAAGAGGATCACGTCGGCCTCGACCCCAAGGTCGCGCAGGTCGCGGATCCTGGCCTCCAAGTGGCGGAAGAAGGCCGGATTGAACCGGCTCTTGTCCAGCCCGTCGGGGTCCCGCCCGGCGAACGGCACCTCGGGGGGCGCCATCTGGCCCGTCGGCAGCACGCACATGCGGAGCTTGTTGAACGGCGAGGCCGCCAGCGTCCGCAGCGTCTCGCGCTCGCGGTCCTCGTCCATGTCGTGCGTCCAGTGGTAGCAGGTCGTCCCGAACGGCAGGTACGGCGTCCCGTCGGCGTAGGCGAACCCCGTCCCCACGGCCCGCACGGGCCCGTGGTTGCCGGCGGAGGCGGGCGTCACCTCGAAGTCGCCCGCGTGCCCGTCCAGCTCGCTCACGTTGCTGACGGTCGTGAACCGCCACGGACCCACCGCGTCCGGCATGAACCGGACGCGGTAGACACCGTCGCCGTCGTAGAAGCCCTCGGCCTCCACGACGCGGTTGCGGTAGCGGTACCGGGCCGACAGGCGAACCTCCACGAAGGGGTTGCCGCCTGCCGGTCCGGCCAGCTCGATCTCGTGGACGCCCCAGCGCTCCACGGTCGCGGGAAAGGTCACCAGTCCTTCCCAGCGGCGGCCTGCGCCTTGATGTAGGCGGGGATGCCGTCCTGCTCGGTGACCGTCAGCGACTGCTCGGGTGTCATGCCGTCGCGCAGGACGTGCTGGCGGAAGACCTGCCACAGGGGCAGGTCCCAGTACTCGGTGTTCTGGTAGTTCTGCACGGTGGCGTTCTCACCCCAGTAGACGGCCGAGGTGTCGAGGCCCGCCAGCTCGGGGACGCTCTTGCCGAAGTTCGACACGACGGCGTCGGTCTGCAGCACGGCCTTGATGCCCTGCTTCGACAGCTCCGTCTGGGCCTCCTCCGACACCAGCCACTTCACGATCCGCAGCGCCTGGTCCTTGTGCGGCGCCGCCGGCGGGATGAACGCGGCCCGGCTGTTGGGCTGGTAGACCGCCTTCGAGCCCGCCTTGAGCACCGGAACCGTGGAGACGCCGATGGAGACGCTCTTCGCGTCCTCCTTGAACTGCTCCTCGTCCCCGTCCTCGATGAACAGCTCCCGGCCGGCGTACATGTTCAGCCGGGACAGCGTGTCCACCGCCATCGCCAGGTGGCCCGGCTTGGCCATGTCGCCCTTCAGGAAGTCGTTCACGGTGGTGAACTCGTTGCGCGGGATCATCAGGAACCGGTACAGGCTCTCCACCTGCTGCTTCCACCCGGCGCCGGTGATGCTCACCTTGACGTCCTCGGGCTTGGGCTCCTCGCTCGTGGCCGGCAGGAACGGGTAGAGCCCGAGCTGGTTGAACTCGAGGTACTGGTCGGGGTGTTGCATGTAGCCCTTGTAGTGGTCGAGCCCGTCGTCCCGGGTGAGCTTCTTGGCCAGCCGGTACGCCTCGTCGTACGTCTGGCCCGCCTTCGGGTACGGCACCCGGAACCTGTCGAAGATCTTCTTGTTGTAGAGCAGCACGTGCTCGTCGATGAACAGCGGCACCCCGTACACCCCGCCGTCGGAGCGCGACTTGACCAGCTCGACGGCCGCCTTGTTCAGCTTGCTCAGGTCGATGCCGGCCTGCTGCAGCGACGGCGTCAGGTCGCCGACCCAGCCCAGCGGCTCCAGGTCGCGGTCGATGCGGGTACGCGGGTCGTCGATGACGATGTCGGGCGTGACGCCGGCCTTCTTGAGGTCCTCGTAGCGGACCGGGTAGTCCCAGGTCGCGTACTTGATCTTGACGTCGGGGAACGCGGCGCGCAGCTTGTTGCCGATGACCTCGTCGAAGACCTTGCTCGCCTGCCGGTTGTCGTCGGCGGTGGCCTCGAACGGCTTGTAGTTGGCCGCGAAGACGAACAGCTCGTCGTCGCAGACGCTGAACGGCTTGTTGTACTTGTTGGGCACGTCCTTGCAGGCTGCCGCCGAGGCGTTCGCGGGAGCGGCGACGACGGTCAGAGCGAGGGCGAGCAGCGCGAGCCCGCGGGCCTTGTTGTTCATTGGGTCTCCCCGTTGGAAGGCGTGTAGCTGCACTGGCGCACGACATTCCGCCGGACGCCGTTCTTGAATTCGGTGATCGTGTGCTCGGGCCAGTTCGACAGCAGGCCCACGGCGTCACGGAGGTAGGCCTCGTTGAAGACGACGTGCCGGATGTTGTTGCGGTTGTAGGAATAGACCATGTGGATGAAGCCGTCGCGGCTCTGCGTCAGCACCGGATAGGTGAACTGCGGCCCCGACTGCGCCTCCACGTCGACGGAGTTCTCCCAGGTGCGGCCCTTGTCGGGAGACAGCGACACCCGCATGGGGGAGCGGTGCTCGACCCAGGGGTTGTAGGCCAGCACCAGCTTGCCGTTGTCCAGCTTGAGCGCGGCGATCCGCGAGTTCGGGTTGCCGATGGGCTCGGCGACGGGCGCGCTCCAGGTGCGGGCGAAGTCGGTCGACACGCTCTTGTGGATCGCGCCGTCGCCGGTGCGCATGTAGGCGACCAGCTTGCCCGGCTCCACCTCGACGACCGTCGGCTGGATCGAGCTCTTCGCCGTCTTGATCCAGCTCGTGTGCTCCTCCGGATACGCCTTCCACGAGCTCATGTCCTGGCTGAAGACGTAGAAGCCGGAGCTGGACTCCGCCTCGTCGTAGATCGGCACCAGCACCTCCCCGTTCGACATGCGGATCGGGTTGGTGCCGACCATCCACCCCCACTCCTTGCGGATGTAGGAGGGCGGGCTCCAGGTGTGGCCGCCGTCGTCCGAGGTGATCAGCCGGATCGGCGCCTGCTCCCAGCCGTGCCCCTCGATCGTCACGAAGAACAGGTAGAGGCGCTTGCCGTCCGACCACAGCACCGGGTTGCCGTCGGCCTTGCCCGGCTCGTCGAACACCGCTTCGGGCTTGGACCAGGTCTTCTTGCCCACCGCCAGGCGCGACAGGTAGAGCGCCTGGTTGGGCGCGCCCTCCGAGGTGCCGCCGTAGTAGACGGTCAGGATGTCGCCCGTCGGCGCCTGCGCGATCGCGGCAGCGTGAACCTTGGGCACGTTCGGGTCGGGGGCGGCCACGTCCTGGCGGCAGGCGTACGAGCCGGTCGGCTCCACCCGCACCACGCCGCCGCCGTCATCGGTGAGGTACGACGGGACGGCCACGGCCGCCGCCAACGCGCCGTACAAGATGCTCTGCCTGAATCTCATGGCTGGCCAATCTCCAGGTATTTGATGGTCTTCCGCAGGTAGGAGAAGGCGACGTGGAGGCGTCCGCCGCCGCCGTCGATGACGCTCGGGTAGGAGTAGCCGAGCTCGTTCTGCCAGTACTCGGGGTCGGCGTCCTGCAGCACCCGCCGGTGCGGCCAGCTGGTCCCGCCGTCCTCCGACACCGCGAGGACCAGCGGGGTGCGCAGTGCCTTCCTGCGCCGTTCCCCGTTCTTGGTCACCCATCTGAACTGGTCGCGCTCCAGGCTCGCGTCGTTGTAGACGAGCGCGAGCCGGCCATCCACCCTCGTGAGCTGGACGGAGGAGTCGTTGTTCGGCAGGTCGGTCCGTTCGGGAGCCGGCCACGTACGGCCGTCGGCGGAGGCCGAGGCGTGGATGCGGCCCGCCCTCCGGTCCCTGAACAGCGCGAGCAGCCGGCCGCCCGGCCGCCGCGCGATCGTCATCTGCACCAGGTCGCGGCTGCCCGGGACCGGGTGCTCGGCCCACGTGCGCCCGCCGTCGGCGCTGACCGCGACGACGCTGCGGTCGCCGGAGGCCCCGCAGTGGTAGGCGGGCAGCAGCCAGGTGCCGTCGTCGAGGATCAGCGGCGGGTGCCGCACGAAGATCCCGGGCTCGGCGAGCAGCACCCGGGGCCCGCTCCACGTACGTCCGGCGTCCGCCGAGGTCCTGGCCACGACGTGCGCGCTCTTCTGGTCGTACGGCTCGCTGGAGGTGTGCAGCAGCCAGAGCAGCCCGTCCACCTCGAACAGCACCGGGTTCTGCTCGCTGCGCTCCGGGTCGGCGGCGATCACCTGGGGCGGTTCCCAGCGGTCACCGGTCAGCCGCGACAGCACGACGTCCGTGCCGGGGTGGCCCTCCTCGGGGCCGCTGAACCAGGTGCACAGCAGGTCGCCGCCCCGCGTGCGCAGCAGGTTGGCGGCGTGGTTGTCCGGGCCGTGCGGCGCGGGCAGCAGCGCCTCGCGCATGCCCGGGAGATCCGCCGACGGCCGGATGATGCCGTCGAAGCGGGGGTCGTTCATGCGTTCACCTCCCGTACGTCCGGATCCGCCACGCCGCGCAGCTCCAGCTCCTCGGCCAGGTGGCAGGCCACCTGGCGGCCGCCGACCTCGCGCAGCGGTGGCGGCTCCGTACGGCAGGTGTCCCTGGCGTACACGCAGCGGGGATGGAACGGGCAGCCCGGCGGCACGTGCGCCGGGTCGGCGATGTCGCCCAGCAGCTTGATCCGTTCCCGGTGCCGCTTGGCCGCCGGGTCCGGGTCGGGCACCGCCGACAGCAGTGCCTCGGTGTACGGGTGCAGCGGCCGCGTGTACAGCTCCTCGGTGGGCCCCTGCTCGACGACCTTGCCGAGATACATGACCGCGACCACGTCCGAGACGTGCTCGACGATGCCCAGGTCGTGGCTGACGAACAGGTAGGCCAGCCCCGAGTCCGCCTGCAGGTCCATCAGCAGGTTCAGGATCTGGGCGCGGACCGACACGTCCAGCGCGCTCACGGCCTCGTCGGCCACCACCAGCCGGGGCGACAGGGCCAGCGCCCGCGCGATCCCGACCCGCTGCCGCTCGCCGCCGCTGAAGGCGTGCGGGTAGCGGTTGGCGTACTCGGGGCGCAGGCCCACCCGGTCGAGCAGCTCGCCGACGCGCTCGTCGATCTCCTCCCTGGAGCCGTACCCGTGGGCCCGCATCGGCTCGCCGATGATCTCGCGCAGGGTCTTGCGCGGGTTGAGCGAGGAGTGCGGGTCCTGGAAGATCATCCGTACCTGCGCCCGGTACGGCTTGAGCTCCTTCTCCTTCAGCCCCGCCACGTCGATGACCGAGCCGTCCGGCCGCCGGTAGAGCATGCGCCCGCCGGTCGGGTCGTGCGCCCGCACGATGCACCGGCCGAGCGTGGTCTTGCCGCAGCCGGACTCGCCGACCAGGCCGAGCGTGCTGCCCGGCTCGATGGTCAGGTCGACCTCGTCCACCGCCTTGACCGCGCCCACCTGGCGGCCCAGCAGCCCGCTGCGGATCGGGAAGTGCTTGGTCAGCCCCTCGATGCTGAGCAGGGGTTCCGTGCTCACGCTTCCTCCTCGTAGAGCAGGCAGGAGACCTCGCGGTCGGCCATGGGGACCCGGCGCGGCAGCACGACCTCGCACTTCCCGGCCACGACGGAGTCGCAGCGCGGGTGGAACGCGCAGCCGTCAGGGCGCGCGTACGGCGGGGGCACCATGCCCTTGATCGCCGTCAGCCGGGTCCGCGAGACCCGCCCGAGCCGGGGCATCGAGCGCAGCAGCGCCCGCGTGTACGGATGCCGGGGCGCGGCCAGCACCTGCTCGGCCGCCCCGTACTCCACGACCCGGCCCAGGTACATGACCGCCATGCTGTCGGCCACCTGCGCGGCCACCCCCAGGTCGTGCGTGATCAGCATGATCGCCATGCCGAAGTCCGCCTGCAGATCCCGCAGCAGCTCCAGGATCTGCGCCTGGGTGGTCACGTCCAGCGCCGTCGTGGGCTCGTCGGCGATGAGCAGGCTCGGCCGGCACGACAGCGCCATCGCGATCATCGCGCGCTGCCGCATCCCGCCGCTCAGCTCGAACGGGTAGGCGTCCACCCGGCGCTGCGGCATGGGGATGCCGACCCGGTCGAGCATCTCGATCGCGCGCTGCCGGGCGGCGGCCTTGCCGACGTTCTCGTGCAGCCGGACCGCCTCGACGATCTGGCTGCCGATCGTGTGCACCAGGCTCAGCGAGGCCATCGGCTCCTGGAACACCATCGCGATGTCCCGCCACCTGACCTGCCGCAGCAGCCTGCGGTCCGCGCCGACCAGCTCGACGGGGCCGCCCTCGCGGTGCAGCGTGATCCGGCCGCCCTCGATGTGGCCCGGCGGGTCCACCAGGCGCAGGATCGAGCGGGCCATGACGCTCTTGCCGCAGCCGGACTCGCCGACGATGGCCAGCGTCTCACCCCTGTGCACCCGCAGGTCCACGCCGTCCACCGCGCACACCACGCCGTCGTCGAGCAGGAAGTGGGTACGCAGGTCCTCGATCTCAAGCAGCACGTCGTCTGCGGCCACGCCGAACCCTCCTGTTGCTGCGCCGATGGTCGCGCTCACTGTCGCCCTCCGCGGTCACGCCAGAAGGGCTTCCTTCTCCGGGCTCGGCTCGCCGCTCCGTACGGATCGGCGGCATCGCGCAGACCGTCCCCGAAGAAGTTCATGGCGACCACGACGATCACCACCGCGACGCCCGGCGCCAGCAGCCAGGGCGCGTTCGCGACGACGCGGACGTTCTGGGCGCCCTCCAGCAGCACGCCCCAGCTCACCGCCGGCGCCTGCAGGCCGAGCCCGAGGAAGCTCAGGCTCGTCTCGCCGAGGATCATGCTCGGGATGGCCAGCGACAGCGAAGCGATGATGTGGCTGGCGAACGACGGGATCATGTGCCGGAAGATGATCGACAGGCGGCCCACGCCGTCCAGCCGGGCGGCCATGACGAAGTCCTCCTCGCGCAGCGACAGGAAGCGCCCGCGCACGTCACGCGCCAGCCCGGTCCACCCGATCAGCGACAGGATCACCGTGATGGCGAAATACCTGGTCAGTGGTCCCCAGTCGGTCGGGAGCGCGGCCGAGAGCGCCATCCAGAGCGGCAGGGTCGGGATCGCGATGAGGAACTCGATGACCCGCTGCACGGCGTTGTCCACGCCGCCCCCGAAATATCCAGATATGCCGCCTATGAGCATGCCGAGTAAGAAACTGGCCGCGACCCCCACCAGGCCGATCGACAGCGACACCCGGGCCCCGTGGATGAGCCTGGACAGCAGGTCGCGCCCGTTCTGGTCGGAGCCCACCAGGAAGACCGGCTCGCCCTTGGCGACCGGGCCGATCAGGTGGAGGTCCGACGGGATCAGGCCCAGCAGCTCGTACTCGTCGCCGTGCACGAACAGCCCGACGTCGATCCGCCTGCCGGGATCCTCGGTGTAGCGCTGCTCGTACGTCTTCGGGTCGCGCTCGGTGCGGTAGCCCTGCACGTACAGGCCGAGGTCGCCCGAGAAGCGCAGCACCTGCGGGGGCGCGTACGTCATCGACGTGTTCGCGGTCGCGCTGGACATCGGCGCGAAGAACTCCGCGAAGATCGCCACGAAATACACCGGCACCAGGATGGCCATCCCGGCCAGCGCGAGCCGGTGCCTGCGGAACTGCCGCCACATCAGCCGCCACTGCGGCAGCGTTCCCACTTCCTTGGTCGGTCGCCTGAGGAACATGTGGCGCTACTCTCTCTTGTACCGTTTGCGGATTCGCGGGTCCCACCACGCCAGCGCCAGGTCGCTCAGCACGGTTCCGATCACGGTCAGCGTGCTGAGGATCATGATGAAGCTGCCGACCAGGTACATGTCCTGGTTCATGACGCCGTTGAGCAGCAGCGGGCCGCCGGTCGGCAGGCTCATGACCACCGACACGATCGTCTCCCCGCCGATCAGGCCGGGCAGCAGCCAGCCGACCGTGCTGAAGAACGGGCTGAGCGACATCCGCACCGGGTACTTCAGCAGCAGCTTCCACTCCGGCAGGCCCTTGGCCCTGGCCGTGTGCACGTACGGGCGGTAGAGCTCGTCCAGCAGGTTCGCCCGGGTCACCCGGATCATGCCGGCGGTGCCCGACACGCCGATCACCACGATCGGCACCCAGAGGTGGCCGAGCAGGTCGAGGACCTTGCCCAGGTTCCAGGCGGCGTCCTGGAACTCGGGGGAGAACAGGCCGCCGACGCTCTGGCCGAAGAAGCGGAAGCCGACGTACATGAGGACCAGCGCCAGCATGAACTCCGGCACCGCCATGCCGATGAACCCCAGGAAGCTCGCCCCGTAGTCGCCCCACGAGTACTGCTTGACCGCGCTGTAGATGCCGATCGGGAACGCGATCGCCCAGACCATGAGCAGCGAGCTGATCGACAGCATCGCCGACAGCGCTACCCGCTCGCCGATGAGGGTGGAGACCGCCTGGTTCCAGGCAAACGATTGACCAAAATCGCCGTGCAGCAGGATCGCCGTGATCCAGCGCCAGTACTGCAGCAGGAGCGGGTCGTCGAGGCCGTACCGGTGCCTGAGGTTGGCGATCTCCGCCGGGGTGATGCCCTCGCCGCCCGCCTGCGCGTTGGCCACGAGCGTCGAGACGTAGTCGCCCGGCGGCAGGTTGATGATGACGAACGTGACGATCGAGATCGCCCAGAGCGTCACCACCACGTAGACCAGGCGGCGGCCGAAGTAGCCCAGCACGTCGGCCCCTCAGAGGGAGTACTGCTCGGGCTGGGTCGGCCCGGGGTTGGTGGGGGCGGCGGCCATCGAGTCGGGCACGTTCTTGAAGCTGTTCGACACGATGCCGTACTCGTCCGGGTAGGTGCTGATCCCGATCGCGTAGAACTGCTGCGCCGCGATCTCGACGACCTTCTTGGCGGACTCGATCGCCTTGGCGGGGTCGTACTCGGTGCGCATCGCGGTGAACGCCTCCAGCTGGTCGCGCACCTCCCTGGGCGGCTCGTCGCCGGCCTTGCCCTTGCTGCCGTACCACTGCGCCCAGCGGATGGCGTAGCGGGCGCTGCCGGAGTTGCTCGGCACGTAGTAGTGGTCGCCGCCGGTGCCCGTGATGATGTCGAAGTCGCTGCACGTGTACGCCGAGGCCTGCGGCTGGTTCGCCATCGTGCGCTCGGTGAACAGCGTGCCCGCGACCGGGTCCACCCGGAGCCCGACCCCGACCGCCTCCCAGCCCTTCTTGACGAACTCCAGCGCCTCGGTGTGGTGCGGGAAGTCGGTGCTGGCCATGACCGTGACGACCAGCGGCTTGCCGTCGGGGCCCAGGCGCTTGCCGTCGGCGTCCTTCTTGGTCAGCCCGGCCTGGTCGAGGTGCTCGTTCGCCTTCGCCGCGTCGAACTCGGTGTACTGCTTGGCGAACGCCTCGTCGTAGGCCACGTTCCGCTTGGACGGGGCGGCCTGCCACGGCTCGCCCTGGCCCGCGTACACGCCGTCGATGATCTCCTTGCGGTTGATCGCGTACGACAGCCCGATCCTGAAGTCCTTGTCCTGGAACAGCTTGCGCAGCTTGTCGTCCGCGATCGTCTGGTTGAACTGGATGATCATCGTGTTGCTGAGCCGGCTCGGCACGTCGAACAGCCGGTACTTGCCCTTGGCGGCGTTCTGGGAGATCAGCGGCTTGTTCTCCGGCGTGTTGAAGTTGCGCAGCTGCATGCCGATCTCGCCGTTCATGATCTTCAGCAGCTCGACCTCGACGTCGCCCAGCACCTCCGCCCGGTAGCGGTCGATGTAGGGGAGCTGGCGCCCCTGCTGGTCGACCTTCCAGTAGTACGGGTTGCGCTCGGCCACCAGCGCCGTGCCCTTGCCGACCGGGTTGCTCACCTTCCAGGCGTGCAGCGTGGGCTGGTCGGCGTTGTGCCACGGGTCCTGCTTGAGCATGAACAGCTGCGTCCAGTCCTCCAGCTGCTCGTCCTTGGCGAGCTTGTCGACGTCCGGGTTGTACTTCTTGTGGAACTGCTTGAGGTAGTGCTTGGGCAGCAGGAACCCGATCGGGCCGGGCCGCTCGAACGTCGCGACCGCGATCTGGAACAGGAAGCCCGCCTTCGGCTCCTTGTAGACGTAGCGGACGGTCCGCTCGTCCACCTTCTCGACCTTCACCCGCTCGGTGGTGCTGCCGTTCTCCAGGTAGAGGTCGTAGATGCCGGTGGTGTGCAGGTCGTGGTACGTGGCCACGTCCTCGAAGGCGAACATCAGGTCGTCGGCGGTGCACGGCTGGCCGTCCGACCACTTGAGGCCCTCGCGGAGGCGGAAGACGTACTCCCGGCCGTCGTTCCTGACCTCGAACTCCGCCACGTTGGCCACGATGTCGTCGGGGCCCTTCTGGCCGTTCGTGCCGGGCTTGAGCCTGACGAGCGGCTCGTACCCGAGGGTGTTGGTCAGCCAGTCGATGTCGTCCTCGCCGACGATGGCCGAGGCCCAGGTGCCGCCGTACGTGCCCGGCTCCTTCAGCGGCGTGACGACGAGCGGGTTCTTCGGCAGGCGCTGCTCCAGCGGGGGCAGCTTGCCGCTCTTGACCAGCTGCGCGAGCGCCGGGGACTCCTTGGCGGACATGTCGGCGGCCTGGGCGGCGCCGCCCGTGTCGGGGCTGGTGTCGAAGAAGCTGCAGCCGGAGGCGGTCGTCAGCAGGAGGAGACCGCCGCCGCGGAGGAGGTTCCTCCTCGTCAACGGGTGCTGGGTCATGGGGTGCTCCGTTCTAACGATTGACCTTCACCAGGCTGAAGGTCGCCGTGGTGTAGGGGTGTACGCCGTTCGCCTCCTGGTTGCCGTCCACGGCCAGGCCGACGTAGAACCGGCTGGTTCGCATGACGACGCGCTCGTAGCCGATGCGCGTCCAGTTCAGCGAGTTGTCCGAGAGGAAGGCCTCGAACTCGTTGTCGCCGCCCGTCGGCAGGCTCCGGCAGACCAGGCGCAGCCAGTACGGCTTCTTCGACAGCGGATCCTCGCTGAGGGCCGGGTAGACGCCGACGCTGGGCTCCTTGCCGGTCGAGGCCACCCTGATGGCCTTGGCGCGCATGCCGCCGCCCACGTCGCCGTTCGCCGCGTACGCGATGCCGGCCATCATGAACGGCGAGTTCGGCGCGAGGTCCTGGCGCACCATGATCCCGGCCACGGCCTCGACGTGCGCCGCGCTCACGCTGTCGACCCGCGCGGTGATCTCGATGACCTCGCCGCGCCTGCTGAACCCGACCGGCTGGTAGGCGAAGTGGAAGGAGTCGTTCCAGCCCGCGATCTTCCCCGATCCCTTGAGAGTGAACACGTCGTCCTTGAGCGCCGTGCTGCCCGGGATCGGCACCCTGCCGACGTCCTGGACCTTCCACCCCGTGTGCGTCCTGGTGCGGGTGACGTGGATCGGCACGAGTGAGGAGGTGGTGGCGGTCCCCGTGCTGTCGGTGGCCCTGGCCGTGAGGCAGTGGTCGCCGTCGGTGGCGTCCGCCCAGGTCGCCTGGTACGGCGCCGCCGTGGCTTCGCCGATCTTCTCGTCACCGTGGAAGAACTCGACCTTGGCGATGGACGCGCCGTCCAAGGCCTTGGCGGCGGCCTGGACGACGACGGACTGCTTGTCCTGCGCCGCCGCGAACACCTGGTCGACCTTGGGGGAGGTGATCGCCACCTCGGGGTTGCGGGCCCCGGACCGCTGGATGGAGTTCAGGTAGCGCTCCAGGTTGGTGTACCCGCTGCCGTCCACGGCCTTGGCGTCCTCGGCGTTCTCCGGGTTCAGCCCCTGGGCGGTCTCCCACTCGTCCGGCATGCCGTCGTGGTCGCTGTCGGCCGGAGCGGGCACCTCGGCCGGCAACGGCAGCCAGCCGCCCACGTCCTTCTGCGAGTTGATGTGCCGCCCGGCGCCGGTGCGCACCTCGTTGACCAGCCGCGCGTCGATGGCGTCCCGCCGCGGCAGGATGGCCCCGGCCTGCTCCAGCAGGGTCGCGAACGCCTGCTGCGGCGTCTGCTCGGTGATCCCGTTCTCGAACTCCACCGGCTTCGGCAGCAACGTGATCCCGCCGATCGGGTACGTGATGCCCTTGGTGTTGTCGGCCGTGATGTCCGGGTGGCCCTCCACCTCGTTGCCGCTGACGTGCCACTGCCCGAACCGGCCGGGCGCCACGATCTCCCTGGCGATCGCGGGCAGCGTGTTGGGGCCCGGCTTGTAGTAGTTCCCGACCATGTTGACGCCGTTCGACCACTCGCCGCCGTAGCAGGACGTGATCCCGTGGTTGTAGATCACGTTGTTGCGGTGGTCCACCACCATGGACATGCCCTCGGTGAAGCTGAAGCGGGGGTTGCGGGCGTTCTGGTGGACGAGCAGGTTGTGGTGGTACGTGACGTTGTCGCCGCCCCATAAGCCGCCCATGCCGTGGCGGCCCTTCGGGTGCACCGAGTTCGTCAGGCCCTCGGAGATGATGCACCACTGGACGGTCACGTTCGTGACGCCGTACACGGAGAAGCACTCGTCCACGCCCCAGCTGAAGGAGCAGTGGTCGATGATGACGTCCTTGACGCCTCGGGCGCCGAAGGTGTCGATGGGGGTGCCGAGCTCGTCGCCGCCCCGGAACCGCAGGTAGCGGACGATGACGTTGTTGCCGCGGATCTTCGTCTCGTTGCCGGTGACGCAGATGCCGTGACCCGGGGCGGTCTGGCCGGCGATGGTGAGGTTGGAGCCGGTGATGTCGAGCCCGCCCTTGAGCTTGATGTTGCCGGACACCCTGAAGACGACCGTCCCGTCGGACTTCGCCACGGCCTCCCGCAGCGACCCCGGCCCGGAGTCGTCGAGCGACGTCACCTCATAGACCGCGCCGCCACGACCGCCGGTGGTGTACTTCCCGGCCCCTTCGGCCCCGGGGAAGGCGGGCACCTTCGCCGCGCCCCCGGCGCTCGGACTCGGGCTCCGGCTCGGCTCCGGGGCGGCCGCCTGCGCCGCTCCGGCCCATGCCACGGCGGGGGTGACCAATGCGGCCGAGCGTACGAAATTGCGACGACTTAATTCTGATTGCTGAAGGTCGAAGCCGTCGGCCTCGGTCATGGGAAACGCTCTCTTTCCGCCCGAATAGGCAGGGCTGTGCCACCATTCGGCACGACTCCGGACCACGCTGTCGGTAGGTGAGAATTTTTATTCAGCCATGAATGGAGTGGATTCATCACATCGTGAACGACACCGTTGTGACTGTCAAGAGCGCTTTCCAACCCAGCCAGGACCCGGCGTCAACTCCCCCCACCCACCCGAACCCGCCCACCCCCCTCACACCGACCTCCAGCCGCCCCACCCTCCGCCACCCAAGCCCGCCACCCTCCGCCACCCAAGCCCGCCGCCCTCCGCCACGCGGGATCGCCGCCCTCCGCCACGCGGGATTGCCGCTCCCTCGCCCCGCAAGCTCGGCGACCTTCGCCACCCAAGACGGACAGCCTCCGGCACGTGGGATCGCCCCACCCCGCAAGCCCGGCGACGCTCTCGGCACGCAAGATCGCCGCCAGCCCTGCAAGCCCGGCGACCCCCGCCACACGAGCTCGACGCCCTCCGTCCACGCTGGATCGCCGCCCGCCACCGCATGATCCCGGCGACCTCCGCAACCAAGCCTGGCGATCCCCGCCACCCAAGACGACGCCTCCGGTACCCAAGACGACGGCCTTCGGCACCCAAGACGACGGCCTCCGGCACCCAAGACGACGGCCTCCGGCACCCAAGACGACGGCCTCCGGCACGCGAGCACGGCTCAGCGCACGGTGCAAGGCGTCCAGCCGCCGCGCCCTCCGGTGCCCCTGCTCTCACCGGCCCTCAGCCCTTATCGGACCTCGGCACTCATCGGCCCCGCTGCCCCCGCCCGGCTCGGCCCTCAGTTCGGCCCTCAGTTCGGCCCTCGGCTAGGCCGCCCTCGACGAGGCAGCCCCAGCGAGGCAGGCCCAGCGACGCAGCCCCTAACACCAGGTGAAAGTCAGTCCTTCAGGAGCTGCTCGGCCACACCCACATCCGTGATGAGAGTGTTCACCCAACCCCCACGAAGCGCCGCCCGAACGGCCGCCGTCTTCCGCCGACCCCCCGCGATGGCGATCCGCCGTGGCACCCGGAGCAGGTCAGCGGCCGAGATGCCAAGGATGCGCTCCTCGAGCGGCGAGGGGATCAGCCGTCCCTCGGCGTCGAAGAAGCGCAGGCACACGTCCCCCACCGCCCCCATCTCCCGCAGCGCCTCGAAGTCCTCCTCCGAGATGGCGTTGCCGCTGTCACGCAGCAGCGGCGACGGATCCAGGCTCCCGATCCCCACCAGCACTGTGGTCAGCCGCGACCACGCATCCACGACCTGCCGTACGACATGATCGTCCGAAAGCGCCTGCCGGGCGGCCGCGGATCCGACCAGGCCGGGCGCGGGCAGGAAGACGGGCTCGGCGCCCGTGAGGTCGGCCAGATGGGCGGCCAGGCGGGTGGCCTGGACCTGCGCGGACCCCTTGCCCACCCCGCCGATGAGCTGGACGACCTCCTCCGCCACCTGCACGGGGCGGCGCTGCATGGCCTCCACCGTGGCCAGCAGGCTGGCGCTCCAGGACGAGATGCCCAGATGCTCGCCGCCGATCAGGGTGGCGTCCAGGTACGTGGCGCCGGCCGAGCCCAGCGCGGCCACCACGTCGTGGTTGTCGCCGGTGGCGTCCACGACGATGATCTGCTCCACGCCGTACTTGCGCTCGAGATCCTCCTCCAGTAACGCGTGCACGCCGCTGGGCACCACGACCACCGTGCGTACGATGCCGATCTCCGCGGCCTCCTTGAGCAGCCGCGACACCCGCGGCTGCGAGATGCGCAGCTGCGCCGCGATCTGCGGCTGGCGCACCCCGTGCTCGTGGTAGAGGCGGGCGACCCGCACCAGGAGCCGCATACGCTCCGACTCCTGGCCGAGCCGGCGACCGCTGAACCTCATGGGCTCGCCGCCGGAGCGGCCCTTCTCGAACTGACTGTCAGCTCCCACGATCGCTGGCCTCCGCTTCGGCTCCGCCGCTCCTGCTGGTCCGGTGGCGAGCCCGGGCCACTGCCGAGTGCCATTCTCCTAGCCCGCGGCGACGCTCGCACCACGATGGCCCGGGTACGTGGCACAGCCCACCACCCGACACCCGGCACAGCGCCCACCGGCACAGCACCCAGCGGGACCGCGCCCGCCGGCACAGCACCCGCCGGGACCGCGCCCACCGGCACAGCAACCGCCGGCACAGCACCCGCCGGGACCGCATCCGCCCGGACCGCATCCGCCGGGATCGCACACCGACCGCGGCACCCCTGGCCCCGCCAGCCTCATCCGACGGCCCACTCGCCACAGCCGACCCAGCCTCACCGGCTGGGCGCGGGGCCCACCGCGCAGCGCCGGCCATGGCCGACCCAGCCCCACCGGCCCCCTGCCCGGCCGCCGTAGTCGGCCCAGCACCATCGTCTTGCAACCAGAGCCGCCCCGAGCCGCAGAAGACCGCCGTCGGGGTGCCCGTCCGCCCCGCCGTCGCTCCCGTTCCCGTTCCCGTTCCCGAACGTCAGCGAGCCCACGTCGCGCCCCTCCCTCCCACCACCGCGCCTGGCCAACGCCCGCCACCGCGCCTGGTTAACGCCGGGCGAAGGCCTGCAGCTTCGCGAAAAAGTCCTCGAAGATGAACCGCGCGTCGATCGAGTCGTACATACGGATCGCCCGGTTCTCGAGGGAGAAGTCGTACGACCCGTCGTGGCGGAAGTTCGGGGCAGGCCGCTCCACCCACGTGCCGCAGTCGGGGTGGAGCATCAGACCGATCGCGGGGGAGTCGCCGAGCGCGCGGAACTCGATCGACCCGCTGTGCTGCTCGTTCCACTCGACGAGCTGGCGCACCAGGTACTCGCCGATCTCGCCGTACGGCGCCACCTTCGCGTCGAGCTCGGCGTATCCGACGGCCGTCATCCGGTACGTCGGCGCCGGGACCTGCCAGACCTTGACCGCCGAGGAGAACACGACGTTGGCCGCCACGATGTCGTTGGACAGGTTGAATTCCGGCCGGGCAGGCCGGCCGCCGCGCCCGTCGTACCCGTTGCCGCCGATCCAGATGACGGTCACGTCGCGTTCGGCGATGCGCGGCTCCAGGAGCAGGGCCGAGGCCATGTCGGTCAGCGGGCCGAGGAAGGCCACGTACAGCGGCTCGGGGACGTCCCGCATGGCCTCTTCGATGATCAGGTCCGCGCCGGGCGACGGGACCGGCGTGACCACGTCGTGCAGGGCGTACGGGGCGCCGTCCTCGACCCTGACCGTGCCGTCGAGCTTCATCAAGCGCAGCAACAGGTCGATTTCCGCGCGGCTTTCCTCCATGCTCGACCGGGTGTGGCGGTTGCCGAAATGTGCGGCGATCAGGCCGCGAATATCAAGGCTCGGTGAGAGCAGGGCGTGCACGATGGCGAATTGGTCGTCCGCCTCGTTTTTGGCGTCGGTGTTGACGATCACTCTGCGACGGTGGGAAAAGGTACGACCCGCCATGCACGCCCTTCCATCTGACTTGAATATCTATTCAAGTGAGTATCTATATTCTGATATTAGGTTGTGACATTTGTGGTGTCAAGGTCCCACAGGATGACGGACAGCGCGAACGGCGAGATGGTGTGGTCGTCGTGCGTGGCGTCCTCGAGGAGCTCCCACCGTCCGTGCTCGGGCCGCCCGCCGGCGAGCAGCGCCACCCGGTCGCGTACCGGGGCCTGGTAGACACGGTGCCCGACCCCGTTGAAGCAGCACTCGTCGAACCGGTTGAGGATCTGCACCTGTCCGCGCCCCGGCCCGACGGACGCCAGCACGTACATGTCGAGGAAGTCGTCGGAAGCGGCGGCGTAGAAGCCGGGCAGCGCCTCCTTGGTCTGCTCCCAGTCACCGGTGGTGGGGCGCGGCTTGGGCGAGGCGGGACGCAGGAAGAACGGCAGCGACCCGGCCGTGGGGTAGCTGCGGGTGACGCGCGGGTCGAGCGCCGCGAACACCGTCGTCGTCCAGCCGCCGCCCGACAGGCCGATCATCTCGACGGAGACCGGCCGGTACGTGGCCTGCGCGTAGTTGAGGGTGACCGTGAGCGGTTCGAGGAAGAAGGTCAGGGCGGAGAACTCGGCGCTCTCCCAGGGCGGGAGCTCGCGGTGGGAGGGGTTCGGCAGCAGCTTCGCGGGGTCCTTGGGGTCGGCGATCTGCTGCTGGTTCCAGTGCTGGAACGGCATCGCGTACGCCATCACCCGGTAACCGCGGTCGAGCAGGGCCTGGACGGTGCGGAGCATGGTGTCGAACGGCTCGCCGTGGCCGTTGTGGTAGAGGGCGAGGCGCCGGTTCCACGCGCGGCGCGGGACGATGTCGTACACCTTGGCCGACACCTGGTACCGCAGCGGGACCGTCAGCCGGTCGACCCTGCGGACACCCGTCAGGGAGGCGAAGTCGGGGGCCGACACGTCGGTCTCGACGGTGGGGAGCGTCTTCGGCCGGCCCGCGCCCTTCCAGATGTAGTCGATCATGCCCTTGCGTTTGGCGGCGATGTCGGCGGCCGACGCGATCCCGATCAGCGGCTCGATGTCGACGCCTGCCACAGCGGCCGGCAGCGTCTTGTACTCAGGCCCGAACCTGGCCGCCACCTCCTGATTGACCGGCGCCACCGGCCGCGCCGCCCCCTTACCCCCGCGCACCCCCTCATCCGGTCCACCTTCCTGCACCGCACTCCCGCCCCCGGCCAGACGCCCACTCCCGTCCGCAGTCCCGCCCCCGGCTGCACTCGCGCTCCCGGCGCGGCCCACGGCCCCGGACCCCGCATCGGTATGACTCGCCGCCTCGGCCGTACCCGCCACAACGGCCGTACCGATACCACCCAGCACTCCACCCAGCAGGGCACGCCTACTCGCCAACCTGTCCATTTCGCCCATTCCTTCCACTAAGTCAAACCCGTGATCTCAGCACCACCCACGACCCCGACCCGACCACCTGCATGCGCACCACCCTGGTCCGGTGGCCGGGGGCATATCGCTCTGGCCCGGTCGCCGGAATGCGCACTGCCCCTGGTCTGGTCTCCGGGGATGCACAGTCCTGGCTTGGTGGCCGGGATGCACTGTCCTTTGTTGGTGGCCCGGAGGCGCACGGCCCTGGCTTGATGGCCGGGATGCACACCGCTCCTGGGCCCGGTCTCAGGGGGCTTATTGCCCTGGTCCGTTGGCCGGGAAGTGCTTAGCCCTGGCTTGGCGGCCGGGAGGCGGCTCTCCTTGTCCGGCCGCCGAGGGGGGATCGCTCTGGTTTGGTGGCCGGGAGGTGTGCCGTCACCCCCGCTCAGCGTGACCGGGGATTCCAGCCGCCCAGGACGAACGAGGGGTCGCTCCACTTCTCCGCCTCCGCGGTCGTCAGCTGTCGGGAGCAGGGCAGTCGTTGCGTGGTGTCGATGGCGCGGCCGGTGGTGAGGTCGGTGCTCCCGTACTCCCAGAAAGAGAGAGTCTGGGCCTGCGCGCAGTCGTTCGGGTCGATGGCCCAGCCGACAGGGGCGATGTGGCGGTCCATCTTGGTGTCGATGAACACCGCCTGGCTGTGCGTGAACCGCCACACGGCGCTGCGGCTCAGCACCACCGAGCCGTCCGGTACGCCGGGGGGGCGCGTCAGCCTGGTGCGGACGAACACCGCGCCCGGCCTGGTCGCGTCGTTGCGGCTCTGCGAGATGTAGCCGGCGTCCGTCGACTCCAGCACCGAATCCTGGATGAACACCGTGCCGGTGCCCCACACGAAGTCGGTGTCGCCGCTGATCCGGCTGTCCGTGACGAACCCCTTGCCCTGCAGGCGCAGGGTGTCCTGGTGGCTGCGCAGGTCCACGCGTTCGAGGGTGATCCGCTCGTTGTTGCCCCGGAACGCCTCCGCCTGGGAGCCGCCGTCCGGGGTGGTGTTGTGAAGTGTGAGGTTCTGGATCCGGAAGTCCGCCGCGTCCACCCCGAACATGGCCCGCCAGCAGTTGTGCAGGTCCGAGGTCTCCAGCACGCGGCGCGGGCACACGTCGGCGGGGCCGCCCTGGCGCAGCGCGGCGTCGCCGTTACGCAGGTCGTTGTTGGCGTACTGGATCACGGTCCGGCCCGCGCCCGCCCCGCGCACGGTGATGTACGGCCGGTCCTCGCGAACGTAGACGATCTCGGTGTAGACACCCGGCCGGACGTCGATCGTCACCGGCGACCGATTGCCGGTCGGCACGGCATCGATGGCGCCCTGCACCGTGCAGAAGTCCCCGGTCCCTGCCTCGGAAACCGTCAGGTGCCGCTTCTGAACTCCGCGCTTCCGGGTTTTGAACCCCCACCTTTCAGATTCCTGCATCCCACCGAACCCCGCGAACACCTCGGGGTCGACGGTTACGTAGTACTCCTGTCCGTACTCGAGCTGCCGGTGCAGGTACACGTTGGCCGCGTTGCCGTCGATCATGATCGATTCGTACGAGAAGTCGTGCGGCAGTCCCGTGTCGGAGACGGCGGCACCGATGTTCTTCTTGTCGGCTTTGGCGGCGGCGGCTTCGACCCGATCGACCAGCGTGCCGTCGGCCCGCCGCACCTCGATCGCGCCAGAGGAGCCGAGTGTCGGGGGCGTCGGGAAGCTGATCTTCAGCGGTGCGTCCACGCAGGTTCCCCGCGCCCGCCCTGGCACCGAGAACCGCACCCCGGCTCCACCGCTGGTGGTGACTGTGGTCCTGCTGCTGCTGCTGGTCGTCGTCCCGTTGATGGGGGATGCGGCGGTGCTGATGGATGGGGTCCTGCTGGTCGCTGCCGCTGCGGTGGTGGTCCGGGCTGCTGCGGTGGTGGTCCGGGCCGCTTCGGTGGTGATCCAGGCCGGCTTGGTGGTGGTCCGGGCTGCTGCGGTGGTGGTCCGGGCCGGCTTGGTGGTGGTCCGGGCTGCTGCGGTGGTGGTCCGGGCCGGCTTGGTGGTGGTCCGGGCTGCTGCGGTGGTGGTCCGGGCCGCTTTGGTGGTGGTCCTGGCCGGCTTGGTGGTGGTCCGGGCTGCTGCGGTGGTGGTCCGGGGCGCTTTGGTGGTGGTCCAGGCCGGCTTGGTGGTGGGCCGGGCTGCTTCGATGGCGGCCCCAGCCGCTTCGGTGGTGGTCCAGGTCGCTCCGATGGCGGCCCGCGCTGCTTTGGTGGCGGCCCCGGCCGCTTCGGTCGTGGTCCCGGCTGCCTCGGTGGTGGAAGGGGCTGTTGTGAAGGGGGTGGTGCTCGCCCTGGTGGTGGCTTGAGGGGTTGGTTCTGGGGAGGTGAAGGGCGGCGGAGTGGTGGGGGATAAGGCGAGCGCTGTGGCGAGGAGTGCGGCGATCGGGGCCTTCACATTCACCTCTCTAGGAGCGAATGGATAGTTGGCTTTGAATATATATGTAGACGTCTCGACAAGATCGGTCAAGGGTGGGAGGTCTTGTCGGTTCGTGGGGGTTCGTGGCATGCTGGGCGGCCATCGTGGATGTGACACGTGTAGACTCGGCGCTTGACCTGGTCAGCGGCCGGAAGGCTTGAAGGAGCAAAGCCATGAAGAAGAGCCTGGCCCTGGTGAGCCTCCTGGCCGTGCTGGCGGCCGGGTGCGGATCCGGCGGTGGCGAAGGCGGGGGAGACTCGGCCTCGAAGACGCTGCGGTTCGTCGGGCCCGAGGATCCCAAGACGTTCCAGCCGGTCATCGACGGATTCCAGGCCAAGAACCCCGGCGTGAAAGTCGCGTACACGCAGATCCCCTTCGACCAGCTCAACAGCACGCTGCAGCAGCGACTGGCCGCCAAGGACGACACGATCGACGTCTACACCGTCGACCAGCCGCGCGTCGCGGCGCTGGCCACCCGCGGGTTCCTGGTCGACCTGAGCGACTGGAAGGACCGGGTCAAGCAGGCGGCCCTGCCCGCCCAGTACGAGGTCAACGAGCACAACGGCAAGCTCTGGTCCGTCCCCGTCTGGACCTCCGACCAGTTCCTCTTCTACAACAAGACCCTGCTGAAGAAGGCCGGGATCACCCCGCCGCCGAGCGACCCCGCCAAGCGCTGGACGTGGGAGCAGACGATCGAGGCGGGCAAGAAGGCCCAGGCCGAGGGCGGCGCCCAGTGGGCGTTCATCCCCGAGCAGATCGAGCAGTACTACCAGCTGCAGAGCCTGGCCGAGTCGCTCGGCGGCGGCTCCGGGATCACCGGGCCCGACATGCTGACGCCCGACCTGACCACCGACGGCTGGATGAAGGCGATGACCTGGTACCGCGACCTGTTCGCGAACAAGCTGGCGCCGCGCGGGGTCGGCTCGTTCCAGACCTCACCGCTGTTCAGCGAGGGCAAGGTGGCCTTCTTCGCCGGCGGCCCGTGGGACGTGGGTGTCTTCTCGGCGGCCAAGGACCTCGACTGGGGCGTGGCGCCGTACCCCTACTTCAAGGGCGGCAAGCAGGTGACGCCGACCGGCTCGTGGTCCTGGGGCATCAACCCGGCCTCGGAGAACCAGCAGCTCGCGCGCAAGTTCCTCGAGTACGCCTCGCTCGACCCCGAGGGCAACCTGCTGACCACCAAGGCCACCACGATCATCCCCTCGAACCGGGCCGCCTTCGAGAAGTACGTCCCCACCCTCGACGCGCTGGGCGGTGACAAGAGCAAGGGGGTCGGCGAGATCCTCACGTACGACGCCGACCACACGGCGGTCGCGCGGCCCAGGTCGGTGGGGTACATCCAGTTCGAGGACATCATGACCAAGGCGTTCGCCGACATCCGGAACGGCGCCGATCCCAAGACCCGGCTCGAACAGGCCACGCAGGAGATCAAGACTGCCTGGGCCCAGCTGCGATGATGCGCGCATCGGACGGCCCCCCGTCGTCTGGCGAGACGTCGGATGGGCGCCCGACGTCTGGAGGCGTCTCGGGCGGGCCCCCGACCGCTGGAGGGGCATCGGACGGGCGCACGGCGTTTCGAGGCAAGTCGAACGGGCGCGTCGTCGGGCGGCCGGTGCTGGTGTCGCTGGCCTTCCTGGCGCCCGCCCTCGTAGCGCTCCTCGTCCTCCGGCTGATCCCGGCCGTCATGGCGTTCGCCAGCAGCCTGAGCCACACCAGCTTGGTCACCGGCGAGACCACGTTCGTCGGCCTGGGCAACTACGCCACGCTCTTCGCCGACCCGACGTTCCTCCAGAGCGTCCGCGTCACGCTCGTGTTCAGCCTGATCGTCAACCCGCTGCAGATCGCCGCCGCCCTCGCCCTCGCGGTCCTGTTCACCCGCCGCTTCGCGGGCGTCCGGTTCCTGCGGGTGCTGGTGATCCTACCGATCGCGGTGCCTCCGGCGGTCTCGGCGGCCATCTGGAGCGTCGCGTACCGGCCGGACGGCCTGCTCAACTCGGTGCTGAGCGTGCTGGGCATCCCGCCGCAGCCGTTCCTCACCTCGCCGGGGCAGGCCCTGTGGTCGCTGATCGTGCTGCTGTCGTGGATCGGTGTCGGCTACTGGATGATGTTCCTCATCGCCGGCCTCCAGGACATCCCCACCTCCCTGTACGAGGCCGCCGCGATCGACGGGGCCTCGGCCTGGGCGCGCTTCTGGCACGTCACGCTGCCGCTGCTGCGCTGGCCACTCGCGTTCGTGCTGGTCGCGGACACCGTCTCGAACTTCCTCGTCTTCGCCCCCGTACAGATGCTGACCAACGGCGGCCCGCAGGGCTCCACCAACGTCACCATGTTCGACATCTTCACCCGCGCCTACTCCGTGGGCGACCTGAGCCTCGCCCAGGCCGAGGTGATGCTGCTCGTGCTGCTCGTGCTGGCCGTGGTGATCGTGCAGTTCCGGCTGCTGCGGGGGAGGGACTGACCGTGTCCAGACGTCTGTACGCCCTGCTGGCCACGATCATCGGCCTGGCCTTCGCGCTGCCCCTGCTCTGGGCCCTGTCCAGCTCGTTGCGCGGCGGCTCGGAGATCTTCCGGCACATCTCGCGCCTGTCGTGGGAGACGCTCGTGCCGGCCGATCCCACCCTCGGCAACTACGCGAGCCTGGTCACCGGCGACTTCGGCCGCGCGATACTCAACTCCCTGCTCGTGGCGCTGGTCACCGTGGCCGCGGGCCTGCTGATCTCGGCGGCGGCGGCGTTCGGGCTGTCGGCGGTGCGCTTCAGGGGCCAGGGGGCGCTGTTCGCGATCGTGGTGCTCAGCTTCCTCATCCCCTTCGACGCGATCGCGATCCCGCTCGCCACGCTGTTCCGCGACTGGGACCTGACGAACACCTACGCCGGGCTCATCCTCCCGGGCCTGGGCCACGGCCTGGCCATCTTCCTGCTGCGCCAGTTCTTCCTGGCCATCCCCAAGGACCTCGTGGAGGCGGCGCGCATCGACGGGCTCGGCTGGTTCGGCGTGTTCGCCAGGATCTACCTGCCGCTCTCGCGTCCCGCCCTGGTGAGCGCGGGCCTGACGCTGTTCATCTTCCAGTGGCAGTCGTACGTCTGGCCGCTGCTCATCGGCACCGACGCCGCGCACCAACTCGGCCCGATCGCCTTGGCGAACATGCGCGGCCAGTTCACCATCGACTACGGGCAGCTGTTCGCGGGCTCGATCGTGCTGACGGTCATCCCGCTGCTGATCATCCTGCGCTTCCAGCGTCACTTCACGCAGTCCATCGCCACCACGGGTCTCAAATAACCTCCGAGAAGGGTCTTCATGAGTTCTTCGACCATGCGCGTCATCTTCGACACCGACATCGGCTCCGACGTGGACGACGCGCTGGCGCTCGCCGTCCTGCTCGGCTCGCCGGAGGTGGACCTGGTCGGCTGCACGACCGTCTACGGTGACACGTTGCTGCGGGCGCGCCTGGCCAAGCGGCTGGTACGTCTCGCCGACCGGTCCCTGACCGTCATCCCGGGAGCGGCCAAGACCCTGACGGACCGGCCCGTGTGGTGGGCGGGTCACGAGGGCAGGCTCTTCACCGACCTGGAGACCGAGGCGGTCGACCCCGGGGACGCGGCGGCGTACCTGGTGGACCAGGTGAGCCGCGCGCCCGGCCAGGTGGACGTCGTGGCGGTCGGCCCCCTCACCAACCTCGCCAACGCTCTGACGGCGTCCCCGTCGTTCGCCCGGGACGTCCGGCACCTGTGGATCATGGGCGGCCGCTTCGACAACCCCGACCCGGAGCACAACCTGCGCTGCGATCCGGAGGCGGCGGCCATCGTCTTCGGATCGGGGGTGCCGATCACGGTGACCGGCCTGGAGGTCACCACCACGGTCCGGATGGACGCCGCCGACGTGGCCGCCATCGCGGGGGCCGGGGCGCTCGGGGAGGCGCTGAAGGCCGAGATCGAGCAGTGGTGGCGGTTCTGGAACGAGGAGTGGAACAGCCCGCACGACCCGATCACGGTGCTGAGCATGCTGGTGCCCGGCCTGTTCGCGTTCAGCCCGGAAGGGCGGGTGGAGGTGGGCGCGGACGGCTCCAGCACGTTCGTGCCCGGCGGCGGCCGGACCCGGGTCACCACCTCGGGCTCGCCGGAGCCCGTCACCCGGGAGATCGTCGGCCGCATCGTGGCCGCCGCCACGAAGGCGTGATCCTCACCGGATGCCCGAACGCCCGAGCGCTCGATCGACGGCGATCCGGGTGAGCCAGCCGAGCCCCGCCGTGAACAGCGGCGGCCACACGATCGGTCCGAACGAGTAGCCGATCACCACGGCGAGCGGGATCCACACCCGGTGGACCGCCTGGTGCAGCATTCCGGAAGGCGGGACGCGGGCCAGGCGTGCCAGGTCGGGCAGGGCGACGAAGATCAGCGCCGCCACGCTGGTCGGCAGGCCGTACTTGACGCTCTCGAACACCGCGAACGCCGCCAGGAACAAGGCGAGCGCCGCCCAGCAGACGGTACGGATCCGGTGCATGTCTGGCTCCCGCCTTCGAACGCGCGTCATGACAACCGGCAGGTCGTCTCCTGCGAATATGCGAACTGAGGTTGCTCGGCGACCGCGTCGCGGCCCTGATACTTCCACTGGCACACCGCCGTCGCGGTGATGTTCTTGGTCGTCATGCCGAAGCACGACAGGGAGTCCCAGTTTCCGGCGGCCATGCTGTAGCCCTGCGCTTTGCAGTATTCGTGGGCGTCGTTGAAGGTGATCGAGCCCTGCGAAGGCGCCGGCGGGCTGCTGGTGGGTGGCCTGGTCTTGGTCGGCCTGGTCGTGGGCTTGCGGGTCGGCTTCTTGGTCGGCTTCTGGGTGGGCTCGACGACCGGGGCTTTCGTGCGCGTGGGTTTCCGGCTCGGGCTCGGCGTGCCGCGCGGGACGGCGCTCGTGCTGGGCACGACCTCGGCCGACAGTGACCGCTTGGTGGCCCCCGGGGCGGGCGTGTCCTGCGCGACCGGCGTTTCGGGTGGGCTGTTGGAAGGCACGGCCACGGGCAGCGAAGCCACGGGGATCGACGCCGCCGCGGTCGCCCCTGCCGCCCTGCCGCCGGACGCGCCGGGCGCGAGCGCGAAGTAGCCGGCCGCCGCGGCGGCGACGAGGACGGCCGCGCCCGCCGTACCCATGATCAGGCCGCGCCGCCGGCTGTCCGCCGCCCGAACGGTGACGGCTGGGCGTCCCGGCCGGGACACCGGAACGGTGTGCCAGACGGGGGACGGAAGGGCGCGCAGGCGTTCGATCACCTGAGCGGCGGTGGGCCGCCGGGCCGGAACCTTGGACAGGCACTCCTCCAGCAGCGCCCGCAGCGCCCCGTCCAGCCCGCCGAGGTCCGGCTCGCCGTGCAGGATCGCGTGCAGGACGCCGGGGATCGACTCGCCGGTGAAGGCGTGCTGCCCGGTGGCCGCGTAGACCATGGTCGCGCCCCAGGCGAACAGGTCGCCCGCGGGTCCGACGTCGCCGCCGGAGATCTGCTCGGGCGCCATGTAGGCGGGGCTGCCGATGGCCTGACTGCTGACGACCGACTGGCTGAGGTCCAGCGCCCGGGCGATGCCGAAGTCGATGACCACCGGCCCTTCGGGCCCGAGCAGCACGTTGCCGGGCTTGAAGTCGCGGTGCACCACGCCCGCCTCGTGGATGGCCATCAGGGCGGTCGCGGTGTTGATCGCCAGCCGCTGCAGGGCGGCCGCCCCGCGCGGCCCGTTGTCCCGTACGGCGGCATGCAGCGACGGCCCGTCGACGAACTCGCTGACGATGTACGGCCGGCTGCCGAGAAACCCGCAGTCGAGGATCTGGGCCGTGCAGAAGGGCGCCACCCGCCTGGCGGTCTCCACCTCGAGCAGGAACCGTTTCTGCTCCCGTTGATCGGCCATCAGGTGCGGGTGCAGGAGCTTGACCGCCACCGGAGTGCCGTCGCCGCCTCGCCCCACATAGACGGTGCCCTGCCCGCCCACCCCGAGCCGCCCTTCCAGGCGGTAGGGCCCCACCGTTTTGGGGTCCTCGGCCAACAGGGCCAACACTTCGGCCACCAAGCCTCCAGCCGGTCAAGTGGTCCAAGATCGTATCAGAGCGCCGCCATGGTCGGTTAAGTGACGAGTCAGACAACCAGCGCCGGTGAGGGACAAAATTTGTTCCATGCGCGAGGCCGAGGTTGCCCATGATTCGGTACGCGGTCCTGATATAGGCGTTGACCAGGCATATTGTCCGGGTGGTCAGCGCCCGTCATGGGCATATGTTGGTTATATCGGCTCTTGGCGGCGTATGGTGACCCACTCGCTTGAGCCGATGCGAGGCATCGATGACCATTGCCATGTTGCGCGCCTCGGCGCAGACGTACCTCGGCGGGCTGCCCGCGGAGGTGACCAGTTTCATCGGGCGCCGGCACGAAGTAGCGGCGGTCAAGCGCCTGCTGTCCGAGGCCCGCATGGTCACCCTCACCGGCCCGGGCGGCGTCGGCAAGACCCGGCCGCCCCTCCAGGTGCTCACCGAGCACCTGCGCGAGCGGCGGACGCTGGTCGTCCTGGACAACTGCGAGCACGTCCTCGACGAGTCCACCGTGATGGCCCAGACGCTGCTGCGCTGCGCCCCGGACCTGCGCATCCTGGCCACCAGCCGGCAGCCGCTGGGAGCCGTCGGCGAGCAGGCGTTCCCCGTGCCGACGTTGCCGCTGCCGGGCGGCGATCCCCAGCGCGACACGGCGCTCCCCATGCCGGACGCGGTGCAGCTGTTCGCCGAGCGGGCCGCGGCCGTGCTGCCCGGGTTCACCGTCACGAGCGAGAACCAGGACCTGATCGAGCAGATCTGGCGCCGCCTGGACGGCCTGCCGCTCGGCATCGAGCTCGCCGTCGTACGGCTGCGCGTGCTCTCGGTCCACCAGCTGCTCGACCGGCTGGACGATCTGTTCGGGCTGCTCAGCGCGGGGTCGAGCGCCACGGTGTCCCGACATCGGACACTGCGCGCCCTGATCGACTGGAGTCACGGGCTCTGCACCGAGCACGAGCGCCTGCTGTGGGCGAGCCTGTCGGTGTTCACCGGCAGCCTGGACCCGGAGGCGGTCGAAGCGGTCTGCGCCGGGGCCGGCATCACCCATGACGAGATCCTCGATCTGATGATCGGCCTGGTGGAGAAGTCCGTCCTGATCCGGGAGGAACATCCGTACGGGGTGCGCTTCCGGCTGCTGGACACGATCCGGCAGTACGGACGTGAGCGCCTCGTGGCCTCCGGGCAGGAGCAGGAGCTGAAACGCCGGTATCGCGACTACTACCGGCGGCTCTCGCGTGAGGCGCAGGCTCAGCTGTTCGGCCCCGCGCAGGTCGAGCTGCTGACCCGGCTGCGCGTCGAGCACCCCAACCTGCGCACCGCTCTGGAGTACTGCCAGGCCGAGCGTGCCGGGCTCTGCATCGACATGGCGAGCGACCTGCTCGACCACTGGATCACCAGCAGCCACCTGGGCGAGGGCCGCGACTGGCTCGAACAGGGGCTCGCGCACGCCGCCGGCCGGTCCGAGGCCAGGGCCCGGGCGCTGTGGGCATGCGGCTCGCTCGCCATCATCCAGGGTGATCAGGACTCGGCCCTCGGGTTGCTGGCCAAGAGCAGGACGCTCGGCGAGAAGCTCGGGCTCGAACCGGTGCTCGGCTACGTCGCGCTTTACGCCGGCATGGTCGCCATGCACGTGGGGGACACCGAGTCGGCCATCAAGTCCTTCGAGGAGGCGGTGACCCATCATCGCGCCGGCGGCGACCCCGCGGGCGAGGTCCAGGCGCTGACCTGGCTCTGCTTCGCGCACTCGTTCCTCGGCGGCTCGGAGAGCGCCGTCGCCGCCGCGGAGGAGGGCATCGCCATCTGCGACGCCCACGGCGAGAGCTGGCACCGGGCGTACACGATGACGGCGCTCGGCGTCGAACTCTGGCGCCAGGGCGACGTGCGGGGCGCGACCGCCTTGGCGCACGAGAGCCTGCGCGTCTTCCACACCCTGGGCGACTCGGTCGGGGTCGGGCTCACGATCGAGGCGCTGGCCTGGATCGCCGCCTCGCAAGGGGAGTACGCGCGGGCCGGCGCGTTGCTGGGCGTTCTGCGCGGCCTCTGGGCGGCGATCGGCACGCCCCTGCTGGGATTCGGCCACCTCATCCGGTACCACGACGAATGCGAGGCCGGCACCCGTCACGCCCTCGGCGAGCAGGCCTTCCAGACGGCCGCCAAGCGAGGGGCCAGGCGCTCCCTTGAGCAGGCGCTCGCGTACGCCCCCATGGAGGAGGCGCCCGCTCGCGGCCCCTCCGACGAGGAGGACCAGTACACGCCGCTCACCCCACGGGAGACGGAGATCGCCCAGCTCATCGCCCGGGGAATGAGGAACAAGGAGATCGCGGCGGCGCTCGTCATCGCCCAGCGCACCGTCGAGGGCCACATCGAGCACATTCTGTGCAAACTCGGCTTCAACTCCAGGACCCAGATCGTCGGCTGGGTCGCAGAGCAGGCCCGCCGCGGCGGCGAGTGATCATGCATGTGGAAGACCCGATCTGGAACGCCCCGGGCGCCGAGGAGGCGGCGGACTGGCGGCATACCGACACTCCCGGCTTCGTCGGACGGCGGCACGAGATCGCCCAGGTCAGGCGGCTCCTGGCCAAGACCCGCCTGCTGACCCTGACCGGCGTGGGCGGGGTCGGCAAGACCCGGCTGGCGCGACGGGTGAGCGAGATCCTGCCCCAGAGGTACCGGGAGGGTGTCCGGCTGGTGGAGCTGGCCACCATCGACGACGAGGACCTGCTGGCCCCCGCGGTGGCCGCCGCGCTGGGAATCCACGACCGCACGCCGGACCTCGTGGCCCTGCTGATCGAGCATCTGGCGGACAAACAGCTGCTCCTGGTGCTGGACAACTGCGAGCATCTGCTCGGCGCGTGCGCCCGGCTGGTGGAGCAGCTCCTGCGCGGCACCTCGCGGCTGCAGATCCTGGCCACCAGCCGGCAGTCGCTCGGGGTGTACGGCGAGCGGGTGCTGCCGGTGCCGTCCTTGCCGATCCCGCGGCCCGGCGACAGGACCCGCGACATCGCCCGGCGGGAGGCGGTGCGCCTCTTCACGGAGCGGGCGGCGACGTTCCGGCCGGGCTTCCGCGTCGACGCGGCCAACGCCCGGGCGGTCGCCCGGCTGGCCCGGCGCCTGGACGGGATCCCGCTGGCGATCGAGCTGGCCGCGGTACGGCTGCGGACGACCTCGGTGGAAGACCTCGTGAACGAGCTCGACCAGCGCCTGGAAGTGCCGGCCGAGGTCGGCCCCGGCACGCTGGCACGCCACCAGACCCTGCGGGCGACCATGGAGTGGAGTTTCGAGCTGTGCTCGCCCGGCGAGCGGCGGCTGTGGGAGCGGCTGTCGATGTTCGCGGGGGGCGTGGACGTGGAGACCGCCGAGGCCGTCTGCCCCGGGCAGGGACTGGACTGCGAGGACGTGCTGGATCTGATGATGGGGCTGGTGGACAAGTCCATTTTGGGCGTCGCGGAGCCGCACGGCGCCGGGGCCCGCCACCGCATGCTGGAGACCATCCGCGCGTACGGCCGCGAACAGCTGCCCGCCGCGGAGGCGGAGGCGCTGCGCGAGCGCTACATCGGCCACTACCGCCGGCTGACGGAGCGAGTGCGCGTTGACCGGGTGGAGCCGGACCAGATCGATCGCATGCGTTTGCTCAAGCCGGAGCTGCCCAACGTGCGCGTCGCCCTCGACCTCTGCTTCGCCCGGCCCGGCGACGCTCCCACCGGTCTGATGATCGCCTCTGAGCTGTGGGCCAACTGGCTCGTCACCGGCGCTCTCAGCGAAGGCCGGCACTGGCTGAAGCGCGGCCTCGCGCTCGTGCCCGGATCGAGCGTCGCCAGGGCGATGGGCCTGTGGGCCGACGGGCTGCTCGCCCACTACCAGGGCGACGCGGCGGCGGCCGACGCGCGGGAGTGCCTGGCGCTCGCGCGGCAGCTCGGGGACGAGGCGGTGCTCGCGTTCGCGGTCCAGCTCTCCGGCGTCGCGGCGTTGTCCGAGGGCGACGCCGAGGGCGGGCTCGCGCTCCTGGAGGAGGCGCGCACCCGGCACTGGGCGAGGGGTGACGTCCACGCCGTGGGGGTCACCCTGTATCTCGCCGCCCTCTTCGCCGCCACGATGCGCCCGGACCGGGCCGCCGAGTACGGCGAGGAGCTCGTGGCGTTGTGCGAGAAGCGCAACGCGACCCTCTTCCGCGCGTACGCGCTGTACGCGGTCGGCATGGCCCTTTGGGAGCAGGGCGACTGGCAGCAGACCGAGGCCAGGATGCGGGAGGTGGCCGCGTGCTGGAGCGCCGCGGACGACCGGTGGGGCCTTCCGCAGTGCCTGGAGGTACTGGCCTGGACGGCCGGGACGCGTGGCCGGTACGAGCGGGCCGCCCGGCTGCTGGGCGCCGCCCACCTCCTGTGGGAGGCGGTGGCCTCGTCTCCGGCGCGGCTGCCGTACCAGGCCGGATCGCACCAGGAGTGCGCCGAGCGGGCGCGCCGCGCGTTGGGGGCCCAGGCGTTCACGGCGGCTTTCCGGGACGGCACGCGGCTCGGGCTCTCCCGGGCGGTCACGTACGCGCTGGAAGAGCCGTGACGGCCGGCCTGCGCGGCAGAGTGATCAGCGGTGCAGGCGGGGCTCGGGGCAGCCGCAGGAGCCGCGGGTGACCAGGGTGGCGGAGAAGATCTTGGTGACCGGCTCCACGCCCTCCGACTCGATGGCGCCGACCAGCGTCTCCGTCGCGTGGCGGGCCATCTCGTCGATGGGCTGGCTGATCGTCGAAAGCCCGGGCACCGTGTACGCGGCCTCCCGCGCCCCGTCGAACCCCACCACCGCCACGTCCCCGGGCACCCGCAGCCCGAGATCGGCGGCGGCGCGCATCGCGCCGATGGCCTGACCGTCGATCGAGGCGAACAGGGCGGTGGGACGCGAGGGCGACGACAGCAGCCGGAGCGCGGCCTCGTAACCGCCCTCCAGACTCAGCTCACCTTCCTCGACCAGCCCCGCCTCCTTCGCAAGCTCCCCCTCCACGGCAAGCCCCGCCTCCAGCCCGGCACCGGCCTCCTGGAGCGCGCGGCGCCAGCCCGCGGCCCTGAGCCGCACCGGGGTGATGTCCAGCGGCCCGCCGACGAAGCCGATGCGGCGGTGGCCGTGCTCCAGGAGGTGCCTGGTGGCCTGGTAGCCGCCCTCCTCGTCGTCCACCGCGAGCCGGGAGAAGAACGGCGGCGCCGCGTGGTCGATGGTGACCACCGGAACGCGTCCCCGCATCTCCTCGGCCTGATCGGCCGAGATCGGCACCCGCATGAGCACCAGCCCGTCGACCTGCCGCTCCAGGAACCCCCTGACGTAGCCCTCCGCCCGAGCCGGATCCTCGGCGGAGTTGCCGAACAGCACCGAGTAGCCCCGCTGCCAGGCCACCTCCTCGCAGGCCCGGGTGAACTGGCCGAAGAAGGGACTCTTCCCGCCGGCGCTGTCGGAGGCGATCACCCCGATGGTCCACGAACGCCGCGAGCGCAGCGACCTGGCCACCGCGTTGGGGCGGTAGCCGAGCTGCTTGATGGCGTCCAGCACACGCTGCCGGGCCGACTCCGAGACCGGCCGGGGCCCGTTGTTGATCACGTAGCTGACCACGGCGGGCGAGGTGCCCGCCAGCCGCGCCACGTCGTTGCGCGTCACCACTCGCGTCTCACTCCGGCATTCACGAAACCAGCTTATGGGCCGGTGCACCCCATACAGGTCCGCGGTTGGGCGACGTGCGGCCGAGCACGGTGATCAAGTGGCAGGCGTTCGTAGCGGTGGCGAAGCGCCTGTGGCACGACCTCCTTTGAAGGGGACGCGCGGCAGCATTCCCGCAGATGAACGCGCGGTAGCCTCCCGGAGGAAGACCGGCCCGGCGGCCGCGCCGGATCGTGCACGGTCGATCAAAGCTCAACGTCGATAACGATTAGTTATGATTCGACTCCGTACGGTGATGGCTGTGTCATCGTACAAGGTCGTGGCAGGTGACACCGCAGGGTTGGAGGAGACCCTGGCCCGGGTGGTGCGACTGGCCGGCGATCACGTCGGCGCGCTCGACTCCAGCATGCGTTACATGGCGGCACACGCCTGGGCCGGTGGCGGCGCGGGCCCCTTCGCCCAGGCCATGGGTGAACAGCGGGCCCGGCTGCAGCGTGCCTTCGAGACCGCGGCCGCGCAGATCGCCGACCGCATCCGCGCCCTCGGCGGGCACGCCGCCCCGCCGTCGCTGTCCACCCCGCCCGCCGCCGCCCCGTCCGCGCGCGGCGGCTACGCCGGGATGGACGTGGAGGCGATGACCCGCATGGTGGCGGACCTGGAGCGCGCCGGTCACGAACTCCCCTCCGCCGGCGGCCTGCTCTCCGCGGCGCTGGGCTCCGCGGGCCTCAGCGCCGCCCCCGCCGCGCAGGTCGGGGACGTGGGCGCCTGGGCCGCCGGACAGGTCACCGACCTGCGCAGAAGGCTGACCGTGCTCCAACGCCGCCCCGACGGCGAGGCGGCCACCGCGGCGGTGCTCGGCTTCGGGCTGTTCGGCGGGTCCGCCCCCGCCCCGGGCCCCATCGGCGACGTCCTGTCCGCCGCCGCGACCGGCGACACCTCGGCGCTGGAGAAGCTGGTGGCGGCGCAGCGCACCGGCCAGGACCCCACCCTCGCCGCCCGGGTCAGCGCCTGGTGGCAGCTGCTCGACCCGGCCGCCCGCCGGTGGCTCATCGACGCCGCGCCGCAACTGGTCGGCTCGCTCAACGGCGTGCCCGCCACCACCCGCGACACCGCGAACCGGGCCTACCTGGCCATGCGCAAGGACGCCGTCGCCAAGCGGCTGGCGGAGCTCCGGGCCCTGGACGAATCCCTGGCGAAGGGGATCATCGTGGCGGACGCGTGGCGGCGGATGACCACGCGCCGTGAGATCGAGGAGCTGGAGAAGCAGCAACGGCAGATCGAAGCCGTCACCAAGAGCCTCGCCCTGGGCGGGGTCAACGGCCGCCCGCCCGCGTTCCTGCTCGCCCTCGAACTGGGTGGGCTCGGCAAGGCCGCCATCTCCTTCGGAGACCCCGACAAGGCCGACTCGGTGGTCACCTCCGTGCCGGGCACGGGCAGCACCCTGGAGGGGATCGGCGCCGACGTGGCCCGCGCCGGAACCCTCTGGGACCAGGCGAGCCGCTCGGCCCCCCGCACGAAGACCGCCTCGATCCTCTGGCTCGGCTACACGGCCCCGCAACTCGACGCCGGGATCCTCCGGGCGGACACCTCCGTGGCCTCACCCCATCTCGCCCAGACCGGAGCCGGCCCGCTGGCCGGTTTCCTGGACGGCCTGCACGCCACCCACCAGGCGGCCGGCACCCCCCGGTTCACCGTTCTGGGCCACAGCTACGGCAGCGTGGTAACCGGCATCGCCGCCCAGACGCGAAAGGGGACGTTCGCCGATCAGCTCATCCTCGTGGGCAGTCCGGGGACGATGGCGATGCAGGCCAGTGATCTGGGAGTCAAGCAGGTGTGGGTGGGGGAGTCACCGCAGGACCCGGTAGCCGACTTGGGGCATCTTCCGGTGAGCGGTAGGCGGGACCCCGTCTCGGGCGTCCTGCAACCCGCCTTCCCGAACGGCCCCGGCCCCTTCGGCACCGACCCCAGCAACATCGCCTTCGGCGCCAACCGCTTTGTTGTCAGCCCCACGCCGGTTTCGGGCTTCCTAAGTTTCACCGGGTACGACATTGGGACACACTCCGGTTACTGGAACGATGAGTCGGTCTCTCTGAGGAACATGGGATTCATCATCGCTGGTCGGTATGACCAAGTGGCGAAGCTGCCGACGCCGAAGCAGGTGCCGACGCCGACACCGTTGCCGACGCCGTCGCAACCTCCGGCACGTCCTTCTCCGGAACCCGTGTCTCCGCCGTCGCCCACTCCGCAGCCCTCGCCTACCCCGCCAGGAGACTAGATGTTCCGCTCCGTCAGGTTGATCATCGCGGCCGCGGTTCTCATCGCTGGGTGCGCGCCCGGCGGAGCTCTGGGAGGAGCGATGAACGCATCGGCCGACAAGCCGACGATCACCAAGGCTCAGGCGCTGGCTCGCATTGAGCAGCTCATCAACGGGACCGTCGCCGTCATGCATCCCAAGCCCGAATTGGAGCTGCACCAGCCCAGCCTCAACGACAGCCTCTGCCTCGACCCGGTCGACGGAGGCTCCGAAGATCGGCTCATCATCAATCGCACTTACTACCTGCGCGGACTGCCCAAGGACTCGCTCAAGGAGGTGGTCGCCCAGGTGAAGGCGTACTGGCAGAGCCAGGGCCACTACATCGAGGCACAGTCCGAGAACGGCCTGCAACTCTACGGGCGCTCGCGCCCCGACGATTTCTTCATCACCATCGGCTGGACGGAGGGTGATGTGCTCACCCTGGGCTCCACCTCCACCTGCTTGTGGCCCAACGGCACCCCCGAGCCCTCGTCTACCCCCTGAACCCCAGGCGGGCCTCCCCGTACGGGATGAGGCGGACCGGGCCGAGGAGGCCGTAGGGCTGGCGGGTCAGGTTGCCGTAGACCGTGGGGTCCGTGACTCTGAGGCGGTTGCCGAGGGGGGTGGCCACTTCCACCTGGAGTGTGCGGACGTCCCGGTCGAGGTCCACGACCGGGTTGAGCTGGTTCACGGGGGCCAGGTGGTGGCCGTCGGTGAGGATGCGGCAGGTGTCGGTGACCGCGCCGAGCTCCAGGTACGCCCCACCCTCCAGCTGTACGTCGGTGGTGTAGAGGCCGATGCCGGAGGTGTCGGCCAGGGTGGGGATGTCCGACCAGGGGGTCAGGTGGTCGAGGGTGAGCCGGTGCGTGGTCGTGCCGTCGGGACGCCAGTCGGCGACCTCCAGCCGCCACGACGACAGGGGCACCGGGTCGGGGACGGGGCCGATCGCGGTGGTGACGGTGCGGCCGTCGGACAGGGTGGTCGTGTAGGTGCCGGCGCGGGAGGCGCGCACCACCAGTGTGCCCTTGTCGTATCTCACCAGGTCGGCGTCCGTCGTGACGGCGTGAGGTCCCTTGACCGGTCCGGTCCCGAAGAGGCCGGGGCGGCCGATGGCCAGCACCTTCGACTCGCCCGGCCGCAGCTTCACCCGCAGGCGGATGCCGTCGGCGTCCGCCGCGTAGAGTGCCAGGCGCTCGGCGCGGCCGGTCCACGGGTCCAGGAGGTACGGGACGCCGTCGCGGGCCGTGCGCGACAGCGTGACGTCGTGGTCGATGGGCGCCACCGGCGGCTTGGGGTTCTCGGTGTGCTTGCCGTTGCACAGGTAGTAGTAGTCCACCTCGCCGGCCACCCGGCGGGCCGCCAGCAGCGTGGACGCGGTGGCGTACCGGATGTCGGGCCGCACGCCGAGGGTGGCGAGCGCGCCCGGGACCTCCGCCTGGTCGGCGACGAGCCGGACGGACGGCTCGGCCAGCAGGTCGGTCAGGACCGCTCGCAGCCTCTCGTTCTCCCCCTCCGCGGCCACCCCCGGCACCGAGGCGGACCGCCACGCGCCGAGGAGCACGACGGGCAGCCCGGCCCGCGCGTACGACAGCAGTCGCCGCGCCACCGCGACCGTCATCGTGCACTCGGAGGCGTAGAAGCGGTCGCCCTCCACGAACAGCGCCTTGTAGGCGGGCCCGGAAGGCGCCAGCCGGAGGCCGGAGACGCGGGCGGACGGCCGGTCGAGCAGGGGTGCGCTGATGAACTGGTGGGTCCACCCGGTGGGGACGCCGCTCGCGGTGAACCAGGCGGCGCCGATGCCGGTCTTGGTGTACCCGGTCTGGCGTAGGACCGCCACGTCCGCACGTGGCACGCCTTCCCGCAGAATCTGGTGGATTCGAGCGAAATATCCGGAAATGTCGGCGATGTGCCGCCAAGTCGGCTGGCGGGGGCCCCAGGACTCGGCGTAGCCGGCCGTTCCGGAGTAGGGGGTGAAGGCGGCGAAGCCGGGCCAGGCCGCACCCGGCGCCGTGGCGTAGGAGAAACCGTGCAGGACGGTCTGGTTGAGCCCCGCCGCGTACGCGCCCCCCATCGTACGCAGCAGCTTCGTCCAGGTCGTCGTGTACGCCCCGCCCGCGTACGCCCCTGCCTCGCACGACAGCACCTCCCGCCCCGCCAGGTCCCGGCCACCGGCCAGGCAGCGATAGTCGTCGAGGTTCTTGAAGCCGAGCGACTCACCCTCGGGCACGTCGACAATGGCCGCGGCGGCGATGGCGTCGGTCTGCAGCCCGTACGGCTGCGCCCGCAGCTCCAGGCCGATCGAATGCGCCCAGTCGCGCAGCATCCCGAAGTGGTGCTCGTTGAACAGCTCGGAGACCGTGTCCCAGTAGTCCTTGCGGGCGTGCCTGGTCAGCACGGCGTCGTAGGCGAAGACCGGGTCCTCCTCCGCCAGCACCACCACCGGCAGGAACGGCGCCAGGGAGTACCCCCGCCGCCGCTCGAACTCCGCGAGCAGCCCCGGCGTCCACGGCAGCGCGTCGCTCTCGATCTCGATGGAGTCCTCGAACAGCGCACCGCCCGCCCGCTTCAGCAGCCTGCGCACGGTGGGCGTGAGCAGCGTGGACTCCCAGTAGTCGATCACCGCCCGGGTGCCCGCCCGGCTGAAGTGGTCCACCACGTACGCCTCGGGCACGGTGTGCGGGCCGGACTCGGGACGCTGGCCCGAGCCCCGCTCCCAGTACGCGATCAGCACCCACTCGTCCCCGTCGGGCGCCGTCCAGTCGACGCGCCCGTCGTTCACGGGCACCCGCACCACCGAGCCGGGGTCGAGGCCGGTCTCCTTGCGGGTGGAGTTCGCGGGATCGAGCCGGGCCGCCTGGACCAGCAGCAGCGTACGCGCGGGATGCCCGGCGACGGCGGGCGGCGGCACCTCGCCCGCGTACGTGGCGCCCCCGGCCACGGTGACCGAGCCGTGCGCCAGCTCCTTGACCGCGGCCGGGTGCTCGGGCGTGATCGTGGGTACGGCGGCCGGCCAGGAGGGGCCGATGGTGAGGTCGATGGTCAGGCCGCGCCGGGCCGCCTGGTCGAGCGCGGCCTCGACGGCGGCGTTCCAGGCGGGGGTGCCCCAGCCGTGCCCGGCCGGGTCCAGCACGGACTTGTCGCGGATGCTGTGGTGCACCGCCGCGATCTCCGCCCCGCCGAACCCGGCGTCCGCGAGCGCGTCCACCTCCCGCCGGATCTCGGCGGGATCGACGTGGGCGTCGGGCCACCACCAGCGCACCATCGGCCGCACGGCCCGGCGCGGCCGCACGAACCACCCCGCCCCGGGACGATCGGTTGCGGAGGCCGGCGAGCCGGGGAGGGCGACGGCGAGGGTCGCGGTGAGGAGAAAGCCACGGCGCGAGAGGTCGTCCATGATGAGTGCGCTCCAGGGGGTGCGGTGCCCGCGCGACGGACGCGGGACACAGGCTGCTCGGAGGCTCGAGGGGAGGGCCCGGCCGGACCCAGGCCCGGGGGCGAGGGGCCAGCCCGGGGGGCCGGACCCTCGCGACCGTGTCTAGCTCGGGATCGGGTACGGGAACGCGCTCGTCACACCGATCTTGTCGTACTCCATCTTCGAGGTGTCGAAGCCGTCCGCCCAGTTGGCGTTCTTGACGTCGTTGCACTTGTAGGCCTGGTACTTGTCGTCGCTGACCTTGCCCACCTCGACGTTCTCGATCGAGAACCCGCAGCCGCCCGCGTCCATGTGGACGCCGCGCGTGCCGGAGTCCGGCATCTGCCCGGCCGGGTCGTTGATGACGTCGCCGATCACCATCTGCGAGACGTAGTTGTCGATCGGGTGCGGTTCGACGTTGTGCACGCCGTAGGTGTAGAAGGCGCCCATGTCGCCGCTGTCGAGGCCGGTCTCCTCCAGGCGGATGTAGGAGAACCTGTTGTTGCGGGCGTAGTTGTCCTCGTTCTTGATCTCGGGGCGGACCTCCAGGCTTATGCCGTAGCGGGCGCTGTGCTTGACGACGATGTTGCTGACCTGGTTGTTGCCGGTGTTCATCAGCTCGATGCCGGCCGCGTCGCCGGGCACCAGCTCACCGACGTGGTAGATGTAGTTGTTGGTGAACGTGTGGTGCCCGGTGATGTCGCCCTCGCCGGGATAGCCGCCCTCCACCTTGATGCCGTCGCCGCCGATGTTGTCGAGCAGGCTGTCGGTCACCTTGACGCGCTCGTTGGCGAAGAGCAGGAAGACGCCCGTGTAACCGCTGTCGGACAGGTGCAGCCTGGTCAGGTCGATGTCGCGGGAGTTCGTCACGGTGATCATGCCGAACCGGTTGCGCGGCATCTCGATCTGCCGGTCGTAGATCGGGTACTTGTGCTCGTAGCCCGAGTCGCCGGGGCCGTTCCACCCGTAGCGGTACCAGTCGACGAAGTCGGAGTACTGCAGCGCCAGCCCGTCGAAGACGAGGTTCTGCACCCGCCGCTCGGGCGAGGACCCGGCCAGGGAGATGAGCGTCTTGACGGTGGGCGCCACGACCTTGTCGATCGAGCCCTTCGGCCAGTAGTAGACCTCGCTGTTGGCGAAGTCGAAGTAGTACTCGCCCGGCTGGTCGAGGAAGCGCAGCGTGTTCTGCAGGAAGTAGCGGGAGCCGCTGCGGCTGTTGACGAGGCTGAAGCGGGCGTCGTAGCTGAGCGTGAAGAAGTTCTTGCGGAAGTCGGCCCCGCCGAGCGGCACGGTGTCGGTGAACCAGCTCCACGACCCGCCCGACCAGACGACCATCTGGGCGTTCTTGTCGAAGTCGGCGTCCCACTCCTTCGGGACGTCCTTGGCGTCGAAGAAGAGCCAGTTGTGCACGGCCTGGTACTCCGCCTCGGGCAGCACCGAGAACAGGTACGGCGACCAGAGGTCGTCGCTGGTCCTGTTGGGGTAGCGGGCGGTGGTGGCGCGCTTGCCGTCCTCGAAGAGCGTGTGGAAGTTCCGGTCGACCTTGGTCTTGTAGATGTTGTCGTCGTACTTCTGCCAGCCGGTCAGCGGCCTGGCCCCGAGCAGCCTGGCCTTGCCGGGGCCGTCGGCGCTGCGGTAGATGATCTTGTGGCCGTTCTCGCCGGAGTCGGCCTCGGTGAAGGTGATCGTCTTGTCGACCACGTAGTCACCGGTCTTGAGGTTGACCACGATGTCGCAGTTCTGGTGGTACTTCTTCTTGGCCCGGAGCTGGTCGCGGGCCTGTTCGATGGACTTCCACGGGCGCTGGGCGCTGCCGTCGCCGCGGTCGCCGCCTGCGGGGGAGACGAAATAGTCACACGTCTTGGCGGCAGCCGCCGGGGTCGGGGTCGTCAGCCCGCCCAGGAGTAAGACGACCGCGCCCAGGGACCTGAGGATCACTGGCTCTCCTTAACTTCCCGCCACCGCTCGTACTCGGCGCGGGTCTCGGGGGTGAGTGGGTAGTAGTCAGAAAGCGCCCCGCCCTCCTCGATGCGGGCGCGGCTGTAGCGCTCCCACTGCTCGTGGTCGGCGGCGGCATCGAGCACCGACGCGGCGCGCCGGCGCGGCACGACCACGGCGCCGTCGTCGTCGGCCACGCACAGGTCGCCGGGCAGCGCGAGCGCCCCGCCCACGGCAATCGGCACGTCGTACGCCCACGGGAACAGCTCCGCCTGCGAGGCGTAATGAGGGGTCGCGCCCGTCGTCCAGAGCGGCAGCCCGATGCCGCTCACCCGGGGCAGGTCCCGGATCCGGCCGTCCACGACGATGCCCGCGCCGCCCTTGCGCTTGAAGTAGCGCACCAGCATGTCGCCGAAGCAGCCGGTGTACGCGCTGCCGTACGCCTGCACGAGCAGCACGTCGCCGGGCTCGATCGTCTCCAGCACGGCCCACAGCGCGGTGTGCCGCTCGACGTACTCCTGGCCGAGCCCGGAGGCGATGTCCTCACGCTGCGGCATGAACTGCAGCGTGCGGACCCGCCCGGCGGTCTTCTGCCCTTGGGCGATGGGACGCGGTCCCTCGATGAAGGTCCGCCGGATGCCCTGGGCGTGCAGCTTGGCGCAGGCGGTGGCCGAGCTGATCCGCTTCAACCCTTCCACGAGGACGGGATCGGGTCCGGCGGGCAGCTGCCCGCGAACAGGCAGATCCCAGATGGCGTCGTCCATGTGACTCCTCAGTAGTGCTGGTGCGACGGCGTGCGGACGCGCGCGGTCGTGTGCAGGTCGAGCCGGATGCGGCGACCGGGCGGCAGCTCGACGAGGAGGCGCGGCCCGTCCACCGTCACCTCCCGCTCGGAGTCGGTGATCGGGGGAGTGGTGTAGGCGCGCGGGTCACCCGGGTAGTCCTCGCCCCCCCGGGTGATGACCGCACGGTCGATGCGGTGCTCGCCGAACGCGCCCGCCTGGACCACGACCCTGCGGGTGTGGGTGAGGCCGAGGTTGACGAGCTCGACACGGGTGCCGTCGGGGCGTACCGAGTCGACCAGCGCGGCCACGTCCCGGGGCAGCCCTGGGCGTTGACGGTCGGCGTCGAAGTAGGCCAGCCGGGTGGGCAGCAGCCCGCCGTTGTAGAGCACCTGCGGGGTGCCGGTGACGAGCTGCAGCAGCGCCTCGGTGAGCACGGGGTTGAGCCGCTGCCAGTGGTGCACGTGGATGGCGGACAGGTCCGCGCGGTCGGCGTCGATGAGCGCCATGCGGCGCTGCACCTGGCCGAGCGCGGTGGACAGCATGGCCTCGGGGAAGCCGGGGTTGGCGCCGCGCAGGAACTCCAGCCAGGGCGCCTCGTGCCCGGCCTCCTCCTTGTTCCTGAACGGGCGCACCGTGGCCCAGTCGTAGCCGGAGGCGGCTCTCAGCCGGTCGATCCGGTCGGCGTCCCGCCCCCCGAGCGAGGCGTGCCAGAGCCAGACGGGCAGGCCGAGCTGCGGCGGCTGGAAGTCGAACCAGCCCCGGTCGTCGTGCCGGTTCGGCACCAGCATGGTGGGCTTGCCGGCCTCGTCGCCCAGCTCGGCCAGCCAGCGGTCGCTGATGCTCATCTCCGTCTCGGTCACGCCGGCCTGGACGGCCTTGTCGTACACGATCTCGAGGGGGTCGCGGCCGATGGCGAGCGCGGCCTCGTCGCCGGTCAGCAGGTGTGCGTTGACGGCGGCGATCGCGGCGGCGGCGCCGACGCTGTAGAGGCCGTGCGGCCACTGCCAGCCGTAGTTGCCGCCGTACCAGCGGCCGCCGTGCAGCTCGCCGACCTCGCCGGACGGGCCCACGTTGTCGGGCAGGATCCCGCCGTTGGCCGCGGCCCGGCGCTCCCATGCGCCGATGTAGCGCAGGGCCCAGTCGCGGTAGCGGTCGTCGCCGTCGTACAGCCAGGCGTTGACGGCCAGGCTGGTCGCGGCCAGGTTGACGGCCACGTCGCCGCGGCCGAGGCGCTCGTTCATGGCGGCGCCCATGCGGGCGGCGTTGCTCGGGTCGCCCAGGTCCTCCCACTCCGCGATGCCCGGCAGATCGCGCAGCGGCAGGCCGTACGGCCGCATGCTGACCAGGTCGGTGTGGTAGGACGCCCACTCCCACTGCAGGCCGTAGCGGGGGCCGCCGGCGCCGTTGTGCGGCGCGCGGATGATGTCGTGCTCGGCGTCGTAGTTGGCCGAGCCGGGCAGGTAGAGGTCGGCGAAGCGGCGGGCGCGCTCGCGGAAGCGCTCGTCGCGCGGGTCGGCGGCGCAGATGCCGTAGAACAGCAGCAGCGACTCGCCCTGGTGGAACCAGTCATAGCCGCGCTCGAACTCGTCCACCAGGTAGCCCAGCTCCGTGAGCTGCGCGGTCACGCCCTCCCAGTGGTGCTTCGAGGCGTCCAGCAGGTCGTCGGCCCCGCCCAGCTGGTAGAGGGTGGGCCAGTTGAAGAACGCCTCGTAGAAGTCGTCGGCGCCGTCCCGGTCCGCGGCCGGTCCGTGGTAGACGAGCCGCCCGTCGGGGCCGCAGTAGCGGGCGGCGAACGCCCGCCAGGCCTCGTCGAGGGCGTCGAACAGCCTGCGCTCGAGCACCGCCCAGACCGGTGGCACGCCGAGCGGGACGGTCGCCGTGACAGAGGGGCCGTTCGCGGGTCCCGTAGATACTGTCCGCATCTTCACCCTTTCGTTGCTCCGGCGGTCAGGCCGCTGATGATGTGCCGTTGCATGAAGACGAAGAAGACCAGCAGCGGGGCGATGGCCAGCAGCAGCGTCGGGAAGACCACCGTGTAGTCGGTGGAGTACTGGCTGACGGCCGCGTAGACGCCGGTGGTCACGGTGTAGAGGCCGCTGCCGGGGCCCAGGATGATCTGCGGGTTCACGAAGTCGTTCCACACCGAGAAGGTGTTGAGGATGACCATCGTGGCGACCGCGGGCCTCATCAGCGGGAAGACGATCTGCCAGAACGTACGCAGCCTGCCCGCCCCGTCCACGGCCGCCGCCTGGTCGAGCACGGCCGGGATGGTGGCGATGTAGCCGGCGTACAGGAAGATCGAGAACGGTAGCGTCAACACGGTCTCGAACAGCACGAACCCCCGGATGGTGCCCATCAGGCCGAGGGTCTTGAGCACGTACACGACGGGGATGACCAGCACCTGGCCCGGGATGAACGTCCCGGCCAGGAAGAACAGCATCAGCACCCGGAAGCGACGCTTCGGGCTGCGCGCGATCACGTAGGCGGCCGGCGCGGCCAGCACCACCGACAGCGCGTTGACCGCCACCACGAACAGCAGCGTGACCGCGTACCCCTTGAACACGTTGAACTGCGGGTTCGTCAGCGCCCTGCCCAGCGGCTCCAGCGTGAGGCTCCCCAGCCCGAACGGGTCGGCCAGGATGTCCTGCTGGCCCTTGAACGCGTTGACGGTCAGCACGTACAGGGGGATGAGCATGAAGGCGACGGTGGCCCAGAGGAACGTCCTTCTCACTGGTGCACCGCCAGCTCGCCGCGCCTGCGCAGCCTGGTCACCACGAACGCCAGCGCCGCCGTCACCAGCATGAGCAGCACCGACTGCGCGGAGCCGAAGCCGAGGCGGGCGTCGTGGAAGGAGTTCCACAGGATGAGATAGGCGACGGTCTGCGTCTGCCCGGCCGGGCCGCCCGCCGTCAGCGAAACCACCAGGTCGTACGTCTTGAGCAGCGTCACCAGCGACAGCACGATGTTGACCGTCACGGACGGGCCGAGCGCCGGGAGCGTCACGTGCCTGAACACCTGCCGGCGCGTGGCGCCGTCGATGCGCGCCGCCTCGATCAGGGAGTGCGGCACGGCCTGCAGCCCCGCCAGGTAGAGCACCACGTTGACCCCGAACCCGGCCCACACCAGCACCCCGATCATGGTGACCGTGGCCCATGCCGGGTCCGACAGGAACGGGAGCACCTCGCCGCCCCACTTCGTCACCAGGTTGTTGACCGCGCCGTTGGTGCCGAGGATCGCCGACCAGAGGAAGCCGACCACGAGAGCGCTGAGCACGTGCGGATAGAACAGGACGATCCGGAAGAACGTGTTCGCCTTCGAGGCGCCGTTCACCAGGAGGGCGAAGCCGAGGCCGAGCAGGTTGAGCCCGGCCGTGCCCGCGGCGGCGACCAGCAGGGTGACGAGGGCGGCGCGGCGCAGCTCGGGGTCGTCGAGGAGGTCGAGGTAGTTGGCGGCGCCGACGAAGGCGGGGTCGGCGCTGAAGCCGTCCCAGTCGGTGAGGCTCAGGTAGAGCGCCAGGCCGACCGGGACGATCAGCATCACGGTGTAGAGGACGGTGGCGGGGGCGACCATGATCGTGTTGGCCCACCCGTCGCCGCGCTTCCTTCCCGGAGGGGCGGGAGCTTCGGGGAGGGCTGGGGGTGCTTCCCGGGTGAGCGTCATTTGCGGCCGGCCAGCCACCGGTCCACGCCCTCGGCCACTTCCTTGGGCGACTTGCCCACGTACAGGCCCTGGACCTCGGTGTTCCACGCGGCGTTGAAGCCCTTGGGGAGGGTCGCGTCGCCGTACCCCTCGCCCTGCGGGACGCCGGACGGGGCGCTGTCGAGGATCTCCTGCACCTGCTTCTCCAGCGGCGTGAACTCGCGCTCCACGCCGGCGCGGAAGTTGCCGTCCTGCTCGAGCTGGCTCTTGACCGCCGCCTGGTCGGTGACGAGCCACTGCACGAGCTTGAGCGCCGCGTCCTTGCTCGGGGTGGACTTGAGGATCATGTACGGGGCCGCCATCGTGGCGCCCTGCGGCCCCGGGTACGCCTGGCCCTTGTCGACCGGGGCCGGGAAGACGCCGACCTCGAAGTCCTTCTTCGACTTGGCCTCGGCGGCGGTGAACCAGCTGCCCATCACGTACATGGCGGCCTTGCCGGACAGGAACGCGGTCTCGGCGTCGGCGTACTTCGTGCCCAGGGCGTTCTTGTCGACGTACCCCTTGTCGATCCAGGTGCGGTAGCGCTCCAGGTAGGGCAGCAGGGACTCGCCGGCCTTGAGCTTGCCCGCCTTGACGTCCTGCTGCCAGGTGGGGTGGAGCTGGGCGCGCGAGGGGCCGGAGAACTGCAGCAGCTGGAGCCCGGTCAGGAACTCGCCGCCGGTCTGCAGCGGCAGCCACCCGGCCGACTTGAGCTTGCCCATCGCGGCGTCGAACTCGTCGAGCGTGGTCGGCGGCTTGTCGATCCCGGCCTTGTCGAACGCGCTCTTGTTGTAGAAGACCAGCGACTGCGCCTGCACGCCGACGCCGACCGTGTAGATCTTGCCGCCCAGGCTCGCCTCCTTGGCCAGCGGAGTGTCCTTCGCCCACGGCTGGTCGGTCAGGTCGAGCATCTGCTTGGAGAGCGTCTCGTCCACCGTCAGCGTCTCGACCACGTCGGGCGCGTTGCCCGCGGCGAGCTGCTGCGGCAGCGTGTCGGCCACGCCCTTGCCGGTCGGCGCCTCGACCTTGACGTCGATGCCGGGATTGGCCTGCTCGAACGGCTTGACCAGGCCGTCCCAGTACGCCTGGGTGAGGTTGGGGGTGATGTTGACCAGCATCCGGACCGTGATCTGGCCGCCGTCGCCCTGCTTGGCCTGCGAGTCGCCGGCGAAGCCGCCCCCGCCGCAGCCGGTGAGCAGGAGCAGGCAGCTGAGGGCTGTGGGGGCGAGGAATGGATGGGGGGAACGCATCGCACCTCCAAGGGGGCGAGATCTGCGACGCCTTTTAATGGGTCGATACTCGATTAGCGATTATTTAATACGTTGGTCACATAGCCTCGTCAAGGGGCTATGTGGAGCTACAAATAAGTTTCCAGTGAGTGACTGAGTCATAAATACGTTAAGGTGGAGCCGTGGCTGGACGCGATGACGACAAGCGGCTGGTGCTGGGCGAGGAGGAGCGCACCGCTCTGCGCGAGTGGGCCGAAGGGTCCTCCGGAGGGCTGGGGTTGCGCAGCCGGATCGTGCTCGCCTGCGCGGACGGGCTGGCGCGCAAGGAGATCGCCGACCGGCTCGACGTGAGCCCGGCGACGGTGGCCAAATGGCGGGCCCGCTTCGTGGAGCGCGGGCTCGACGGGCTGGCGGACGCGCCGCGCCCCGGCCGCCCGCGCACCGCGGAGCGGCAGGAGGCCGAGCGCGTGATCGCCGCCGCGGCCGGCGGCACGGCCGTGCCCTCGACCCGTACGATGGCGCGCCAGCTCGGGCTGTCGCAGTCGACGGTGGCCCGGATCTGGCAGGAGCAGCAGATCGCGCCGCCCGCGGCCCGGCTGCTGCCCAGGGAGCTCCTGTCCGACCGCGTCTACGCGCTGCTGCGCGGGTGGATCGTCTCGGGGGAGCTGGTGGCGGGGCAGCGGCTGGTGGAAGCGGAGATCGCCCGCCGGGTCGGCACCAGCCAGGCCCCGGCTCGTGAGGCGATCAAGCGGTTGGCGCACGAGGGGCTGGTCATCTCCTATCCCAACCGGGGGAGCTACGTCGCGGAGATCTCCGACGAGCAGGCCCGGGAGGTCCGCGACATCAGGGTGCTGCTGGAGGAGTATGCCGCACGGGGCGCCGCCGCCCGCATCCAGGCCGACACCCTGCGGGAGCTCTCGGCCGACGTGCTGGCCATGCGGCAGGCCGCCCAGGACGGGGACATCGGCGCCTTCCGCGACGCCGACCTGGCCTTCCACCGGCGGGTCTGCGCGGCCTGCGGCAACTCGTTCCTGCTGCGGTTGTGGCGGACGATCGAGTCGAACCTGTGGAGCCTCCACGTGGTGGGCAATCCGCTGTACGACGGCGACTGGACGGCCATGGCGGGCCACCACGACGACCTGGTGGCGGCCCTGGCGTCGGGCGACCCGGACGAGGCGGCCCGCCTCTTCGCCGCCCACGCCCGCGGCGAGGCCTCCCGCACCCGCCCCCGGGCCCGCACCACCCCGACGGACACCGTCTGAGCCCCGGCGCCCGCCGCCGGGGGATGCCCGCCCGCCCGTCCGGGCGGGGCAGGGCGGGCAGCGGGGGTCAGGTGGACGGGGCGAGGTCGTAGGTGGTGTCTCGGCGGGTGTCGAGGACGACGACGTTGGGCTCGGGGCGGGAGACGGTGACCGGGCGGCCGTGGGAGGTGACCGTCACCGGCGCGGCCGTCCGGAGGGTGAGTTCGCGGCCCAGGTCCGAGCGGATCCGCCCCCGGGTCAGCGCGCCCGCGCTCCACGACAGGTCCACCTCGAACCCGCCCCGCGCCCGGAAGCCCCGGATCGACCCGGCCGGCCAGGCGGCGGGCAGGGCGGGCAGCAGGTGCACCTGGTCCCCGTGGCTCTGCAGCAGCATCTCCGTGATCCCCGACGTCCCGCCGAAGTTGCCGTCGATCTGGAACGGCGGATGCAGGTCGAACATGTTCGGCGCCGTACGGGCAGGCAGCAGCAGGTTCGACAGCCGCTTGTAGGCCTCGGGAGCGTCGAGCAGCCGCGCCCAGAAGTTGATCTTCCAGGCGAGCGACCACCCGGCCCCCGCCTCGCCGCGCAGCTCCAGGGTGCGCCGGGCGGCGGCGGCCAGGTCGGGTGACAGGCGCGGGTCGATCTGGTGACCGGGGAAGAGGCCCCACAGGTGCGAGATGTGGCGGCTGCGCGAGAGCGCCGCGTCCCCCCGGTAGTCCTCCTGCCACTCCTGGATCTGCCCCAGGTGGCCGACCTGGTTGGGGACGAGCCGCGACCGGGCCTCCGCGGCCTTGGCGCGCATCTCCGCCTCGACCCCCAGGACCTCCGACGCCTCCGAGAAGGCCCCGAACAGGTCCCGCAGGATCTGCATGTCCATCGTGGGCCCCGCGCAGATGCTGACGTTCTCCCCGCCGTCCTCGTGGTGCCCGACCTCCGGGGAGTGCGACGGGTTCGTCACCAGGTAGCCGCTGCGGGGATCGGTCTGCAGCGTGTCCAGGAAGAACTCCACCGACCCCTTGATCAGCGGGAAGTGCTCGCGCAGGCGCCGCTCGTCCCCCGTGTAGAGGTAGTGCTCCCAGAGCATCAGGCACAGCCACGCCCCGCCGCTGGGCCACACACCGTAAAAGGCGAAGTCCACGGGCGCCGTCCCGCGCCAGCCGTCGGTGTTGTGGTGCGCCACCCAGCCCTTCGCGCCGTAGTGCGTGGCGGCGGTCCTGGCCCCGGTCTCCGCCAGATCCTTGATCAGGTCGAACAGCGGGTCCATGCATTCGACCAGGTTCGCGGGCGCGGCGGGCCAGTAGTTCATCTCGCAGTTGATGTTGATGGTGTACTTCGACTCCCACGCGGGCGTGAGCGAGTCGTTCCAGATGCCCTGCAGGTTGGCGGCGTAGCCGGGCGAGCGGGAGGAGGAGATCAGCAGGTAACGGCCGAACTGGTAGTACAGCGCGGCCAGCCCGGGGTCGGTGTCGAGCTGCTTGCGCGCGATCCGCTGGTCGGTCGGGAGCGCGGCTGCCTCCGAGGCGCCCAGGTCGATCTCGAGCCGCCCGAAGAGCCGCTGGTAGTCCCGTACGTGCTTGCGCTTCAGCACCTCGTACGGCTGCCCGCACGCACGGGTGAGATGCTGGCCCGCCACCTCGGCCGGGTCGCCGCCGACGTCCTTGTAGCTGCGGTAACTGGAGCCCATGGAGATCAGCAGCGTGACCTCGTCCGCCCCCTCGACGATCAGCGAGCCGCCGTCGGTGCGGACCGCGCCGCCGCGGGCCTGCGCCCTGGCCAGCGCGCGGAAGCGGACCTCGCCCTTCAGGCCCTGCGTGTCGGTGCTGACCCCGTCCAGGGCGATGGAGTCGCGGCCGGCGGAGGAGGTGGAGGACGCCTGCGGGCTGGTGAAGGCCGCCTGGAACGTCACCGCGCCGGGCCTGTCGGCCGTGTGGCGTACGACGATGACCTGGTCGGGGTTGCTGGCGAAGACCTCACGCGTGTGGCGCACGCCGTCGCGCACGTACGTGACCGTGGTGACGGCCCGGGTCAGGTCCAGCTCGCGGCGGTACTCCGTGAACTCCGCGGCGCCGGGGAAGGTCAGCGTGAGGTCGCCCAGCACCTGGTACGGCGCCTGCTCGCTGGGCTTGCCGAGGAACTTCTTGTCCGCCAGGTTCTGGGCGGCCTGCCACTTGTCCTCCCAGACCAGCCGCCTGATCTCGGGGAGCGCGGCCAGGGCCTCGGGGTTGTCGTAGTCGTGCGGCCCGCCGGCCCAGATGCTGTCCTCGTTGAGCTGCAGGCGCTCGGTGGCCACGCCGCCGAAGACCATGGCCCCGAGCCTCCCGCAGCCGACCGGCAGCGCCTCCAGCCAGGCCGCCGCCGGGCGGTCGTACCAGAGCGCGAGCGGGCCGGCGGCCGTGGAGGCGTGCGCGGGGGCGGCCACGAGCAGGGATCCTGCCGCGGCGCCTAAGCCGGTCTTGAGTACGCCTCGTCGTGTGTAGCCGTCGTTGGACACCGTCACTCCTGTTCCAGAACACGGTGGAGGAAAGAGCGCATGGATGCGTACGACCCGTCCGGCTCAGCAGCCGCTCACAGGGACGCCACAAGCGCGGTGAACGTAGGATGTATCTTTACGCGAAAAAGTCATCTGATGTCCATACCTCCCGTAGATCTAGCCGAAAGATGGGAGCTCTGCTAGGTTGCCGATCATGGAGAAGCTCGGGCGAAGCGGCGTTGGCGTTTCCCGGATCGGTCTCGGCACCGCGGGGCCCGGCGCGTACCACGACTACGCCCCGGCGCCCGAGCCCGTGCTGAAGCGGGCGCGCGGCCTGGCCGAGCGCTGCGCCGCCTACGACGTGCCGCTCGCGGCGGCCGCGCTGCAGTTCCCGTTGCGCCACCCGGCCGTTACCGGCATCGTGGTCGGCGCCCGCAGCCCCGAGGAGGTGGCCGAGGACCTCGCCCTGGCCGCCACCCCGATTCCCGAAGCCCTCTGGACCGAGTTGGACTGAGCCATGACCCGCATCGACGCCCACCACCACGTCTGGGACCTCGCCGCCCGCCAGCACGGCTGGCTCGATCCCGAGCCGATGGCGCCCGTCCGGCGCACGTTCACCCTCGACGACCTCGCCGGGCCCGCGGCGGCGGCCGGGGTGAGCGCGACCGTGCTGGTGCAGGTGCTGCCCGATCTGGCCGAGACGCGCGAGTTCCTGGCGCTGGCCGCGGAGTCCGACCTGGTCGCGGGCGTCGTCGGCTGGATCGACCTGACCGCGCCCGACGCCGCCGACACCCTGGCGGGCCTGCCGGCCGGGCTGGTGGGCGTCCGGCACGGCGTCCAGTCCGAGCCTGACCCGGACTGGCTCACCCGGCCCGACGTGCGCCGCGGGCTCGCCGCGGTGGCCGCCGCCGGGCTGGCGTACGACCTGCTCACGCTGCCGCACCAGCTCCCCGCCGCCATCGAGACCGTGACAGCCATGCCCGAGCTCACGTTCGTGCTCGACCACCTGTCCAAGCCGCCGATCGCCGCCGGCGAGCTGGAGCCGTGGCGGAGCCGGATCCTGGAGCTGGCCGCCCGCCCCAACGTCTACTGCAAGCTGTCCGGCATGGTCACCGAGGCCGACTGGGCGTCCTGGCAGGTGGCCGACCTGCGGCCGTACGCCGAGACCGTCCTGGAGGCGTTCGGGCCCGAGCGGGTGATGTTCGGCTCCGACTGGCCGGTCTGCCTGCTCGCCGCCGGGTACGACCAGGTCGCACAGGCCGCGGACGACCTGTGCGCCGGGTTGTCGGAAGGCGAGCGGGCCGAGGTCTTCGCCGGTACGGCCCGCCGCGCGTACCGCCTTCACTAGGAGACGCGGAAGGTCGTCCGGTACGTCCGCGACTCCTGAGGGCCGAGCCAGATCATGCTGCCGTCCTCCCGCGCCGCCGCGTCGCCGGACACGTGGTGGGTGGACGGCTCCAGGCCGACCGCGTAGTTGCCCGAGCGCAGGTTCAGCCACTCGAAGAAGTACGGGAACTCCTCCGCCCGCCACTCCACGGTGACCTTCATCCCGAGCCGGTCGTTGGCCACCGCGACCCGGTGCAGCCCGTCCGCGCCGGGGTTGAGCGCGTGCTCGTACACCTGCTCCACGAAGCCCGGCGCCGGCCCGGGGAAGGTCACGTGGTCGGCCTTCTGCTCGGCCACGCTGTCGCTCTGCCAGAGCGTCTCCCGGATGTCGGCCTCCAGCCGGGCGCCCTCGTCGAGCAGCGGCCAGCCCAGGTTGATGTGGTAGAGGAACATGTGCGGCGCCGGCTCGAACCCGGCGTTGGTGACGGTGTCGACGAGCCTGATCTCGTCGCCGCCCAGGTCGGCCTCGATCCGGCGGACCAGGCGCAGGTTCTCGGCGAACACCGCGGCCTGGCGCACCTCGCCCTCGGCCCACAGCACGCAGCGGTCACCGTCCCAGCGCTCGCCGTACCCGGTGAGCCGGGCCGGGAGGTTGCCCGCGCGGCCGTGCAGCCCGTGCCGCACCGACCGCCGGGGCGGGTACTGATAGGTGTCGGCGGGCACCTCGCCCCCGAACAGCGTGTGGTCCAGCCCGGCCGTGACGATGAGCCCGGAGAACGAGCGCAGCCAGGACAGCCCGTCCTCGTCGGCGTTCTCGTGCAGCCCTGGGTGGCGGAAGCCGGTGGGGGAGCGCCAGCCGAACGAGCGCCCGGCGTGCTCGGCGTGCCCGATGTCCATGCACCTGTCCACCAGCACGTCGAACGCCAGCCCGGAGCCGGTGCGGAACTCCAGCGTCCTGATGCCCCGCTCGACCCCGTCCCCGAGCGTCACCAGCCGGACGCCGCCGGCCGCGCTCAGGTCCCCGGTCAGCTCGGCCAGCCGCCTGCGGTCCGGCGTCATGCCATCACCCACCCTCCGTTGACTTCGATGGTCTGGCCCGTGACGAACGACGCGTCCGGGCCCGCGAGGAACGACACCACGGCCGCCAGCTCGTCGGGCGTGCCGCGCCGCTGGAGCGACTGCCGCTCCAGGACGAACCGGTTGTACGCCTCGGGGTCCTCGTGGATCTCCTCGGCCGCCGTCGGGAACGCGCCCGGCGAGACGCAGTTGACCCGGATCTCCCGCGGCCCGAGCTCGCGGGCCAGCGCCCTGGTCAGCGCCGCCGCCGCGCCCTTGGTGGCCACGTACGCGGCCAGGTCGGACCAGCCGCCGTGCATGGTGATCGAGGCGATGTTGACGATCGCGCCGCCCGAGGTCATCTGCCCGGCCGCGTGCTGGGCGGCCAGCCAGTAGGCGCGCTGGTTGACCGCGTGCACCTCCTCGTACTCGGCCAGCGGCACCTCCAGGAACGGCCTGGCCGGATAGATCGCCGCGTTGTTGACGAGGATGCCGACCGGGCCGAGCCGCGCGGCCGTCTCGGCGAACGCCGACTCGATCGCGGCCGGGTCGCGCAGGTCCACCTTGAGGTTGAGCGCGCCTTCGAGGGAGTCGGCGTCGAGGTCGAGCGCCGCCACCTGGTGGCCGTCGGCCGCCAGTCGGCGGACGATCGCCCTGCCGAGCGCTCCGGCGGCGCCTGTCACGAGCGCCGTGGTCATCTCTGCCTCCATGTCTTGTGCAGGTCCGTGAGCAGGTCGCGGGGCCGGACGCGGGCGAGCAGCCCGTCGCGGATCAGCGCGGACGAGCGCTCCTGCAGGGCGATGTAGCCGGGGAAGCGCGGCCTGATCCAGGCGGCCTCCAGGGTGGCGAGCGTGGGGTCGCCCTCCCAGGCGGAGCGGGCCGCGGGCTGCCCGCCGGTGGCCGGGAACAGCTTCGTCTGCACCGGCTCCGACACCAGGCGGCGCAGGTGGGCGCGGACGGCCTCGCGGATCGCGTCGATGCGCCGCCTGGAGACCACGAGCCCGGTGCCGCCGAGCACGCTCCCGGGTGGCCCGCCCGGCCAGGCGGGGGCGTCCGAGAAGGTCAGCGGGTAGGTCACGTAGCCGTACAGCAGGGGGCAGCAGTCCACGCCGCCGGCCGTCATGGTGTCGAGCACGCCGATCGGGTTGAGCAATGACACGTCGCGGTCGGACAGCGCGAGCAGCTCCGACATGAGCTCCAGCGCCCGCGCCCCGGCCGCCTCGTCGAGGAAGTCACCCGGGCACAGCGCGCAGAACATGAGGAACGCGTGCGGCCCGCCCAGGCACAACGCCATCCGCGCGTCCCGCGCGAAGTCCGTCATCTCCGGCCACGTCCTCGGGACCTCGACGCCGGGCCTGGCCGCGCTCACCTGGGTGGCGGCGTCGAGCGGCAGCGCCCACTGGCGGCCCTCCAGGTGGTAGCTCTCGTAGCTCCTGCCGACGAAGCGCGTCTCCACCGGCTCGTCGAACAGCTCGTCCATCGGCACCAGCGCGTCCATGGCCGCGCCGAGCCCGGGATGGTCGATCACGAGCACGTCGTACGTCTCGCACAGCTTCGCGATGGGCTCCGACTCGAACCCCTCCAGGGGCTGCCGGTCCCACTCGATCGGCTCCGGCACGTCCCCGTAAGGGTTGTCCCCGGCCAGGTCGAGCCGCGTCAGCTCGTCCAGCGGCGCGTACCCCCGGGGATGGTCCCAGGTCAGTCCTCGCATGCCAGCACGCCCTCCGCCACCAGCTCGGCCGTGCGCTCCGGCGGGTAGCCGAGCTCCTCCAGCAGCTCCCTCGTGTGCTCGCCGACCAGCGGCGCGCCCCGGCGCACCCGTGGCGGGGTGGCGCTGAAGCCGTAGGGGAAGCCGGGCGTGGTGACCGTGCCCTCGGTGCGGTGCTCGTACGTGACGAACGAGCCGTTGTGCTTGACCTGCGGATCCGCCACCAGGTCCGCGTACCCGTACACCGGGCCCGCCCACAGGTCGTGGCGGGCGCAGATCTCCAGCCACTCGGCCGTCGTGCGCTCCGGCAGCCGCGCGGCGACCATCGCGGTGATCTCGTCGCGCCTGGTGTGGCCGTCGGCGTCGCCGTCCATGGCGGCCAGCTCCGGCAGGTCGAGGGCGACGGCGAGCGCGTCCAGCCTGGGCATGCCGAGCGCGAGAAAGCCGTCCTTGGTGGCGAACACCCCGTACGGCGCGCGGATGTAGGTGTGGCCGTGCGGCTCGTGCCCGCGCCGCTGCGGCACGCCGCCGACCGTGAAGATCGACAGCTCCTGCATCTGCACGGCGACGGTCGCGTCCAGCATGTTGACGCTCACCCGCTGGCCCTCGCCGGTCCGCTCGCGGTGCAGCAGCGCGGCCAGCGCGCCCTCGAAGGCGCTGTAGGCGGTGATCGCGTCTATGGCGTACGTGCCCGCGGGCGCGGGCGGGTCGCCGTCGCGGCCGGTGCTCAGCATGGCGCCGCTCATGGCCTGCAGGAGCAGGTCCTGGCCGGGTCTCGACACGTACGGGCCCGTCTCGCCGTACCCGGACATGGAGACGTACACGATGCCCGGGTTGATGGCGCGGATCGTGTCGTAGTCCATGCCGAGCCGCTCGGCCACGCCGGCGCGGTAGTTCTGCAGGAACACGTCCGCCGTCGCGGCGAGCTTGTGCACGATGGCACGGCCCTCGCCGGACTTGAGGTTGACGGCGAGGCTGCGCTTGTTGCGGTTGAGGGACAGGAACGAGGCGTTGACCTTGTTGCCCGTCGCGCCTCCCGCCGGGGCGTGCCGCTGCCACTCGCCGGTCACCGGCTCCACCTTGACCACGTCCGCGCCCAGGTCGCCCAGCCGCATGGCGGCCAGCGGGCCCGCCATCGCGATGGACAGGTCGACCACGCGGTAGCCGTCCAGGACGCCCATCAGCGCCCCTCGAAGACGGGCTCGCGGCGTTCGGCGAAGGCGGCCCGGCCCTCGGCCGCGTCCTCCGTGGCGAAGCAGACGGTCTGCAGGTCGCGCTCGTACTGGATGGCCTGGTCGAGCGGCATCGAGTAGGCCGCCTTGAGGTTGGCCTTGGCGGTCTGCGCGGCGATCGGCGGCCGCTTGGCGATCGTCCCGGCCAGCTCGAGAGCGGCCGGCAGCAGCTTCTCCTGCGGGAACACGTCGGTGACCAGCCCCCAGCTCTGAGCGCGGGCGGCGTCGACGGGGTCGCCGGTGAGCAGCATCGTGGCGGCGTTGCCGGGTCCGACGGAGTGGGCCAGCAGCGCAGACTGGCCGCTGCCGCCGATCCAGCCGAGCTTGATCTCCGGCGCGGCGAACGTCGCCGTCTCGGCCGCCAGGCGGATGTCGCAGGCCATGGCCAGCTCCAGGCCGCCGCCGTAGGCGTAGCCGTTGACGGCCGCGATGATCGGCTTGCGCAGGGCTCGGACCGCGTCGCCGTAGTCGCCGCGGTTGCGGAACTCCCACGGCGTGGCGTACTCGTCCAGCTCGCGGATGTCGCTGCCGACGCAGAACGAGCGCTCGCCCGCGCCCGTGAGCACCGCGACCCGGATGGCGGGGTCGGCGTCCACCCGGCCGAGGCAGGCGCGCAGTGCGGCGGCCATGTCAGGGGTGATCGCGTTGAGCTTGGCGGGTCTGTTGAGGGTGACGACGGCCACGGGGCCGTCCACGTCGATGAGGACGTCCAAAGTCAGCTCTTTCTTGCTGGAGATAGCTAGCAGCAGAGGCGTACGTGCTGCTCGGCGTCGGCGCGGGCGACCTCGACCACCTCGCGCATGGCCTCCTCGGCCTTGCGGTGGTGCCGTCGCCTGATCGCCAGCGCCACGCGCTCGTGGCCGGGCAGCGTTTCCTTGTTGTGCGCGACCGAACGGGTGTGCACCTGCCGTACGGAGCGCAGGGCGATGCTGATCATGTCGTAGATGTAGAGCAGCAGGTCGTTGTCCGCCGCGGCGAACACCGCCTTGTGGAAGGCCAGGTCGGCCTCGATGAAGGGCTCGGGGTCGTCGGCTGTGGCATACAGCGCGGCCAGGGCCTCGTCGATGCGCTGGACCGCGACCGCGTCCGCCCGCTCGGCCGCCACCCTGGCGGCGCCCGGCTCCAGCGCGACCCGCAGGTCGGCCAGCATCTGGATGTCCCGGGGGCGCGGCTCGGGTTCGAACCGCCAGCTCAGGACGTCGGGGTCGAGCAGGTTCCAGGACTCGCGCGGGCGCACCCTGGTCCCCGCGCTCCGCCTGGTCTCCAGCAGGCCCTTGCCGGCCAGGACCTTCACGCCCTCCCGGACCGCGGAGCGGCCGATGCCCAGCTCGCCCACGAGGTCCTCCTCGATGGGGATGGAGGTGCCGGGAGCGAGCTCGCCCGTGACGATGCGGGGCCCGAGGGCCTGGACCACCTGGGCGTGCCTGTCCCGCTTGGGATCGATTGCCACGCTCCGGACGCTACCGCTCCCGCCCGATTTTTCATAGCATTTCATCCGATGAAGATGACATTTCATCGGATGAAGTGAGGCTCATGACGAAGAGGCTGGGACTGATCCACACCTCCGCGACCCTGGTCGACGTGTTCGCCAAGCTGTGCGCCGAGCACCTGCCGGGAGTCGAGACCTTCAACATCGTCGACGACAGCCTGATCAAGAACACCATCGCCGCCGGCCACCTCACCCCGCAGACAGCCCGCCGTGTGGCCGGTCACGTCGGCTCCGCGGAGGCGGCCGGGGCCGACCACATCCTGGTCACGTGCTCCTCGATCGGCGCCGCCGTGGAGGCCGCCGAGCCGCTGACGGGCGTGCCGGTGACCAGGGTGGACCGTCCGATGGCCGACCGCGCCGTGGCCCTCGGCCGCCGGATCGGCGTGCTCGCCACCCTGTCCACCACCCTCGACCCCACCGCCGACCTGGTCCGCCGTCGCGCGACGGCCTCGGACAAGGAGGTCTCGCTGACGGCCAGGGTGTGCGAGGGGGCGTTCGAGGCCCTGATGGGCGGGGACGCCGCCACGCACGACGCGCGGGTGGCCGACGCGCTGGCCGCGCTGGGCGCGGAGGTGGACGTGATCGTGCTGGCCCAGGCGTCGATGGCCCGCGTGGCCGGTACGGTCGAGGCCCCGGTCCCGATCCTCGCCAGCCCGCCGCTCGCCATGGAGCACCTGGCGGCCGTGCTGTGAGCGGCGACCGCGACCTCACGGTCGCGACGTACCGGGTGCTCACCCGCCTCCCCTTGGAGCAGGCGGTGAGCGCGATCGCGGGAGAGCAGAGCACCGGCACCTTCGTCAGCGTTCGCGGCGAGACCGACGAGTTACGCGCCCGCCACAGTGCCGTGGTGCTGTCCGTCACGGAGATCCCGCCCGGCTCGCAGCCCCTGCCGGGGGCGATCGGGGACGGACCTCTGACGGCGGCCCTGGTCAAGATCGGCTTCCCGCTGGCGAACACCGGGCCCTCGCTCACGAACCTGCTCCCGGTGGTCGCCGGCAACCTCTACGAGCTGCGCGAGCTGGCCGGGCTCAAGCTGGTGGACCTGGAGCTGCCCGCGGCCTTCGGGCAGGCGTACCTGCCGGCCGGGTTCGCCGTCGAGGGCACCCGGCGGCTGGCCGGCCGTCCCGAAGGCGTGCTGATCGGCACCATCGTCAAGCCGAACGTCGGGCTGCGCCCCGCCGACTACGTGGACCTGGTGCGCGAGCTCGGCCTGGCCGGCGCCGACTTCATCAAGGACGACGAGGTGAACGCCGACTGCCCGCCCGCCCCGCTCGCCGAGCGGATCCGCGCGGTGACGGCCGCCCTGGACGAGGTGGAGCGGCGGACCGGGCGGCGGCCGATGTACGCGTTCAACATCAGCGACGAGCCCGACCGCATGCTGCGCAACCACGACCTGGTGGTGGCCGCCGGCGGCACCTGCGTGATGGTCAACCTCAACGTCGTCGGCTTCCCGGCCGTCGCCATGCTGCGCCGGCACGCCAGGGTTCCGATCCACGGCCACGTGACCGGCATCGGCGCGCTGGCCCGCCACCCGGGGCTCGGCATCGGGCACGTGGCGTACCAGAAGCTGGCCCGGCTGGCCGGGGTCGACCAGCTGCACTGCGGCGGGTTCCACAGCAAGTTCTACGTCACGGACGACGAGGTCGCCGCCACGGTGGCCGCGGTCCGGGAGCCGCTGCTCGGCGGCTTCCCCTGCCTGCCGGTGCTGTCGTCCGCCCAGTGGGCCGGCACCGCGCCCGTCGCCCTGGAGCGTACGGGCACCACCGACCTGCTGGTGCTGGCCGGGGGCGGCGTGCTCGGCCACCCGGACGGTCCGGCCGCGGGGATCACCAGCATGCGCCAGGCCTGGGCGGCCTCCGTGGCGGGCGTGCCGCTGGACGAGGTGGACGAGCCGGAGCTGCGCGCGGCGCTGAAGCACTTCGAGGGAGTGATCCGCAAGTGACGCGGGCCGGGGTGGTGCGGTCGTGACGCTGTTCGCCTTCGTCGCGGACGACTTCACGGGGGCGACCGACGCGTTGTGGCAGTTCAGGCGGTTCGGGCTGACCGGCTCCCTGGTCACGGACACGGCCCGGCTGCACGGCGCGGACGACGTCATCGGCGTCGCCACCACCGCCCGGGCGTCCGCGGACCCCGTGTCGGTGGCGCTGCCCGCGCTCCAGGCCGTGGCGGCGCTGCGGCCGCTGGTCATCCAGTACAAGGTCTGCTCGACGTTCGACTCCTCGCCCGCGCACGGGAGCATCGGGGCGGTCGTCGCGGCCCTCCGCCGTGACGGGCTGTCCCGGGGCCCGGTCCCGGTGCTCGCCGCCCAGCCGGAGCTCGGGCGCTACACGTGGTTCGCGAACCATTTCGTACGCTCGGGCGCCGACGTCCACCGGCTCGACCGGTACCCGCCCATGCGCGACCACCCGATCACCCCCGCCTCGGAAGCCGACCTCCGCGTTCGGCTGGCCGAGCAGGGCGTTGGCCGCGTCGGCTGGCTGCCCGCCTGGCCCGTGCCGTCGGAGGAGACGTACCGAGAGCTGGGGGAGAACGCCGCCTTCGTGGCGGACGCCCAGACCGAGGACCACGTCCGCGCCCTCGGCCGCCTCCTGCTCGCCGACGCGACGAGCCGCGGTGGGCCGCTGTACTGCGTCGGTTCCGGCGGTCTGAGCTACGCCTTCGCCTCCGCCCACGTAGCGGCGGGCGGCGCGGCTGGCGGGCCGGGCGGCGCCGGGGTGTCGGGCGGCGCGGAGTTGTCGGGCGGCGCCGGGGAGCACCGGGGGCCCGAACCGCTCGGCCCGGCCGCGCCCGTGCTGGTCGTGTCGGGCAGCCGCTCCCCGAGCACCGCCCGCCAGATCGACACGGCCGAGCGGGCGGGATGGCGCGTGCTGGACGCCTCCGACGGCCTTCGAGGCGGGGCCGTCGGCTCGGGTGGCTCCTTCGCGGGGCTCCTCGCCGAGGTGGCGGAGAGCCTGGGGGCGGGGCGTCACACGATCGTCCAGTCGACCCGCGGCCCGGCCCGGGACCCCGCGGCCATCGGGGGCCTCCTCGGGCGGATCGCCTCGGTGGCCGTCCGGGCCGGGCTGGTCGGGCGGCTGGTGGTGGCGGGAGGCGACACCTCGGGCCAGGTCGTGGCCGCCCTCGGCGCCCGCTCCCTGGACGTGGTCGCCGCACTGGCCCCTGGCGCCCCGGTATGCGTGCTGACCTCGGACGATCCTGCATGCGACGGGCTCGAAGTGGCGCTGAAGGGCGGCCAGGTCGGCGGCGACGACTACTTCTTGGCCGTCGCACGCTGAAGGGCCGATGGTAGAAGGAGTAGAATCTGAGTAAGGACAGGGTAGAAAGGGGAGGGGTTGTGAGCCTGAATATCAAAAATCCTGAGGCCGAGCGGCTGGCAGCGGAGATCAGCGCGCTCACGGGAGAGAGCAAGACCGCCGCCGTCATCTCCGCCCTGCGTGAGCAGCGTGAGCGTCTGCTCGCCAAGCGCCTGGAGGAGGAAGACGCCACGATGGCGGAAGAGTTGCTCGCGCTCGCCGCGAAGATCCGTTCAAGATTGGGTGATGCGGACCTGTCCACCGACTTCCTGTATGACTCCGAGACGGGGCTTCCCGCGTGATCATTGACACCAGCGCGATCGTCGCGATCCTCAAGGGCGAACCGGATGCCGCCGCCTTCACCGAAGCCATCCGAGCCGCCGCGTTGCGTCGGATGTCGGCCGCGACATATCTGGAGGTGGCCGCCGTGGTCGAGCGTACGCGCGATCCGGCCGCTTCCCGGCTCCTGGACGATTTTCTGAGCAGGATGAAGGTCGAAATCGTGCCTGTCACATCGCACCAGGCACGCATCGCACGCCGGGCCTACTGGGACTATGGCAGGGGGAGCGGTCACAAGGCCGGGCTGAATTACGGCGACTGCTTCTCCTACGCGCTGGCAAGAGATTGTCATGAGCCACTGCTCTTCAAGGGCGACGACTTCGTTCACACCGACATCACACCGGTGCTGTGACCACTACATGCTCCGCGCCGCTGCCCTGACATACCCTCGCGTACGACCTACGGAGTACAGACCGCGCCCCTGGCACACACTTGCGGGCGCAGCCGGAAACGCCCCTCGCGCTTGATGCGCCGGGCCCCCGCACAGGGCAACGTTGTCTCGCAAGGGAACGGCCGCGAGTCGGTGAGGGAGTGGAAATCATGATGTATTCGGATCTAAAGGGCAAGGTAGCGCTGGTCACCGGCGGTTCCGGGGGGATCGGGCGGGAGACCGCCCGGGTGCTGGCCGAGCAGGGCATGCGGGTCGTCGTGAACGGGCGCGACCCCGGGGCGATCGAGGCGGCCGTGAAGAGCATCGGCGGCGGGGCGCTCGGCATCGCCGCCGACACCACCGACTTCGCCGCCGTCGAGGAGATGCGGGCGGAGGTCGAGCGCAGGCTCGGCCCCGTCGACGTGCTGGCGATCTTCGCAGGTGGCGGGTCCGGGATCCCGCGGCCGATCGACCAGACGAGCGAGGAGGACTGGCACGCCACCGTGCACGCCAACCTCACCTCGACGTTCCTGGTGATCAAGGGCTTCCTGCCGCGCATGAGAGAGCGGCGCGGCGGCTCCATCATCACGATGTCGTCGCTGGCGGCCCGCACCCCGACCTCGGCCTCCGTGGCGTACACGGCGGCCAAGGCCGGGATCATCGCGCTGACCAAACAGCTGGCGCACGAGCTCGGGCCCACCGGGATCCGGGTCAACGCGGTCGCGCCTTCGACGATCATGACGGACCGGCTGGCGGAGCGCATGCCGCGGGAATACCAGGAGCGCATGCTGGCCGAACACCCGCTCGGGCGGCTCGGCACCCCGCTCGACGTCGCGAACGTGACGGCCTTCCTCGCCTCCGACGCCTCGTCCTGGCTCACCGGGCTCACGATCGACGTCGCGGGCGGCAAGTGGATGCCGTGACTATCCCGGGGGCGGCGCGGACAGGACGGCGGTGAGCGCGGCGAGCAGTTCCGCGGCGGGGTCGGCGGCCGGTCCAGGGTTGCGCCAGGCCACGAACCCGTCCGGTCGCACCAGCACCGCGCCCCTCGGACCGATGCCGTGCCGTGCCGCCGCGCCGCCGATCTCCAGCCGCCGGGCGGTCACCGGCACCGGCAGCTTGCCCGCCGCCGTCACCCAGTCCTGGCCGTCGTGGCCGGTCAGCAGGACGAAGTGGGCGCCGTACAGGTCGATGGTGGATCGCTCACCGGGGCCGGCGAGCGGGAGGTGCGGCGCCCTGGTGCCGGGCTCCCCGCACAGGCCGGAGACCTCCACCGGCCCGGGTGGATCGCTCTCGGCGCCGATCACCGCCGTCGACCGGTAGCGGTGCCCCATCATCACGGTAGAGCGGTCCACCGGCACCTCATCGGTCATGGGCAGCTGTTCCAGGCGGGACCGGTATCGCGCGAGCGCCTGCCGCAGGGCGAACTCGGCGACCGGGCGGCGCTCGTCCTCGTACGTGCCGAGCAGCCGCCCCCCGGCGTGACCATGGACGACGGCGGCCAGTTTCCAGGCCAGGTTGTGCGCGTCCTCCACGCCCACGACACCGCCGAATCCCCCGGTCGGCGGCATCAGGTGCGCCGCGTCGCCGATCAGGAACACCCGCCCCTTCCGATAGGCGGCCGCCACGGCCGCGCCGACCTCGAACCGCAGGACGGTCCTGGCGGTGCCGGGTATCTGCGGCCGGAGCGTCACCCGCGCCGCCGGCAGGCCGGCCGCGGCACGTACCAGCTCGACGCATTCGTCCTCGTCCGGCCCGGCGCCGTCCGGATCGTCCGTGGTGCCGAAGACCCAGCGCTGACCGGTCCGGTCCAGCGCCATCAGGTACGTCCTCGGCCGGGGGCGTTCGAGGAAGGCCATGTGCACGGTGCGGCCGGCCAGCGCGGGACGGAGGTCGGCGTCGACCATGAGCGTCAGCAGGCGGAAGAAGTCGACGGGTCCTTCCATCGGGATGCCGAGGCCGTGCCGGATCGGGCTGCGCCCGCCGTCGGCCGCGACGACGTACCGGGCCACGAGCCGATGCTCCAGCCCGTCGAGATCGCGCAGGCGCGCCTCCACCCCGTCCTCGTGCTGGGAGAGGCCGCGTACCTCGGTGCCGAACCGGATCCGCGCGCCGAGCTCGCGCGCCCTGATCCGCAGCAGATCCTCCACCCGGTTCTGATCGATGGGCGTGCCCGTGCAGGGGCTGAAGGCGGCGGTCCGGGCGGTGTCGTCCTGCTGATCAATGGGGAGGTGCCGCGCACTGGCCAGCGTTTCCGCGCGGACGGCCACGTATTCGGCCGCGCCGGCGAAGTCCACCCGGTTCTCCCGGATCCTGGGCTCCAGCCCGACCTGCCGGTAGATCTCCATGAGGCGGGGGACCAGGCTGCGCTGCCTGGGGTGGCTCAGCAGGTCGGGATGGCGCTCCACGAGCGTGCACCGTACGCCGTGATGGGCCAGGAACAGCGCGCAGGACAACCCGGTCAGGCCGCCCCCGACGACCAGCACCTCGGTGTCGTGGGACTGCGGCATCGGATGACCCCCGTTCGTGTCGTTGCCCGGGCCAGGCCGTGGCCTGATCGCACAGGATCAGGCCACGGTGTGAATTGTCAGTACCAGTACCGCATGGCGCACCTCCTTGACTCGTCGCCGCCGCCCATCGAGGTCCGATGGACGGTTTCCGAGGCCTGAACGGCGCCCGGCAACCTGGCAGGTGGCCGCGGGACGTCCACGGGGGGCCTCGAGCTCAAAGCCGGCCGTCGTGCCGGGCGATCAGCGTTCCCTTGTCGTCGAGCGGGGTCGCCTCGTCGGCGACGACCGAGCCGCCCACGGCGCTCAGCCCGGCCGCGCGCAGGTCGGCGAGCACGTCGGCGGGCCGATGGAGGTGGTAGTCGCCTTCCACGGTCTCGGTGGCCACCAGCGTGTCGAGGTGGTAGGTGCGGTAGACGCGCCGCACCCCGGCCAGGTCGGGGCCGAGCGGCCGGACGGCCGCCGACAGGGTGTAGCGGCACTCTCCCTGGTGCGCGCCGCGCATCTCACGCTCGGGATGGTCGGGTACGGCCTCGTCGGTCACCATGTCCATGGCCAGCACGCCGCCCGGCGCGAGGTGTCCGGCCAGGTAGGCGAAGAGCGGCCGGCGCGCCTGCGGCGGCACGTCCTGCAGCACGGCGGCCAGGTAGACGTAGTCGAAGCGCCGGCCGAGCCGCAGGTCCGGCGCGGCGCCGCCGAGCACGGTCACCCGGTGCCGCAGGTCCGGCCGCCCGGCCAGCTTGGTCATGAGCACCGTCCGCATCCCCGGGGAGGGCTCCAGGCAGTGCACGCCCGCCGCGCGCTCGGCCACCGCCAGGGTCATCCGGCCGGTGCCCGGGCCGATCTCCAACGCGTGCCCGCCGGGCGGGGCGAGGTCGGCGAAGAAGGAGACCAGCGCGGCTGATCGCGGGCCTGTGTGCAGGTCGTCCCAATGTGCTGCCACCACTCCGTACGGGTCGGCGGTGGATGAAACGGTGAGCGCCACTTACCTGTCCTCTCTCACCGTGGCGGGAGCACCCCGGCCCGCTCGGCGCGGCGCAGATATTCGCCGGTGGTGTTCGCCATGGGGAAGGGCAGGTCAGGCACGTCGACTCCCAGCGCCGCGCAGAGCGGCTCCCAGCCATGCGACGGCTCGACCTCGACGAGCCGTTCCGAGGGCACGGCCTCGCGCACCTCGTCCAGATGGGCCCGGTAGACGCCCATGGCGTGGTCGCGGTCCTCGAACCGTCCGGCGAACGTCCCCTGCCAGACGATCTTCTCGATGACCTGGTCCCGGACGGCTGTCTCCTCCCTGGTGCCCGCGGGTCTGGTGCGATACAGGGTGCGGCTCATGCTGGCGTACCACGAGGCCGGATCCCGCACGATCAGCAGGACCTTCGACTCGGGGAAGGCGGCGGCCAGCTCCCGCCAGTAGAATGCCGCCGGCCAGGCGATCGTCGAGGTGAAACCATCGAGCAGCAGTTTCCAGTCGGGTTTTCCGCCGTCAGCGATCCGCAGCCATTCCCGGGCATGGGCGGGGTCGGCGAAAAGCTCTTTCATGTAATGGCAGGGGCCGAATCCGAGGGTCTCCAGCGCTAATCGGACCGAAGAGGTCCCGGTCCGCCCGAACGATGCTCCGACGACCTTCAGCACGTAAACCTCCTTCACCGAAGGGCAACCTCGAAACGCTCAATGCTGCGGGCGGTCAGGTTCGGGAAATACGTCGGCGCGCCGCGCGCCCTGATGCCGGGATAATGCTCGGCGAGGACGCCGAGCACCACCCGGGTGAAGATGGCTGTAAAGGGGGAGCCGAGGCAGGACTTCGGGCCCCGGCCGAAGCCGAGATGCGGATTGGGATGCCGGTCCAGCCGCACCGTGTCCGGGTCGGGGAAGCGCGCGGGGTCCCGGTTCGCCGCGCCCAGCAGCAGCGTGACGGCCTGGCCCGCGCGTACCGTGGTCGCGCCCACCTCGGTGTCGTGCACGCAGGCGCGGGCCACCGCCTGGATCGGGGAGGCGAAGCGCACCATCTCGTCCACGGCGCGTGCGGTGTCGGCCGCGCGGAACCGCTCCAGCTCGGTGGCCCGCTGGTGCAGCAGGGCGATCGCCACCAGGCCGAGCAGCTTGCTGCCGGAGCTGTAGCCGCTGAACAGCAGCCCCCGCACGGTGTTGGCGACGATGTCCGGGGCCACGCCGCTGCCGGCCGCCCGCCGCGCGATGACGCCGACGACGCCGGAGGGCGGCGGATCGGCGAGCCAGCCGTCGACCAGCACGGCGAGCTCTTCCTGCGCGGCCAGTACGGGTCGCCCCCGCTCCGGCCAGAGCCCGGCGTCCATCCCGGCGACGATGTCGCGGGCGGCCCGGCTGGCCCAGGCCGGATCCGGCATCGGCACGCCCAGGTACGCGGAGGTCGTCGAGAGCGCCAGCGGTTCGGCGAATTCCGTGAGGAACTCGAACGACGGGCGGCGCGCGAGTGCGGCCAGCAGTTCGGTCGTGTGCTGAGCGATCATGTGCTCCAGGGCCGCGTGGTCCTGCGCGCGCAATGCCTCCATGAACAACCGGCGGACCACGGTGTGCTCCGGCGGGTCCAGGGTCAGCATGTTGATCGCCCGTGGCGGCATCGCCTCGCCGACCCGGCGCCAGTCGGCGGCGAAGTTCGTGCTGTCCTTCAGCACGGAGACGCAATCGTCGTACCGGCTGAAAACCCATGAGTTAAGTCGGTCGTAGAAAAACGCGGGTTTTTCCCGGCGGAGGTTCCCGTACCAGGGATAGGGGTCGACCAGGAGTTCGGGAGAGGCGAGGGAGATAATGGGGTCGTGGTCAACAATTTCCGACAAGAGGCCCCTCTAACCGGCTGTCCAGCCTAATCAGACTCAAGCTCTCTAGAGAGATGATCCCTCGCGACCGGTGTGCTGTAAAGGGCGTCAACTGGAGAGAACACTGCGAATTCTCTCGGTGAGTAAACCGGTGCCCACAGTGAGGGCGGACGGCCCTTTCGCGCGCACGGGGACGGTTTTCGCGTGCCATGGAGCGGTGGCGTCCCGAGCTGACGGGCAGCGACGTGCCTGGTCCTCGCCGAGGCGCCGGCGGCCGAGGAGGCGAGGTCGCCCGTCGCTCGGCCCGCGGGGGTGCGACGGACGCCGGCAAGGTGCTGTCCGAACTCACTTGACGATGAGATCAACGTGAAGTGGATCACTTTGCGTAGTCGTCAATTTATGTCCGGATTTCGTGACACAAGCCCCCGGATGGATCCGGAAAAGTCTCCCTAAAGCGGGACGTTTCCGCAGGTCAGAGGGGGTGTGGTAAGCGATCGTTCCGGTCTTGTCGATCTATTGCGAGTGACCTTACCGTTATGTCGGACGGTTTCTGACTGTTACATCTTTCCTTATATTCTGCGCGTTGATCGCCATCTCGTTGCAAGTGGTTTTTGTGCCGCGAGACGGGTTTTCGTTGCGGGGACGCCACTCCGGCCCGGACGTGTGCGCCCCCCGTCAGCGCGAACGGAGAGTAATGGGCAAGTACCTGCTTCGCAGGTTGGCAATAAACGTGGTCCTGGTCGCCATCGCGGCGAGTCTCGCCTACATGCTCGCGGCCACCACCATGAACCCGCGAGCCGCGTATGAGGCCCGCCAGCCTCCCATCGCCGAGTCCGTCATCGACTCCACGCTCGATGCCTACAACCTGAACGACAAGGTTCCGGTGCTCGTGCGGTACGGGACCTGGGCGAAGGGCGTCATCACCGGAGACTTCGGCAAGACCTGGAACGGCGGCTCGGTCAACGACGAGATGGGCCGCCGGATCATGGTCAGCCTGCGACTGCTGCTCATCGGCACGCTGGTGGGCTTCGCCGTCGGGGTGGCGTTCGGCGCGATCTCAGCGGTGAAGCAGTACAAGTTCAGCGACCGGTTAATAGGCGTCAGCTCCTTCGTGATCATGGCGATCCCGGTGTTCGTGCTGGCCACGGTGCTGGCCATCGCGACGTACAGCCTCAACGACGGGCTCGGGTTCACGCTGATCGAGTACACCGGCGAGTACAACCCGAAGCTGGCGGGCTGGGACCAGTTCCTCAACCGGCTGAACCACCTGATCCTCCCCACGATCTCGCTCAGCCTCGGCTCGATCGCGTTCTACAGCCGCATCCAGCGCAACATGATGCTCGACGTGCTGGGTCAGGACTTCGTCCGCACGGCCATGGCCAAGGGCCTGCGGCGCAGGACCGCGCTGATCAAGCACGCGCTGCGCACCTCGCTGATCCCCTCGGCGACGTACTTCGCGTTCGCCTTCGGCACGCTGTTCACCGGGGCCACCTTCACCGAGAAGATCTTCAACTGGCACGGCATGGGCGCCTGGCTGGTCGACTCGATCAACCAGAACGACGTCAACTCCGTCGCGGCGGTGACCTTCTTCGCCGCGGTGTGCGTGTTGTTCGCCGGGTTCCTGTCCGACGTGCTGGTGGCGGCCCTCGATCCTCGGGTGCGGGTGAGCTGAGATGCGTTCGAAAGTCGTCCTCCGGCGCCTGTTCCGCAACAAGCAGGCCCGTTACGGCATCGCCGCCATGATCTTCCTGGTCCTGCTGGCGTACGTCGGCCCCTACATCGGCGCGTACGACTGGACGGACAAGGACTTCATGGCCTTCCTGTCGGCCCCCGACGCCGACCACTGGTGGGGCACCACCTCGATCGGCCAGGACATGTACGCGGTCACGCTCCGCGGCATGCAGAAGTCGATCATCGTCGGCCTGCTGGTCGCGCTGATCGCCACCGGCCTGGCCGCGGTGGTCGGAGCGTTCGCCGGATATTTCGGCGGCTGGGCGGACAAGATGCTCATGTGGGGTGTGGACCTGCTGCTGGTCCTGCCCAGCTTCCTGATCATCGCGATCATCTCGCCGAGGTTGAAGGGCGGCTCCTGGTTCTGGTTCGTGGTGCTGCTCGCCGCGTTCTCCTGGATGATCACTTCCAGGGTGGTGCGCAGCATGACGCTCGCGCTGCGCGAGCGGGAGTACGTCCTGGCCGCCGTCTACATGGGCATCCCGCGCTGGAAGATCATCTTCCGGCACATCGTCCCCAACCTGTCCTCCCTGCTGATCATCGACGCCACGCTCAACGTCAGTGGCGCGATCATCGGCGAGGCGGCGCTGTCCTTCTTCGGCTTCGGCATCCAGCCGCCGGACGTCTCGCTCGGCACGCTGATCGCGGAGGGCTCGCGCAACGCCACCGGTTACCCATGGCTGTTCGTCTTCCCGGCCGGCCTGCTGGTGGCCATGGTGCTCGCCGTGAACCTGATCGGCGACGGTCTGCGTGACGCACTCGACCCGGGGAGCAACTCGTGAGCATCTTGGAGGTCAAGGACCTCACCGTCACCTTCTCCGGCGGCATCGAGGCCGTGCGCGGCGTCAGCTATGAGGTCGAGCGCGGCGAGGTGCTCGGCATCGTCGGCGAGTCCGGCTCCGGCAAGTCCGTGACCTCGCTCGCGGTCATGGGCCTGCTGCCGCGCAGCGCCGCGGTCAGCGGCTCGGTCAAGCTGCACGGCCGTGAGCTGCTCGGCATGGACGAGGACGAGCTGATCAAGGTGCGCGGCAAGGCGATCAGCATGATCTTCCAGGATCCGCTGTCGGCGTTCACGCCCGTCTACACGATCGGCGACCAGATCGCCGAGGCCGTGCGCGTCCACCAGAAGATGGCCAAGGACAAGGCCGCCAAGCGGGCCGTCGAGCTGCTCGACCTGGTCGGCATCCCGAACCCGGACCTGCGGGCCAAGGCGTTCCCGCACGAGTTCTCGGGCGGCATGCGGCAGCGGGCGATGATCGCCATGGCCATCGCCAACGACCCCGACCTGCTGATCTGCGACGAGCCGACGACCGCGCTCGACGTGACCATCCAGGCGCAGGTGCTGGAGGTGCTCAAGACCGCGCAGCGGGAGACGGGCGCCGGCATCGTGATGATCACCCATGACCTGGGCGTCATCGCGGGCATGGCCGACCGGGTGCTGGTCATGTACGCCGGCCGGCCGGTCGAGCAGGGGCCGGTGGACGACATCTACTACCGGCCGCGCATGCCGTACACGATGGGCCTGCTCGCCTCGATCCCCAGGATCGACGGCGAGGAGGGGCCGCTCGTGCCCATCGAGGGCAACCCGCCGTCGCCGTCGGCGCTGCCGCCGGGCTGCCCCTTCGCGCCGCGCTGCCCGATGAAGGTGGACATGTGCGACGACGAGGAGCCGCCGCTGACCCCCTTCGGCGGCGGTCGCCACGTGGCGTGCATCCGCTCGCACGAGATCGAGCACAAGGGCCTGACGGGGGCCGACGTGTTCCCCGTGCCGGTCATCCCGCCGAGCGACGTGGTACGCGTGCCGCGCACCGAGCGCGCCACGGTGCTCGAGCTCGACGACATGATCAGGCACTACCCGCTGATGAAGGGCGCGGTCTTCAAGCGCCGCGTCGGCACCGTGTTCGCGGTCGACGGCATCAGCCTCGACATAGCCGAGGGCGAGACGCTGGCCCTGGTCGGCGAGTCCGGCTGCGGCAAGACCACCACGCTCCAGCAGATCATGCAGCTCCAGCCGCCGCAGGGCGGGCGGGTCGTCGTGCTCGGCAAGGACAGCGCCAAGCTGGACAAGGCCGCCCGCAAGGCGCTGCGGGGCGACCTGCAGATCGTCTTCCAGGACCCGATGGCCGCGCTTGATCCGCGCATGCCGGTCGGCGACATCATCGCCGAGCCGCTGCGCGCGCACGGCAGGAAGGACGCCTCGGCAAGGGTGGCGGAGCTGCTGCAGCTCGTCGGCCTCTCGCCCGAGCACGCCGAACGCTATCCGAGCCAGTTCTCCGGCGGCCAGCGGCAGCGTATCGGCATCGCCCGCGCGCTCGCGCTGGAGCCGAAGCTGCTGGTGCTGGACGAGCCGGTGTCGGCGCTCGACGTGTCCATCCAGGCCGGCGTGATCAACCTGCTGGAGGAGCTGAAGAACAGGCTGGGCCTGTCGTACCTGTTCGTGGCCCACGACCTGGCCGTGGTCAGGCACCTCGCCGACCGCGTGGCCGTCATGTACTTGGGCAGGATCGCCGAGATCGGGACGGTCGAGAACGTCTACGACCATCCCGCGCACCCGTACACGCAGGCGCTGCTGTCGGCGATCCCCCTGCCCGACCCCGAGATGGAGCGCACCCGGGTGCGGATCCTGCTCGAAGGCGACCTGCCCAGCCCGGCCGACCCGCCGTCTGGCTGCAGGTTCCGCACCCGCTGTCCGAAGTTCGCCCAGCTCGGCGAGGGGGAGCGGCGGCGGTGCGTGGATGAGGAGCCCTCGGTTGCCCGGCTCGCGAACGCCGTGGATCACGGCGCCGCCTGCCACTACGCGGAGGAGATCGAGGTCATCACGGCCTCGGACAATCAGGAGGAAGAGTGAAGGTTCGATACCGGGCGGCGGCAGGGCTCGCTGTCCTGGCGATGGCCGTGGCGGCTTGCGGCGGCGGTGCCAGCGAGAGCAAGAAGCCGAGCGCCGAGCAGTCTCAGCAGGCCCAGCAGCAGATGGCGGAGACCCCGGCCATCAGCATCAACCCGGTGCCGTACGAGCAGGTCAAGGACGGTGGCACGCTGACCCTGGCGGTCGGCCAGTGGCCGAGCCAGTGGAACGGCAACCACGTCGACGGCAACCAGGCCGACACGGCCGACATGCTCGACGTGTTCATGCCCCAGCTGATGATGGCCGACGCGGAGGCCAACTTCACGCCGAACAAGGACTACGTCACCGACGTCAAGAACGAGATGGTGGACGGCAAGCAGGTCGTCACCTACACGCTCAACGACAAGGCCGTGTGGTCGGACGGCACGCCGATCACGTGGAAGGACCTCGAGGCCGCCTGGAAGATCAACAACGGCAAGGACAAGAAGTACAAGCCGGCTTCCACGGACGGTTGGGACAAGATCGAGTCGGTGAAGAAGGGCGACACGGACAAGGTCGCCGTCATCACCTTCGCCAAGCCGTATCTCGAGTGGCAGGGCATGTTCAACCGGGCCACCTCGCACCTCTTCCCCGCCTCGCACATGCTCGACCCGGAGAAGTACGAGAAGGACTACCTGCAGAAGATCCCGGTCACCTCGGGCCCCTTCAAGGTGGAGAAGCTCGACGAGGGCACCAAGACGCTCACGCTCGTGCGTGACGACAAGTGGTGGGGCAACAAGCCCAAGCTCGACAAGGTCATCTTCCGCACGATCGAGACGCCCGCCGCCGAGGTGAACGCCTTCGCCAACGGCGAGCTCGACGAGGTCGCGATCCAGGCGGGCAACCCGGCCGACCTCAAGCGGGCCAAGGAGGTTCCCGGCGCGGACGTCCGCAAGTCGCTCAGCCCGAACTGGCGGCACATCACCGTCAACAACCAGAGCGAGTTCCTGAAGGACAAGAACGTCCGGCACGCCGTCGCGTACGCGATCAACCGTGAGGTGATCACGCAGTCCGACCTGAAGGACATGGACTGGCCGATCCAGACGCTCGGCAACCACGTCTTCATGAACAACCACAAGGCCTACGTCGACAACTCCGGCGACATCGGCAAGTACAACCTGGACAAGGCCAAGCAGCTGCTCGACGCGGCCGGCTGGAAGCAGGAAGGCGAGTACCGCAAGAAGGACGGCAAGGAGTTCGACCTGACCTTCGTCATCCCGGCCGGCGTGCCGACCGCGAAGACGGAGGGCGAGCTCACCCAGGCCATGCTCAAGGAGGCCGGGATCAAGATCGAGATCCGCCCGGTCCCCGATGACAAGTTCTTCACGGACTACATCATCAAGGGCGACTTCGACCTGGTGCCGTTCTCCTGGATCGGCACGCCGCTGCCGCTCGGCGGCCTGCCGCAGATCTACAAGACCGGCTCCGAGAGCAACTTCCCCAAGAGCAACGACCCGGAGCTCGACAAGGCCATCGAGGCCGTGGGGAACGAGACGGACCAGACCAAGGCCAACGAGCTGGCGAACGCCGCCGACAAGATGATCTGGGACCTGGTGCACACCATCCCGCTGTACCAGCGCCCCGAGATCAAGGTGGTCAAGAAGACGATCGCCAACTACGGCGCCCGCGGCTACGCGTACATCGACTGGACGTCGGTCGGCTTCACCGGCTGATCCTCGTCCGCACGGAAACCCCCGGCCGCTCCTCGGCCGGGGGTTTCCCCGTTTATCCGGCGTACTCCCGCAGCGTCATGGGCGGGCGGCCGCCGTAGCGCTCGATGCTCTCGGTGACCCGGAAGAGCGGGTGGTCGCCGGAGCCGATCAGGCGGAAGATCGCCCACAGATGCGTCAGGTGCTCGACCGTGTACGGGTCGCCGTAGACGCCCATCGCCCGCGCCTCCCACTCCTCGGGCGGCAGGTCGGCGTACGGGACGCCGAGCGCGTCCGCCGCCTCGCCGATCGTCGCCATCTGCCCGGTCACCAGGCACACCGGGTCGGCGGGGCCGGGGTCGAGCAGGAGCCCGGCGGCGACCCTGGCCACGTCCTCGCCCGCGACCAGCGGGATCCGCGTGTCGCGCGGCCCCAGCGGGAGCGCCAGCGTGCCGCCCGAGACGGCGAAGGACAGGTTCTCGAAGAAGACCGCGGCCCGCAGGTGCACCGCGCCCACCCCGGCCCAGTCGAACACCTGCTCCGCCACCCAGTGCCTGCGCATCCGCGGCGTCAGGGCCTCGGGGGACGCGTCGAGCTGCGACACCTCGACGACCCGCGCCACCCCCTCCTCCCTGGCCGCGGCGGCGAACACGCCGGCGGCGTCGAGCAGCCCCGCTGTCACCGGATACGTGAAGAACGCCCTGCTGATCCCGCGCATGGCGGGCCGCACCGACGTGATCTCCCTGAGGTCGCCGACCACCACCTCGGCGCCGAGCTTGCGCAGCTCCTCGGCCCGGTGGTCGTCGGAGTGCACGAAGGCGCGCACCGCCTCGCCGCGCGCCAGCAGCAGGTTCGTGACGTGCCGGCCGGTCGAGCCCTGCGGGCCGCCGGCCGCCCCCGTGACCAAGATCATCGCTCCTCCTCCTTGTCCGGCCTCTTCGGCAGGATGAGGGTGAACAGGCCGAGCCGCTCCAGGTCGCGCAGGAACGGCTCCGTCGGGAACGCCTCGGCCGGGCCGTAGACGCCAGGGCTCCCCGGGCTCGCGGCCAGGCGGACGGCGGCCTCCACCGAGGTCAGCGCGCTCATGCGCCACAGGTCGCGCCCGCTGACCTGACCGGCGCGACCGCCGTCCGGGGTGATCACCTGCGCGGCGACCGTGAACGCGGAGCCCGCCCGGGTCTCGGCGTCCGCGTCCTCGCTGGTGAACACCTGCTCCTCCTGGAACGTGTCCGCCGTGAGCTGCGCCTCGACCCTTCGCGTGCGTACGTGCCTGGGGACGGTGACGACCTCGGAGAACGGGACAGGGGCGATCATCGTGCGCGGGCCGAGCGGCGGCGGGAACGGGAAGACGGCGTTGCGCGGCTCGACGTAGCCGACGTGCTGCTCGCCGTCGCTGTAGGTGATGCGCCGGGTGTCGGCGAACAGCAGCTCGGCGGTCTGCTTCGCCCCCGTGGTCAGCCGCCAGCCGGACACCGCGTAGGCGGTGATCACCCGTTCGACGTCCGTCAGGCCGTCTGCCACGGCGGCGGCGAGCAGGTCGCCCGTCCCGCCGTAGAAGCTCATCGCCGTGACCATGGTGACGCCCGCGCTCCTCGCGGGCTCTTGCATCGTGTCGAACATCCACTTCGTGTGGTGCTGCTCCAGGGCGTGGTCCACGTAGTGGCAGCCGCCCTCGGCCGCCGCCGTGGCGACGGCCTTGCCGGTGTGCGTGAACGGGCCCGCGCAGTGGACCAGCACGGTCGCCTGCTCCGCGAGCGCGCGTAACGCTGCGGGGTCGTCCAGCGGGGCCTGGTGCACGGCAGCGCCGCCGAGCTCGTCGGACAGGGCCTTGAGCGCTCCGTCGTCGCGACCGGCCAGGATGACCTCCTTGCCGCGGGCGCGGAGCTCCGCCGCGACCAGGCGTCCGGTGTGGCCGGTGGCACCGTAGACGGCGATGCGCGATGAGGACGAGGGGGACACGACTCACCTCCATGTTTCATACTGGCGGTACGTAACTGTTCTTCGAAGTTACGTACCGCGAGTATGTAAGTCAACGGGAGCACGATGATCCGCCGTACCCAGGCAGAGCGATCGGATGAGACGACGGGGCGGCTGGTGCGGGCCGCGCGGGAGCTGTTCGGGGCCCATGGTTACGCGCTCACGTCGATCGACGCGGTGGCCGCCGCGGCGGGGGTGACCAAGGGGGCGGCCTACCACCACTTCGACGGGAAGGTCGCGCTGTTCCGGGCGGCGTTCGTGGGGGAGCAGGAGGAGGTCGCCGCCGCTGTGGAGCGGGCGGCCCTGTCGGAGCCCGACCCCTGGGCGGCGCTGCGGCGCGGCTGCCGCACCTTCCTGGAGCGCTGCCTCGACCCGGGGTTCCGGCAGATCGTCCTGCTCGACGCGCCGTCGGTGCTGGGGTGGGAGGCGGTCCGCGAGATCGAGTACGCCCACACGCTACGGGTCCTGCTCGCCGGCCTCCACCTCGCGACGGCGGGCGAGCAGGCGGCGGGGGTAGGGCAGACGGCCGATGGAGACCGGCCCGGGATGGTCGCACCTGCGGCCGATGGCGACGTGCCCCTGGTGGTCGGGTCCGTGGCCGATGGCGGCCTGTCCATGCGCGCGCAGCTCGTCTTCGGCGCCTTGTGTGAAGGCGGCATGCTGCTGGCCCGCTCCGCCGACCCGGCGGCCGACCTGCCGCGGCTCGCCGCGGAGGCCGACCGCTTCCTGGCGGCACTCAGGCCGTGATCAGCCGTGCGAGTCGGTCTGTGCCGCCTTGACGGTCGCCCCCTCAGGGGGGAAGCACGACGGTCCGTTCGGGCCGTCGAAACGGACGGAGTCGAAGAAGTCGCGGAACGGAGTGTAGAAGTTGCCCTTCCCGCCGGCGCTGGTCACGGCCGAGCAGCCGCCGTAGTTCGCCTCCGAGTAGAGGTGGATGGTCGAGCTGGTGCGGTTCCAGTCGGACTTGGCGCGGTCGGCCATGTTGAGGGCCGCCAGGTCCGGGGTGTTGCTCTGGATCTGGACGATGTCGCCGGTGCCGTCCAGGCCGGAGAACAGGCAGTAGTAGTTGGCGGGGCAGCGGTCATAGCCGTCGGCCGCCTGCGCGGGGACGGCCGTCAGCGCCAGGGCCGCGGCGGCGACCGGTAATGCCAGAATGTGAAGCTTCTTGCCCAACGATCCTCCATTGGTGAAACTTTCTTTCGGATCGAACATACAGGGCCGGATCTTGTCAGGAAAGAGGGTGGACCAACCCGCTGCACCACCGCCGTCGCCCCGTACCGCCGCCGGGCGCGTGGTGGGCCCGGCGGCGGGAGCGGGAGTCAGAAGCGGGCGCCTACGTCGGCGCCGTTCTTGGGGCGGAGGAAGGTGGAGGAGGGGATGGAGCCGTCGGGGCGGCGGGGGCCGGTCAGGGCGGAGGGGTCGGTGCTCGCCAGGGAGCTGTCGTCCCAGGTGCCGCCGAGGTCCCAGGAGTTGCCGCTGCCCGACGACGACGAGCCCAGGTCGACCGCCTTGGCGTTGGTGGCGGCCAGGTTGCGGGTGAGGGTGCCGTCGGCGTCGGCGAGGTCGAAGCCGGTCCCGCCGTTGCGCCAGGCCGTGTTGCGGGTCAGCGACAGCGCCCCGGGGTTGGCGTTGTCGATGAACCCGCCCACCGCGTTCCGGAAGGCCATGCTGTTGCTGACGACGTGCGCGGCCGGCAGGTCCTCGTCCCCGCCGCCCAGCTTGAAGCCGTTGCCGTCACCGGTGTAGTCGGGCAGGTTCCAGCGGTTGAAGCCGTTGCCGTACGCGACGCTGTTCTCGATGCGGATCGGCGACAGGAACTCCCACGCGTCGAGCCCGTCGTCGGAGTTGTTCCACAGCCGGGCCCCGCGCACCACGTTCCCGGTGCCGCTGCCTTCCTTGATGGCCAGGCCGTCGGCGCTCTCGCCGTTCTTGCGCGGGTCGCGGTTGCCGTAGCTGTCCAGGTTCTGGATGAGGTTGTTGCCGGAGGCGGCCTGGATGTGCAGGCCGGACTCATAGTTGTCGCGGGTGACGAGCCGGTCGAAGACGTTGTTGTTGCAGCCCCGGCAGAAGATCCCGTACGGGCCGTTGGCGATCTCCAGGCCGGTGATGCGCCAGTAGGAGGCCTCCATGTGGATGGCTCCGCGCTGCGCGTTGGGGATGCTGCCGCCGACCGGGGCCGGCGTGTTCGGCAGGGCCTCGCCGTCGATCACGACCCGTTCCGTGCCGTACGCGGCCAGCGTGATGGGGCTGGACGAGGTGCCGCTCTTCATGATCTGGATGTTGGACGTGAGCGCGTACGTGCCGCCGCGGACGGAGATGACCGTGCCGGGCTGGGCGAGGTCGACGGCCCGCTGGATGGTGGCGAGCGGACGGTCGAGGGTGCCCGGGTTGGCGTCGTTCCCGCTGGTGGCGACGTGGAGCTGGGTCGCGGCGGCGGTCGCCACCACGGGGGTGATCTTGCCGTAACCCGCCCCGGCCCGGACCGCCGCCGGGACGTTCTGCGGCGGGTCGACGGTATAGCCGTAGTACGTGTCCGGCTCGACGACGGATCCGGCGGTCTCGGGCGTGCCGGAGTTCACGAAGACGTTGTTGCGCTGGACGGCCCGGCCGGGGCCGCTGTCGGCGTACCCGCTGGCCGAGTAGAGCGGGTGCGGCACGTTCTCGAAGTAGTTGCCCTCGACGACGGCCCCGGCGTTCTCGGTGGAGGCCACCCCGTACAGCTCGTTGCCCAGGAAGTAGTTGTTGTAGATGTGCACCGGCTCCCCGAACCTGATGCGCGGGTGCCGCTGGCGGCTGTGGTCGAAGAAGTTGTGGTGGATGGTCACCTTGAGGTGGCCGACGTCCGTGCCGGCGGCGCCGTCCGAGTGGCTGATCAGCATGGACTTGTCGGAATGGTCGAAGTGGTTCCAGGAGACGGTGACGTAGTCGGCGCCCCTGACGATGTCCACGGACCCGTCCACCGCGCCGGAGAACGTGTTGTGGTCGATCCAGATGTGGTGGGACTGCTGGCCGATGTTGACCGCGTCGTCCTCGGCGTTCGTGAAGCGCAGGTTGCGCACGATCACGTTGTACGAGCGGTAGAAGTCCAGCCCGCCGCCGGTGATGTGGCCGGTGTTGCCGACGCCGACGATGGTCTTGTTGGGCCGCACCCCCTGCTTGCTGGTGATCGAGATCGTCCCCGACACCCGGATGACCAGGGGTTCGAGGCTGTCGATGTACTCGAGGAACTGCTCGGCGTTCGTGGCGGTGACGGTCCTGCCGGCTGCGCCGCCGGTGGTGCCGTTCTGGCCGAGGGCGTTGACGGCCGCGAAACCGGTCGGCCCGTCGGCGGCCACCGCCTGCGCGGGAACGGCCCGCATCGACGGTACGGCGATCGCGGCCGCCACGAGGACGGCCGTCCAGCGTGGGGCGCGTAACGAGGTGAAGGGCATAGTGCTCTCCGTCTGCCGGGTGCCTCCAAAGGTCGTCGGAAAGCGCTTTCCTCCGCGTATTATCTGCACATCCTCACAGGCGGTAAAGCCGCGATGAAAGTTTCACGCCGCCCCCATCGCCCGGAGGCCGTGGATGAACAGCTCCAGGTGGCGCCGGGCGAGCGCGTGGTTGGCCTCGTCCGGGAGCAGTCCGGGGAGGGGGCGGGCGATCCGTACGAGCATGGTCGTGATGTCCATGAACGTGACGCCCTCCGGCAGCGTGCCCGCCGCGTGGGCGTCGGAGATCATCCGGCGTATCGTGCGGGCGGACTCCTCGCGTACGGGTGACAGCAGCGGGTCGTTCGCCGGGTCCACCGCGTCGAGCAGGGCCGGGAGCACGGCTGAGACGCGCAGTTCGAGCGCCGCGCGCAGGTAGCGCGCCAGCGCCTCGAACGGCTCGCGCTCCTCCTCGGCCGCCGCCTTGGCCGCGGCGGCCGTCCTGGTCAGGGCGTCGAGCGCGACCGCGCGGAGCAGGGCGTCGCGGTCGGGGAAGCGGCGGTAGAGCGTGGCGCTCCCGACCCCGGCGCGCCGGGCGATGTCGTCTAGCGGGACGTCGGGGCCGCGCTCGGCGACCATGTCGCGGGCGGCGAGCAGGATCTGCTCCAGGTTGCGCCGCGCGTCGGCCCGCATGGGCTTGGTCATCACACCCTCCAGCATATGGGGGAAAACTCCCCGGTTGGGGTTGTGCCCACCATCGATGCCGTGCCAGATTGTAAGTGGGGATTCTTTCCCCGGTTAAGAGAGGGGCAGATCATGAGCAGCCAGGAGCAGGTTCTCGACCTCGTCCGCCGCTGGGCGCAGGCCGAGTTCGACGGCGACGCGGACGCCTTCGGCGACCTCCTCGGCGAGGACTTCGCGGGAATAGGTCCCGTGGGGTTCAAGCTGGACAAACGACAGTGGGCCGGCCGGCACCGGGGGGACCTGAAGAACCACCACTTCGAGATCCTCGACCCGCAGGTGCGCCTCCACGGCGACACCGCGATCGTGGGCGGTGTGCAGGAGCAGCGCACTTCGGTCAGGGGGCACGAGGTCAACGACTCGTTCCGGCTGACGCTGGTCGCCGTCAAGGAGGGCGAGCGCTGGGTCATCGCCAACATCCAGCTCAGCGGTCCGCTCCAGGACCCGGCCGCGCCGCCGCCGTTCGCCCGTGAGCAGGGGTGAAACTTTCACCTCGTTTCCGCTGCTGAGGGTCGCGGGTGCGAGGCGGGCCCTGGGCGGCGGCGCCGGCGTGTCCTAGAGTTGTGGGAGCGCTCCCAATCACGGCTCCCACAACCTCTGGACGTGCCATGAGCAGCAGACAGTGGGCGATCAGGGCGGCCGTGCCGCTGCTCGTCGCCGCCGGACTGGTCGTTCCCCGGGCGTCCGCCGCGTCCTTGTTCGGGGCCGCCCCCTATCAGGATCCGAGCCTGCCGGTGCCCACCCGGGTGGCAGACCTCATGTCCAGGATGTCGCTGGACGAGAAGCTCGGCCAGATGACCCAGGCCGAACGCGGCTCGGTCAGCAACTCCGACATCACCACGTACCGGCTCGGTTCGGTGCTGTCGGGCGGCGGCTCCGCCCCGTCGCCCAACACGGCCGCGTCCTGGGCGGACATGTACGACGGGTTCCAGAACGCGGCCCTGGCCACGCCGCTCGGCATCCCCCTCCTCTACGGGGCGGACGCCGTGCACGGCCACAACAACGTCGTCGGCGCCACGATCTTCCCGCACAACATCGGCCTCGGCGCCACCCGGGACCCCGCCCTGGTACAGCGCATCGGCCGGGCGGTGGCCGAGGAGGTGTCGGGCACCGGCGTCGACTGGGACTTCGCCCCCTGCCTGTGCGTGGCCCGCAACGACCGGTGGGGGCGCACGTACGAGTCGTTCGGCGAGACGCCGGAGCTGCCCTCGTCCATGGCCACGATCGTCACGGGCCTGCAGGGCGCCACGCTGAACGGCCCCGCGTCCGTGCTCGCCACCGCCAAGCACTACGTCGGCGACGGCGGCACCACGGGCGGGGTGGACCAGGGCGACACCCAGCTGTCCGAGGCCGACCTGCGGGCGATCCACCTGCCGCCGTTCAGGGCGGCGGTGGAGCGCGGGGTCGGCTCGGTGATGATCTCGTTCAGCAGCTGGAACGGCGCCAGGCTGCACGGACACCAGTACCTGATCACCACGGTGCTCAAGGGCGAGCTGGGTTTCTCCGGGTTCGTGGTCTCCGACTGGAACGGCGTCGACCAGATCGACGGCGCCCCGGGCACGTCCGCGCTCGACGTGCGCACCGCCGTGAACGCGGGCATCGACATGGTGATGGTACCCACGGCGTGGCGCCAGTTCATCGACCTGCTGCGGGCCGAGGTGCAGGCCGGCCGGGTGACCACGGCGAGGGTCGACGACGCCGTTCGGCGCATCCTCACCAAGAAGTTCGAACTCGGGCTGTTCGAGAAGCCGCTGACGGACCGCTCGTACACCTCGACCGTGGGCAGCGCCGCGCACCGCGCGCTGGCCCGCGAGGCGGTCGCGAAGTCGCAGGTCGTGCTGAAGAACGCCGGCAACGTGCTGCCGCTCGCCCGCAGCGGCAAGATCTTCGTGGCGGGCAGGAGCGCGGACAACATCGGCCACCAGAGCGGCGGCTGGACGATCACCTGGCAGGGCTCCTCCGGCAACATCACTCCCGGCACCACCATCCTGCAGGGCATCAGGAACAGCGCGGGCTCCGGCACGACCGTCACCTACAGCCAGGACGGCACCGGCATCGACTCCTCCTACCGCGTCGCCGTCGCGGTGGTCGGTGAGACGCCGTACGCCGAGGGCCAGGGCGACCGGACCGGCAGCCTGGGCCTGGACGCCGCGGACCTCAACACCATCGCGAACCTGCGCGCCTCCGGCGTCCCGGTCGTCGTGGTGCTGGTCTCCGGCCGCCCCCTCGACATCGCCTCCCAGCTGTCCGGCTGGAACGCACTGGTCGCCGCCTGGTTGCCGGGCACCGAGGGGCAGGGCGTGGCGGACGTGCTGTTCGGGACCGTGCAGCCGACCGGCAAGCTGCCGGTGACGTGGATGAGCAGCGCGTCCCAGCAGCCGATCAACTCCGGGGACGGGAAGACGCCGCTGTTCCCGTACGGGTTCGGGCTGGGGTACGCGCAGGGAGACTCCACCCCGCCCACCGCGCCCGGCACGCCCACGGCCTCCGCGGTCACCTCCTCGTCCGCCACCCTGACGTGGGCCGCCTCCAGCGACGACGTGGGGGTGACCGGGTACGACGTGGTCCGCGTACAGGGCTCGACGGAGACGACCGTGGCCACGAGCGCGACGGCCTCGGCCACCGTCACGGGGCTGGCGGCGAGCACGTCGTACACCTTCGCCGTGTACGCCAGGGACGCCGCCGGCAACCGATCGCCGCGCTCGGGAACGGTGAGCGTGACGACGGGCGGCGGCGGTCAGACGGGCGGCTGCACGGCGACCGCGACCGTGCAGAGCCAGTGGAGCACCGGGTACGTCGTCCAGGTCACGGTGACCAACACCGGGACCACGCCCCTGGCCGGGTGGGGCGTCACCTTCACGCTGCCGCCCGGGCACGCGGTCACCGGGTCGTGGAACGTCACGATGACCACGGCCGGCCAGGCCGTCACCGCCCGCAACGCCGCGCACAACGGCTCGCTCGCCCCGGGGGCCAGCACGTCGTTCGGCTTCCAGGGCACCCGGCCGAACGGCGACACCCGCCTGCCGTCCGGCTACGCCTGCGCGTGACGCCGGCACCCGCCTGCCGTCCGGCTACGCCTGCGCGTGACGCCGGCACCCGCCTGCCGTCCGGCTACGCCTGCGCGTGACGCCGGCACCCGCCTGCCGTCCGGCTACGCCTGCGCGTGACGCCGGCACCCGCCTGCCGTCCGGCTACGCCTGTGGGGTGACGGCGGCACCGGCCTGCTGCCCGGCTATGCCTGTGGGGTGACGGCGGCATGCGCCGTCACCCCGGGACCGGTCAGCGGTCGACGTGCAGCCGGTCGAACTCGACCTGCGGCGTGCTGCCGGCGAAGTTGCGGTCGACCTCCGCCCGCTCGGCGGCGCTCGGGTTCGCGTTGGTGCAGCTCACGGGCGCGCTCGACCCCGACATCAGGTCGGAGCACAGCCCGGTGCGCCGGTCGGGCAGGCCCAGGATGTGGCCGATCTCGTGGGTGGAGATGCGCAGCGGGCTGTAGCCCTGGGTGGTGGCCTGCCTGCCGATCCAGACCGTGCCGCGGCCCAGGCTGGTGGGCAGCGCGCGCGGCCAGCCGTTGTCGGCGTACACGACGAAGTCGGCGGGCGTGCCCTGGACGAGCCGGACGTTGACGACGCTGGAGTTCCAGATCTGGGCCGCCTGGTTCACCACGGACACGAACTCGGCCGCCCTGCTCGCGTCGTACCTGACGACCCTGACCAGGGCCGCGGCCTGCGCGGGCGCGGTGACCAGCAGGAACGTGAGGCCGAGTAAGAGGGAGAGCGCGAGACGAAGGGGTCTTGGCACGGAGCCTCCTCCGGGAGTTGGGGGTGCCGCCACGGTATGCACGCCCTCCGCCCCTGGAAGAGGTACCAGATTGCCCCTATCGCGGTGATATGGCGGAGCCTCGGCCGTCGCGAAGCGCAGTCGAATCGAAACTGTCAGTGGCCGACCGCATACTCAGAGCATGCAGGATGAGCCTCTCGAACTCGGCGAGATCGCCACCCCCACCTGGAATGTTCACAACGACAAGATGGCGGAGGTCGGATTCCTGGCCATCGCCAGGCGGCTGCCGTCGCTCGTGACACAGGCGATGCGCATGGCCTGGGGCGCGAGCCGGCGCGACACCCTGGCCACGATCACGCTCAACCTCCTCGGCGGCGTCTTCACGGCCTTCGGCCTGCTGGCGACCACCGGCGTGCTGACGGCCCTGTTCAGCGAGGGCCCCACCCCCGATCGCGTGATGGCCGCGCTGCCCAGCCTCGTCCTGGTCGGTGGCGCGGCCGTGCTGCGCACGACCGTTCAGGCCGGCGCGGGCTGGGCGGAGTCACGCCTAACCCCGCAGATCACCCGGCTGACGGAGGAGCGCCTGTACGGGCTGACCAGCCGGGTGGAGCTCGTGGCCTACGACGACCCGGAGTTCCACGACGCCCTCGAACGCGCCAGAGGCCGGGGCGCGGCCGTGGCCGACTCGGTGGTGTCGTCCGCCATCGACGTGGTCACGGCCGCGGTCGGCATCGCGGCCGCGGCCGGCGTGCTCGGCCTGCTCCATCCGGTGCTCCTGCCACTGCTGCTGCTCGCCGTCCTGCCCGACGCCTGGGCGGCCGTCCGCAGCGCGCGCATGCGCTACTCGACCATGTACGGCCTGATCCCGGCCCGCCGCCGCAAGTGGATCATCGCGGAGCTGCTGGCCGAGCGCGAGGCCGCGGCGGAGGTGCGCTCGTTCACCATGCGCGGCTTCCTGCTGCGCATGTACGACGCCGTGGCCAGGGCCGAGCAGGAGGTCCTGCTCCAACTGGCCAGACGCCAGGCCTTCGCCCGGCTGGTCGGCGAGGCCCTCGGCGGCCTCGGCTCCGCCCTCGTCTACGTCGCCCTCGGCGTGCTCCTGGCGGTGGCGGCGATCCCGCTGGCGGTGGCGGGCACCGCGGTCCTGGCGATCAGATCGGGCCAGTCCTCGCTGAGCAGTTTCCTGTACGCCACCAACCGCCTCTACGAGCAGGGCCTCTACTTCACCGACTTCCTGGAGTTCTGCGAGGACGCCGAGCGCCGCCTCACCGGCCACCGCGCCGCCGAGGTCCCGGCCGGTTTCGACCACATCACGGCCACCGACGTCACCTTCACCTACCCCGGCGCCGAAGAGCCCGCCCTGCGCGAGGTCTCCATCGAGATCAAACGCGGCGAGGTCATCGCCTTCGTCGGCGAGAACGGCTCCGGCAAGACCACCCTCGCCAAGA
>NZ_JBIEIS010000050.1:0-65570 GCF_043496855.1 Nonomuraea sp. JJY05
ACCTGCTCAAAGGCAACCGCGGCATGGCGACCCGTTACGACAAGCTCGCCGTCCGCTACGAAGCCGTCGTCATCATCGCTGCGATCAATCAGTGGCTCAAGGCCTTATGAAACACGGCCTAGGACGCGTGGATCTGCTTCGCCGACGAAGCAGGACAATCGCTGAGGCCACCCAAGGCCCGCACCTGGTCCCGCCGCAGATGCACCCCCACCGTCACCGTTTCCGGCAAAGGCTCCGGACGCGTCAACCTGGCCGGGCTGATCTGCCTCAAGCCAGAGCAGCGGACCCGGCTGATCTACCGCATGATGATCTACCGGCGTCGTAAGAACGAACCCAAAGGGTTCACCGAGACCGACTACGCCCGCCTGCTGGGCCCGCCACTCGGATCCGCGCGACCCGCCCCAAAGTAGCTCTGGGTAATCGTCGCTACTCTTCGTGTTATCAGAAATGGACCAGTTCTGCGAACGCTGACGACTCCTCGGCGAGTGCCCGGTTTGTCCCTTATCTTCGTTCTCAGAACCTCTCGCAAAACGGTCTTCTCAGAAGAGCGCCCGCGATAGGTTTTGCGACATACCGAGCTCGCGGATCCGGCCGCCGCTGTCGAACAGTTCGATTGCCCGATGTGCGAGGCGCCTGCGAGTAGCACTTGCCGAACGCGAAGCGGCAAGGTCGCGCCCAAGTACCACACACCTCGCTTCATGCTGGTGCCGCAGCTGCGTACCGAGTTGGAGGTGCGGACTCCCGCCGAGCGTGGGCCCGGCCGTCACTGGAAGGCCGGGCCGGCGGTGAACGCCATGGCGCCGGCGACCTCAGCCAAGCCGACCCGGGTCGGCTACGCCCGGTGCAGTACGGCGCAGCAGGAGCTGGACAGCCAGCTCGACGCTCTGAAGGAGGCGGGCTGCGAACCGATCTTCGCCGAGAAGATCAGCACGCGCATCAAAGTGCGGCCGGAGTTCACCAACGCGATGGACTATGCCCGCACCATCAAACGGGCCGTCCCGCACCAGCGCGTGATCGTCACGGTGCACGAAATGAAGCGCCTGGGCCGGGGCGCCGCCGAGTTGCTCGCCATCGCCGAGGAACTACGTCGCCACGACATCGAGCTGGAGTTGCTGAGCGGCCCGCTGCAGGGGATCTACAACCCCTCAGGGCACGGGGCGGCGTTGTTCGCCTTCTTCGCCGGGATGGCCGAGTCCGAACGGGAGTACATCCGGGAGAAGTCGCTGGAGGGCCAGGCCTCAGCCCGGGAGCGGGGCCGACACGGCGGCCGTCCGAAGGTGTTCGACGACGACATGATCGCCTACGCGCGATCGCTGCGCGAACGAGGAGTGGCCGTGCCCGACATCGCCCGCAAGCTGGTCATCCCCACCGGGAAGAACAAGGGCCGGCACCCCTCGGTGGCCAGCGTCTACCGCGCCCTGGCCGAGGCGGAACCGTTGCCGACCACCGAGACAGCCGCGGGCGCCGAGAGCGGCCACCAGTAGGTGCCGCACGGCGGGCGGGAAAGCAGCCGGCACGGCCCCCTGGTCCCCAATCCCCAAAGCGCGGGTAACCGCAACTGTGCAACAGCTCGCGAACCCTGCTGACTCCCCGGTTCTGAGGTAGGCGTGAGCCCAAGTCTCAGGCAGAACCCGCATCAGGACTGCGAAGCGGGGACATCGCGGGCCGGATCGTGGAAGGGGTGCAGCCCCTCAGCCGGGCGTTGGCCGCCGAGATCGTCTCCGCGCGCAGGTACCCCTGGTCGACCTGCTGCAGGCGGGCCCGCGTCAGCGCGGGCACGTTCGGCTTCTCAATCGGGACCAGGCCCACGTTTGGCTTGTGAGGCCTCACGCTGGGACGCAAGCCAGCCGGTGCGGGACTGGCCACCACCAGCGATATCACCTAGAGTCACGATGTTACTTCATTAAGCAACAATCTGGGTCAGGGGGGTCCGCGGCACCGGCCCGCCGGCCGCGGGCCCCGCAACGACGACCGGAAGACCGCCCATGGCCTGGCGGCTCTGGCGTTCGCAGCCGCAGCAGCCGTCCCCGCCGCCCCCGTCTCCGCCGTCGCCCCCGCGGCGGCCGCGGCCCGTCCAGATGCGCTCCATCGCGTCCTGGCCGCCACCTGCGACCCCAGCAGCGGCTCACAGACCTTCTACTCCTACGACAAGTGGTCCAAGGGCAATGTGCGCATGTGCGCCAGCGTGCTCAAGCGCGCCAACGGCACCCACGCCATCCAGGCCACCTTCAGCGGCGACTTCTTCTACTACTGGGGCGCTGCCTGGTACGAAGAGGGCAAATGCGTCTTCGGCTGCCACTTGAAGGGCCGCTTCTGGCTGAACAAGCCCACCGGCTCCCCCGTTCCCGGCGAAATCAGCGCCACGCTCAACGGCCGCCACGCCACCGACACCCACACCTTCGAAGGCCTGACCAGCGGCCGCTACAAGGTCACCGCCGGCGTCACCAAGGAAGGCGGCTACTGGCGCAACGAGGGCCAGGCCGACAGCTCCCGCATCTCGATGAACACCTGAACATCACTGTCAACATCCCCTGAACCAACACCCCGCAAAAACCGGCCGCCACCCGGCCGTGGTGATCCTGGACGAACAACCCGTACACCGCCCGCCAGGACCCGAAGCACTCGGCACGTCCCGCCACGGCGCACCCACCCGCAACCGCCAGCGGATCCCATCGATGAGCTGCCGTTTACTCCACTGAGACGGTCCACCCGGCCGCCTGGGCACAGGCAGCAGGCGTGGTGCACTACCGCTGATTCCTGCGGACTCCTCCTCGATCCCCATAGTGGTGGGCGCCGTTCATCAGAGAACCGGGGTGCCGACTTCCATCAGCGATGCGAGCGAAAGGAAGCCGGCACCAATGGCTCACCACTTTACGAGCTGGCCGTCCCGACACACGTAGATCTGGCCGTGGATGGTGCCGAACTGGCCCTCTTTCCAGCGGCTGCTCCATCCGGAGTAGCCCTGGGGGTGTACGCCGCAGTCGGCACTGGTTGCCGTTGCGGAGGCCGTCTGGGCGGTGGCGGTCGTGATGGGCGCCAGCAGGGCGGCTGCTGCGCTGGCTCCCACGATCAGAGCGTAAAATCCGGTGGTTTTGTTGCATGCTTGCTGCACCTTTCAGATATCACCCACAGTGATTTGTATATCGCTCTTTGTGTTCATCGAAGCTGAGCCAGATCCGAGCCGCTGACGCCGCGGTCAACACCGATCGGCTCAACGACGGCGACCGGCGAACTCTCGCGCCGCTGGACTGATGACCCGCAAGGCGGCCCGGGGCGTCGGAAGATCAACGCCCCGGAACGCCATCGACCGTAACCTTGTGAAGGCTCTAGGCGGCGTAGCGTGATGTCGACGAGGCCCTGACTCGTGATGGAGAGTGCTGATCCCTCGGGACGGCGGCCGCGGGTGCGGGGGCTCTGCGGTTCTGCTCAGGTCACCTCACCCAGTGCGCCGCGATTGTGGTGCGTCCGTCTCCGTTGCTGATGATGGCGGCCGAGCCGGCCTGCCCGATGCGGTAGGCGTGGAGTGTCAGGACGTCCCCGACGGCGAAGTTGTGCAGAAAGGTCTGCCCGATCGTGTCCTGGACCACCGCGTCGGAGTTCTCGATGCCGCTCAGGGCCTCGGTGCCACTGAGAGGAGTTGTCCGTTCTTGAACAGGGCTGTGGTGACCCACAGTTGCGCGGTCGTGGGCACGCTGATCGAGGGGCGGACGTGGTAGGAGACCGACCACAAGCCGCCGACGGTGGGGATGGTGAGCGGAGGAACGTCGGTGATCTGCTCGTAGTCGCGGTCTTGGCCGGTCAAGGCGTGGTGGAAACTGAGCCGGCTGGTCTGGGCCCACATTGCGGGGGGATCGTCTCGATCGGGTGTCGCAGGATCGAACACTCCCCATGGCATCACAATGGGTAGATAATATATTACTATCTGTGATGGGCAGTGATTCCTCACCACCGCTCACCCAAGCGCCCGCACCACGCGGGCCCTGACCGCGTCCAGGGTGTGCCGCAGCGTGCAGACCACTTCGCGCATCCGACTTCGGAAACCGACACCCGATCACCACAGGCGCGGGCAAGCGTGGCGCCTACCCCTCCAAGATCAAGGCGCTGACCGCCGTGGCCGCCGACTTCGAGGGTCGCCGCCGGGCAGCACGCCGTACGCCGACGTGGCGCAGGACGGCGCGCCCGGCTCGCGGCTGACCCAAATTTAGGCCGACCACGACCGCCACCGCTGGAACGTCGTGGCCCCCACCGGCGAGGTCGCCGGGACGGTGACCAAGGCCGGTCGGCACGACCAGGCGTGGGAGGGACCGCCGGCGACCCGGCCAAGCGGCACCACCTGGTCCCGGCCGAGCCGGTCGGCGACGAGCCGGGCCCAGCAGCGCTGAGCGGTGCCGGCGGACCATGTCCTGACCTGCCCTGACCTGCCCTGATGTGAGGGCGCCGGAGAAGGCGGTCTGCTCCCGAACATGCCCCCGACCGCCAAGGACGGCAGAAAGGGGCCAGTGGCTCCTCGCGAAGCGGGACCGGGATCCCGACTTCCGGAGCAGGCGGACCGCTACCACTCCTAGCGCTGTGCTCGCATTCGGACGTAGGTGATCGCATCGTTGACAGTGCGGATATTTTCGGCGTCGCCCGCGGGGATCTCCAGGTTGTACTCCTGCTCCAGGGCCGCGATGATCTCAGCCATGGCCAGATCGTCGGCTCCGAGGTCATCAATGAGCAAGGCCGTGGGGCTCACCTCCCTCGTGAGGTCGAGTTGTTCGGCGACGATCTTCTTTACCCGCGCCTCGATAGTGGTCTCGGTGGTCACGTAGCCCCCCTGGCTCGCCGGACGAATCTCCTCGAGCCTCTCACGCAGATCACTCAACTGGCGGTTCGACATGCGCAGGTCACGCCCCTTGTCAACGACTCATATGTCAGACCGTCCTCGCAGCATGGCTACCTAGCGTTCCGTGGCGGCGGCTGCGGCCACGCTCGGGAGAAGACCTCCGTGACCCGCCCGGGACCCGCCGCTGACATCAACCTCTGACATCAACTGGACACTCGGCACCGGTCGCGGTCGCCGGCTCGCCGCTGCGGCTTGCCTGTCTTGCGTCTCGGGGGCCCGATAGTAATTGCGGGCGGATATCGCCGACCGGTGTCGACGTCCGGCCGCCCCGGGCCAGGGCCGATGCCATGCGGCGGCCCGTTCTGCCGTATCCGCGATTACCACCGGGCCCGGGCCCCGGGGGGATCACCGCCGAGCACGATCCTGGCGTGCGGGGCCGCGCCCGCCGCGGTGCGGGCTGCTCAGGTGCAGGCCGGGATGCAGGTAGGTCAGGGCCAGCAGCACGAAGTTGTTGGTCAGGATGGGCACGCTGTAGCGCAGCGGGCGGGGTGCGGCTTGGTCGGAGATGGAGGTGGTGTAGCCGCCGTCGGCGTCCTGGTGGCGCAGCAGGTAGGCCAGGCCGCGCTCGATGGTGGCGGTGTGCTGGTGGGCGGGTGCCAGGGCGGTGAGGGTGTAGGCGGTGCTGACCGGGTCGCTGGGCTCGGCGGGGGTTTGTCCCCAGCCGCCGTCGGTGTGGGCGGTGGCCAGCAGGCGGCCTTCGGCGGCGGTGATGGCGGGTTGCAGACGGCCGTGGTGGGCCAGAGGGTGGTGCTGGTAGGCGGCGCGGAGCGCATGAATGGCGCGGAACATGGCGTTGGCCTCGCTGAGGCTCCAGCTGCGTTCGAAGGTGCCGTCGGGCTGCTGGGTGTCGAGCAGGAAGCTGATCGCGCGGTGCAGCGGGGCGGCGTGGGCGTGCCGGTAGGGGGTGAGTACCAGGGCGGTGTTGGCGGTCATCGCCGCTTCCGGCGGGTGGCTGGGGTGGTAGGTGGCCACGCCGCCGCCCGGGCCGATGAAGCGGCACAGGTTGGCGCGGCCGGCTTCGATCGGCTGGTGGTAGCGGTCGACGTCGACGGCGTGCAGGAAGGCCAGGACGTGGGCGGTGCTGTCGGTGTCGGTCTGCCGCACGCCTTCGGCATACGGCCAGCCGCCGTCGCTGGCCTGCTGCCCGGCCAGATAGTCGGCCATCGCGGTGATGGTGGGCGGGCAGGCGCCGGCTCGGCTCAGGGCCAGTCCGGCGGTGGCGGTGGCGAAGATCTCTTCGCTGGTGATGAACGGCAGCCCGTCGTCGGGGTTGAGAGCGGCGACCAGGTGGCCGATGCCGTCGCTGATCACCGGGTGGCCGGGCAGCACGCGGTGCAGCGCCAGCAGGGCGAACAGGTGGGAGAAGGTCATGTGCTCGATCACGCCGTGGCGCTGGCCGTGCTCGGTGGCGGCCAGCAGGCGGGCGGTGAGTTCGGGTGCCACCGGGTCAGCGGTGTTGAGCAGGTGGATGGCCATCAGTCGCAGCCGGGTCCAGGTGGTCTGGCCGCGGTGTTCGAACGCCTCGGAGGGGGCGTGCACCTGGAACGGCTCCGGCCCGACCGCTGCGAGGATCGCGGCCAGGGCGAGCTTCTTGCGGGCCGAGGAATGCTGTTCGGCGCGGTGGAAGGTGGCGTCGATGAGCCGTTCACGCTCGCGTTCGCCGATGGTGATGCCGTGCAGGGTGGCGTTGATGACGGCGGCTTCGAACGGCTCGGCCGCCGGCGCGCACCGGGCCAGGTAGGTGTGCAGGCGGGCTTGCCGGCGCGGTAGCCGCCCTTCGCGGCGCAGCAGGGTCAGCAGCAACGCGGACTCGATCGCCCGGCTGCCGGTGGCGCCTTTGATGGCGCCGCGGGCGGAGACCTCGGCCAGGATGCGTTCGCTCAGCCGTTGCGCCGCTCGGCGCACCGCCTCCCCGCTCACTCGTGGCCCACCGGCAGGCCCAGCGACAGGCCCAGCAACTGGCACAGGGACGGACGCAGGGCCAGGGCCTGAGCACGGCCCCAAACGCGAAGCGGCGCCTGGCGGCCGGCCTGGTCGTCGAACCGGCACCGGCCCAGGCATCAAGGACGGCATCGGCCCAGGAGCCGGGCACGGCTGCGGTTCGTGGCCGGGTTCAGGCGGCTGGTCCAGGCCGAGCCTGTTGCGCAGGACCACAGGCAGGCTATGGCGATCGGCCAGCGGCCAGCCGTGCTCGGCGGCCAGCAGGCGCAGGCCCGGGGAGGCTTCGAAGGCGATGGGGTGCCCGGCCCGGCGCAGCACGGTGGCGTCGCCGAGGGAGTTGCCCAGCGCCATGGATGGTGACCAGCTCACCCCCCGCCCGCCGGCCAGGTCGGCCACCACCTCGTGCTTGGCCGGCAGGGCCGTGCCGGCGACCTCGCCGGTGTACAGACCGTCTTCCTCGGCGAACCGGGTGCCGCAAAACAGCTCGATCCCCAGTTCGGCGGCCAGATGCGCGACCATGTCGTGCGGGCCGCCGGAGATGAGCATCACGGTGAAGCCCGCCCGGCGCAGCGCGGTCACCATCGGCCGGACGAAGGGGAACACGCGGCCGCGTCTGGCCTGCCACAGCTCGGCGACCACCTGAGCCACCACCCGGCAGGGCACGTCGGTCAGCGAAGCGGCGAACAGTTCGTTGGCACGCATTGCGGCTGCGGTCGATTCCGGGTCGCTGCCGGCCATGGCCTGGCGCAGCCTGGCCAGCCGGTCAGGCGGACACCATCCGCGCTCGGCCAGCATGGCGGGCAGCGACCCGGCCAAGGTATCCGGCACCAACGTGCCGTCCACATCCAGCACCGCCACCCGCATGCCTCTCCTCCAGAGATAGGCAACTCAACGTTGCGACACTATTACCATCCGCACCTGTACCTACGGGCAGATCGGCCTACCTGGACGTCTCCGAGCTCACCTCCATCCCCGAGCAGGCGCTGGCGCCGGCAGATGCAGACGTGCGGTCCCAGCGCTTTCTAGATCAAGAATGCGTACATACAGTGAATATGCTTGCACTTAGAGTTACAATTGGATAGATGTGGTGGCCTGCATTCGGAGTGGCGAACCGCCCTGCACGCCCTACCGGGTCGGTCAACGTCCGGCGAGTGGCGTGAACGCCTTCGGCGGAAGGGCGACCACCGGAGAGGTTCGCCCAGAGAAAGGGGATTCCTGTGAGTCGTGCACTGATCATCGTGGATGTGCAGAAGGACTTCTGCGAGGGCGGCAGCGTTCCGGTGAAGGGCGGCGCGGACCGAGCCGCCGCCATCGCCGAGCTGGTCCGGCGCGCCGACGGGCAGTACGCCTTCGTCGTCGCCACCCGTGACCACCACATCGACCCAGGCGCCCACTTCTCCGACAACCCCGACTTCCAGGACTCATTCCCCGTGCATTGCGTCGCCGGCACCGAGGGAGGCGAGTTCCATCCGGATTTCGCGCCCGCCGTCGACTCCGGGTACGTCGACGAGGTCTTCTTCAAGGGCGCGCACTCCGCCTCCAAGAGCGGTTTCGAGGGCTCGACCCAGGACGGCACAAAACTGTCAGACTGGCTGAAGGCCCGTGACATCACCGACCTCGATGTCGTCGGCATCGCGACCGATCACTGCGTGAAGGCCACCGCTCTGGACGGAGCACGCGCGGGCTTCACGGTGCAGGTCCTGCTCGACTACACCGCCGGCGTCGCCGCCGACACCACCCGCACCGCACTCGACGAACTGCGCCGAGCCGGTGTCACGCTGAGCGGCGAACCTGTCCTCGCCTGAACAGACCGGCCCGGCCTGCTCGCCGACGAGCTGCTCGCCCCGAACAGCGTTGATCTTGATAATCACGGCCCCCTGAGTTCCGGGGCATGACGAGCATCCGAACGAAAAGTCCCGTTAGCAGAGCAGCGCTGAGCGGCTTGCCGTGACTTTCCGTTCAAGTGCGTCTCGCCGAAGGATTTTCGCAGGTCATGACGGATGCAGTCGGGCGGCCTGAATGGCTGTGACACGGGCGGCGAACACGCGGTGCGCCTTGCGCTCGGTCGGGCCGGCATCGGCGAGGGCAGCGCTCTGCTCCAGCGCGGCACGGTGGAGTGGGAGCGGGGCCGTGATGCGGATTGAGTAGCCGTGGCCGCGGCGGATGGTCTGCCCGGAGGCGAGGGCCTGGCGGATGGTTTCATCACCAGTGGTGCGCAGATGCTCGGCGAGCAGTCCGGGCAGATCGAGGGTCGCGTCCGGGTCCAATGCGTGCGCGCTGTGCTGCTCGCCGGCGTTGGTCGGCGGCGCGTCGAGCTGGTCGGGCAGGTTGCGGGCGCCGGCGGCGTCCAGGATGCGGCGGATGGTCTTGGGGGCGACCTGGTGACGTCGGGCCAGGGCCTTGACGGCGGCACCCTGGCGGTACTCCTCAACGATGGCGGCCGCCTTGTCCTGGTCAAGGGCGGCGGGGCGGCCGAGGGTCTTACCGGCGGTTTTGGTGGCGGCGACGCCCTCGCGGGTGTTCTCGCCGATCATGTCGCGCTGGAACTCCAGCACGGCTGCCAGGACGGAGACCATCATTTTGGTGCCGGGGTCGTCGCTGGCCAGGTCGATGCCGGACAACAGTCCGGATTCGACGCGCAGGTGCAGGCCCCGGCGGATGAGTACTGGGCGAAGGGCGAGGATGTCGGCGACGGAGCGGAACAGGCGGGCGGCGTCGGCGATGCGGATGGTGTCGCCGACGGCGGCCTCGTGCAGCAGCGTGGCGAAGCCCGCGCGGTCGAGGGAGAGTTGCCGGCTGGAGGTGGCGGGGTCTTCGTAGACGGGGGCGCTTGCGGCCAGCAGGGCGGCGAGGGCGTGCCGCTGGCGGGCGTCGGTCTGCTTGTCAGTGGAGTGCCGCAGATAGACCCGGTCAGCCACGCCTGGCATCCGCGGAGTGGTTGCTGGTGAAGGGGATCTCCGTGCCGTTCCAGTCGGTCTGCTTGAGCGGGGCCATCGTGTCCCCTTTCCGAAGGCCGGCCTTGTGGTAGCCGGTGTGGTGTCTGCGACCCCTTTAAGGAGGCGGAAAGGGGAGGCGGAAGTCTGGACCGGATTCCATTGGATCGACCGGCCGTTTCCCCAGGTGGCGGACGGTGGCTTGATTGGATCCGCCTATGGGGGCACAATCGACCGATTCAGCCCCCGCTCTACATTTGACAGGGTATCCAGACGATCACCACCGTGCCGAATGCGGCCGGTCGAGTGAGATCACGGGTGTGTGGGTGGTCCCTATGAGAGCAGGCGGTGCGGGCGACTGACTGTCACCCGGTCAGCCGAGGCGAAACCGAGATCCGATCCGCTGAGTGGGGACATTCGGTTCACACGGCGATGTATCGATCCCGTGCCGTGCCGTGGAGGTGTCCCGGCGGGAGCTTGCGGCCGTAGGCGACCAGCAGGAGGTCCTGGGCGGCGCCGGTCAGGGGTGTGCCGGTGCCGAAGGACCAGTCGAGGTCGTCGGCGCGCAGTTCGACGCCGTCGAGATCGGCTCCAAAGAATTTGAGGGTCCGGGGAGTGACGTGCTCCAGGAGGAGGCGCACACGGTCTTCCGGGACGCGGCGTCCGATGCCGAGGGCGACGGCGATGTCCAGGCCGTGGATCACGTCGTGGCCCAGGGCGGCCGTGATGCCGCCGACCGGTGGTTTCCAGGGATGGTCCGCGTTGTCGCGGATCGCGCTGACCAGCTCGGCCGTGGACAGGGTGGCCGCGTCCTGGCGGGCCCGCCGGTCGGCCATCCGGTTGATGTCACCCCGCGCCTTGATGAGTTCGAGCACCATCCTGGCCAGCGGGTAGCGGAATCCCATCGACATGTGAGCCGCGACCTCTCGAACGCGCCATCCGGCGCACAAGGTCGGTGCGTCCCACTGGAGGGGTGTCAGGCTGTCGAGCATCGCCGCCAGTTCCCGGCGTTCGGTCGCGATTGCGGTGGTGATGTCCATGGTTGCGCTCTTTCTTGGGGAGTTCAGTGCACCTGCTGGCCGCTCCGTGGCAGGGTCGGCTCGCTGCGATCAGGGGCGGCCGTGACCAGGTCGGCGGTTGGTCAGCCATCGAGGAGAAAGGTCAGCTCGTCTGACGCGAAGCGCTTGTCGGTGAATGTCGTGGCGTGACTTCTGCCGGGGTAGCTGATCAGGCGCGCGCCGAGGATGGCGCGAGCGGTCTGGCGGGCCGGTTCCAGCGGGTAGACCAGATCCTTCGCGCCCTGAAACAGCAACGTGCAGGCTTTGCCGTCGTGCAGTCGCCCGCGCAGGTCGTAGCGGTCTGCGGCGTTGCGCATGGTGGCGACGTCGGTGTGGTCCTTGCGGCCGTCGGCAACCCAGCCCAGAGTCGTGACGAGGGCACGGCCGATCGCCGATTCGGTCACCAGTTCGGCCGGCGCGGGGCTGGGGCGTTGTCCGCGTCGTGCCCGGTCGATGTAGGCCCGCTGGGCACGTTTGCCGATCGGCCCAAGCGTGCATGCCGTTCCGCCCAAGACCGGGCGGGCGATCAGTTCGGAGTGGTCGGCGGCGAGCTGGAGGGCTATCGAGCCGCCCGTGGACATGCCGAGCACGTTCACGGGCTCGGTGAACGTGGCCTCCATCGCCGCAGCGTAGTGGGCGGCCGACCCCGGCCATGGTCGCGTTCGGCGACAACTCGGGACGGCGGGTGAGGTCATGAACGGCGAAGTGCTCGGCGAAGGGCCCTACCGTTCGCATCAGGTGGCGACGCCCCAGGCCGGTCGAGATGGCGGCCTCTGACGTGAAGAGCAGGACGATCAGCGGCGGTCCGGCGCCGATCGACAGGCACGGCAGTGCTTTCGTCATCACGCCGCCCGTTCTGCCAGGTGGAGGGCGGCGGTCAAAGCGGCACCCAGCTGGACGGCGACCAGCTTGCGCAACTCGATCGGCGGGCCGGGAGAGTCCGCTTCGGCCTGGCCGTACCACGTCTCGAACTGCTCGGCGAGCAGGCGTCGTTGCTCGCGGATGGCCGGCGTCAGGTTGCCCGCGGCGATCTCCGCGTCGAGCATGCGCAGGAGTGTCCCGAGCAGGCGCAGCCGCATCAGGTGCAGCGTCTGGCGGTTGCCGAACTCCTCGGCGACCGTGACTGGGCGGTTCAGATCGGGCATTGTCTCTTCCAGTTCGCCGAGTTTGCGGAAGGTCTCCAGCGTGTTCTCTGTCGATCGGCGGAACGGCGAGCGCACGCTCAGGTCGCCGGCGACAGCCCGCATGCCCGCCTGAATCGTGTCGATCAGCGCACGCCGGGCCACTGCTCCCTCAGCGAGTATCTGCCCGTAGGTGCGGCCGCTCGGGCTCTGGTCGGCCACGCGTTCGTCGGCCCAGGTCGGCACTTCGGTGACCAGATGGAGTGCGCCGAAAGCGGCCGCGTAGTCGGCGCTGCTCCCGCCCGCGCCAAAGGCCTTGCCCACCTGCGACCCGGGCGGGGTCAGGTAGACGGCGGGGACGATCGGTTCGGCGCCGGGCAGCTCCGGCTCGCCATGGTGCAGCGGGAGGCCTTCCAGGCCGGGCAGGGCGGCCAGCCGCTGCGCCAGCGTCGCATCGTGGCGGTCGAGGTAGAAGAACGCGCCCTGGTACTCACCGTTGTGCAGCGAGCAGACCAGCGACGGGCGTACCTCGTCCATGAGGCGCATCAGCGCCTGTGTTTCCGGCAGTGGGCGGTCGAAGCAGTAGTCGCCCGTGGTCAGGGGGAAGGTCCATTCGACCTGGTCGGCCAGGTCGGGGCGGTAGAAGTGCTCGGCGTAGGCGCGGCGGTCGCCCGGTTTGCCGTACCAGCCCTCGTTCAGCCGGGCCCCGTCCGGATCCGCACACGCCACGACGTGCCAGCGAAGGCCCAGCTCCGCCTGGAGTTTCGAGTCCTCGCAGAGCAGTTTGACCAATGTGAGGACGGTCAAGGTCCCGACGGGCTCGTTGGGATGCGGCCCGGCGATGATCACCACGTCCGCCGGTCCGTCGCCGACAGTGACAGCGTGCAGCGGCTCGCCCAGCCGCGAGGCGCCGATGCGGCGCGACCGCACCAGGTTGGGATGGGCGGCAGCCAGCTCCTGCAGCTCGGCCTGGAGCGCGTCGACGGACGGGAACACGGCACAGCCGGGGACACGGCTCATGTACTCAGCAACATTCATAACGAGGTTACGGTAATAATAGAATTATGAGAAAGACAAGGGCTGAGGCCAAGGAGCACAACCGGCGGGCCCTACTGGCAGCCGCGCGCCTGATCGTCGCCCGCGACGGCCACCGGGCCAAGCTGGAGGAGATCGCCGAGCAAGCCGGCCTGACCACCGGCGCCGTCTATTCGCTGTTCGGCAGCAAAAACGGACTGCTCGTCGCCCTGGTCGCCGACTACCTCGGTCCGCACTACGACGGCATCGAGCAGGCCGTCCCCGCCGGCATGGGCCTCATCGAGGCTGTGGAGGTCTTCGCCCGCCATTACCGCCGCCTGTGCGACGACCCCGACGCGCTGCGGCACCTGTCGTTCGAGATCAGCCTGCAGGACCTGGCCCTGCGCGACCCGGAACTGGCCCCCAGGCTCGCCGCCTCCGTCCGGGCACACGAGGAGCGCCTGACCGCGCTGCTGACCGGCAGGCTCCACCATGGGAACGCACTCACACCGCGCCAGGCGCAACGCCTGGCCACGGCGCTGCGCGCACTCCTGGTCGGCCTCAGCCAAGGTGTCATCCTCGGCCTCGCTGACGCCGCCCCCGGCGACTATTTCGCCGCCACCGCCCGCGCCCTGATCACACCGGACATACTCGGACCGCCCTGACTTCTCCGCCCGAGCACAGGCGGCGGTCCGACGTAGCCGTACCAGCGATCACGCCGGCGGCTTGCACTCTGCCCTCGTCCCCGACAACGCTCGCAGCCACCTCTTCACAAAACTCACCGTGGAGGACAGCGCCCTGGCTGCATCGGAGTCTGGCCCGCCGCCATCGCCCAAACGCATCCCCACGCCCGGTGACCAACACCGATCACCTTGACACATCGGGACGGGGGCGGCGCGAGATAGATCAAAAGCTCCAGTCACCTAGAGAATGTCCTCATCCCAATCCGGCTCATCGGGGTTGCGGAGCTGCCGGACGCCGGCGGGGCCGAGGTCGGGCTGGGCGAAGGAGTAGGTGCCGATCACGTTGATGTGCTGGCGGACGAAGGGCGACAGCCGCGCGACGTCTTCCTCGGCCAGCGGATAGCCCTCGGCTTTGAGCTGATCGAGCGCCCGGTCCATGTAGAAGGTGTTCCACAGCGTGACGCAGTTGAGCACCGGCTGCGGCCGGTCAGCCCGCCTGCCAGTGGGGTCACGTGGGCGGATCGTCAACGGCCTCCAGCTCCAGGTGGCGGTTCATGTCGAGCTCGAAACGCCCGTACAGGTTCAGATGAGACCAGAACAGAGCGGTCAGCCCGCGCCGATCTGCCGGGCTCAGCCGCTTCCGCCAGGCCGGATCGCGCAGCACGATCTGGATCAGGTGCGTGTTGAGGTAGGTGATGGCGGCGGCGATCAGGTGCAGCGCCAGCGCGGAGACCTCCACGTTCTCCCGGTCGTCGCCGGTCAGGTCGCCGGCCTTGCCGTAGAACAGGTCCTTGCTGGCCGAGTTGAAGTTCTCCACCACGTTCAGGCCCTCGCCGATCTCCCTCCTGAGGTCCTCGTCCGCAAGGTAGTCGCAGATGATTCGCCAACGGCCTCGAACGCGACCACGCCGCCGTCCTGAACGGGCTCACGCTTCCTTGCAGCTCAGGCGCTGTTGAGGGCAAAGTATGCAAGATCAAATTCTTGAAACGGCTCATGTTCGGCCGCGCCAACTACGACCTCCTCAGAAAGATGGCACTGCTGAACTGAGCCGAGATCACCGACCGGGACCACTCCCCATCAAATGCACCAGAACCATTTGCCGCCGGAACTTACAGGTCTGCCGATCCGAACCGAAGCACGCCGCCTCACGGACAAGACCTTTCGCTCAACCTCCATGGCGCTTCTGCTGAGCCGCCGGTGGCCACCTTCCCGCGTCGGCGGTCTCGCGCAGGCAGCGGATGAACTCCGACTGCAGCGGCGCCGCGCCCTTCCTCGTGGCCGCGTAGACGGTCCTGGTGGGCTCGTCCTCCAGGGGCGCCAGCATGATGTCGGGGCGGAGGGCGCCCGCCGCCAGTGACGGGACGAGCGCCAGCCCGAGCCCCGCGGCGACGAAGCCCTGCTTGGCGGTCCATTCCCTGGCCGCGAAGGCGATGTGCGGCCGCAGGCCGGTGCGCCGGTGCAGAGCGATCAATGTCTGCGAGCCGTCGGGGAAGCCCTCGATCCAGGACTCACCCTCCAAGTCGGTCAGGCGCAGGCTCGTCCTGCCCGCCAGCCGGTGCCCTGCGGGCATGGCCACCAGCAGCGGATCATCCATAAGGTGGTGCAGGGTGAACCGGTCCGCCTCCAGCGGCCTGCCCGGGTAGGCGCTCACCACCGCCAAGTCGATCTCGCCGGCCTGCAGGCGGGCCAGCGACGGGCCGGTCATACTCTCCACCAGCGACAGGAGCACGTTCGGGTGTGCCCGCCCGAACGCGGCCATGGCGCGGGGAACCAGATCGGCGTCGGCGGTGTCGAACGCTCCGACGCGCAGCTGGCCCATGTCGTGCAGATCGTGCCTGGCCGCCGCCAGCCTGGCCAGGATCGCGATCGCGTGCTCCAGCAGGCGGCGGCCCTCCTCGGTGAGCTCCACGCCACGCGGATGACGATCGAACAGCGCGACGCCGAGCTCGCTCTCCAGGGACGCGATCTGGCGTGACACCGCGGACTGGGTGTAGCCGAGCGCCTCCCCGGCCGCCGTAAAGGTCTTCCTGGCGGCCACCTCGGTAAACACCTCCAGCCAGGAGACATCCATGACGCTTCCCTCCAGCAGTCGCTCGATATGCGGGTTTCGCATGGTAGCGATGCCAGACATTCGTTGGTCACATCGGCGCGGAAACCCTACGGTGATGCGCATGAAGATCGGACTGTACGGGCTGCACCGCGCCGAGAACGTCGACCCCGATACGCTGGCCAGGCGGGCGCGGCTGGCCGAAGAGATGGGCTTCGAGTCGATCTGGGTGGGTGATCACATCGCGATGCCCCCCTCCTCCGACGAGCAGGGCCGCCTGGAGGCCGTGGTCGCCCTGGCCCATCTGGCGGCCCTGACCACCACGGTCAAGCTCGGCTTCGGCGTTCTGGTGCTGCCCCAGCGCCAGCCGGTCCTGCTGGCCAAGCAGCTCACCTCTCTGGATCTGCTCTCGCGGGGCCGCCTGATCGTCGGCATCGGCGCGGGGTACGTGGAGGAAGAGCTGGTTGCCATGGGTGTCTCGCTGGACAGCCGCGGTGCTCGTACAGACGAGTATCTGGCCGCCATGCAGGCCCTCTGGGACGATCAACCATTTGCCGGAAATTTCGTGACCTTTGCGGATGTTGTGCAGCGGCCACGCCCGCAACGACGCCCGCCGATCGTGGTCGGCGGGCGCTCCAGGGCGGCCATGCGCCGGGCGATCCAGTCAGCCGACGGCTGGTACGGCGTCTACCTGACCCCTGAGGAGGCGGCCCGCGCGCTGTCCGATCTCCAGGACGCGGCCAAGCTTTACGACAGGCCCCCGGGTCTGGGACCGCTGGAGATCACGATCACCCCGCCCCCGGGCTCCGTCGATCGGGACAGCGCCCGGCGCTACGCAGCATTGGGCGTCCACCGGCTGACGATCCAGCCGCTGGACGCCGACATGGAGTCCACGGTGAAAGCCGGCGCAGGCCTGGTCGGGGCCTGAACCAGCACCACTGGACCGGTTCGGGTGACCCGCTCTCGGCCGGGAGCCGTCCTTCGCATGGCTGAATGCCGGTGATGGTGTCTAGCCTGGGACGCGCGTACCGATCCGGAGATGTGACTCTCAGTTACCTTTCGGGTTATCGGGCCGACCCGAGTGACGGGCTGCGCAGGCGCTGGCCGAACTGTGCGCCTCAAGGGCCGCGGGCTCGTGGATCTCCATAGCCGCCGACACCATGGTGCTCCAAGAGCGTGGCGCGACCTCGTACACGCTGACCCATGTGGACAAACCGAAAGCCCGCAAGCTGCTCGCCGCGCTAGCCACCGGCTCTGCCCAGGCCGATACTAAGTGGTTCACGCTGGAAGTTTCTCGGGGGTTGACTTCTGGCCGCTGGATGCGATTGGTGATCAGAGGTCAGCGTTGGCGACGGGAGTCGGTGAGGGTACGGGCCAGAGTCGCTGCCGGGTTGGCGAAGCTCGTGCTGGAGGTGAACCAGTAGGCGGCGCCGATGTAGGCGCCCACCGCCAGCGGCGCCACCGATGCTTTGCCGGAGCGGGTCAGGCCGAGATGACCAGCAGCAGGCCGAAGGCGGCTACCACCTCGCCCAGCCACACGCCCGGCGAGCTGCGTGCGGTGGTCGAGAACGTGACCGGGGGCAGGGAGAACATCGCGTAGGCCACGATGGTGCCGGCCGCACCGCCGAGCAGTTGCGCGGCGATGTACGCGGCGGCCTCGCCGGAGCGTAGGCCGCCGACGACGCGGTCGGCCGGCGTGACCACGGGGTTGAGGTGCGCCCCGGAAACCGGGCTGAGCGCGACGATGATGGCCACCAGCGCCGCGGCGGTGACGGTGGAGTTCTCCAGCAACTGCAGCCCGGCGTCGCGTGAGGACAGCCGCTGCGCGGCGATGCCGGAGCCGACCACGGCGATCAGCAGCAGAGCGGTGCCGAGGAGCTCGGCCAGCAGGACGCGCACGCGGCGTTCGATCTCATCGCGGATCGGCCGCACCGCCTGCACCGACTGGCCGGCCGGGTCGGCCAGCTCCCAGTCCAGATAACGCTTGCCGGGGAAGACCGGGCAGGCGTCCCCGCAGCCCATGGTGACGATGACGTCGGCGGCCTGGGCGATCTCGGTGGTCCATGGTTTGGGGTATTCGCTGGTGATGTCGATGCCGCGCTCACGCATCGCCTCCACGGCGGAGGGGTTGATCTGCTCGCCTGGCTCCGAGTCGACTAGCTCTTGCGGAAGATCGCCTCAAAAGTACTTGACGCGATCTGTCCAGTACTTGATGGTAGGCGTCAAGTACTGCGGAGGTGGCCATGAGCGAGGAGCTCCCGTCCTGCTTGCTGGGCATGGCTGAAAACCGTCTGGAAACTGATCGGTTTCCACCTGGGAAAACAGATCGGTTTCCTCGCCAGCGAAGGTGAGGCAAGCGGGTGACGGGCTGAGATCTCAGGGCCCAAGATCATCCTGTGGCCCCTTTTGGGCCTGCCTCGGCGATCCCCTGGAGGGCCGCGTCGGTGTCCGCGGTGGCCAGCATGCTGTTGATGTCGGCGCCGGCCAGTGCGCCGGCCGCTGCGGAGGCCCCGACCTGGGCGACCAGATCGGTGGCGTTGCCGGCCACCCACACACCCGGCACCTCGGTGGTGCCGGCCATGCCGGAGGCGAAACCGCGGCCTTTCGGCAGGTCCCGCACCGGCAGGCCCAGACCTTCCAGGCCCTGGGTGCGGGCCTGCATCGGCGCGGCGACCGCGAGGACGCGGCGGGCCACGACCTGGCCGTCGGCCAGGCGCACCCCGGCGAGGGCACCGTCCTCGTCGTTGACGACCTCGGTGACCGGGGTGTCGATGACGCGGATGCCGCGGGCGGCGAAGCGGGCGCGGCTGTCCTCGTCCAGGTCAGTGCCGTGGGTGAAGTAGGTCAGGTCCTCGGTCAGCTGACGGAACAAGAACGCGTGGCCGATGGAGGCCGCGCCGGTGGCGAGGATACCGATGGGCTCATCGCGCACCTCCCAGCCGTGGCAGTACGGGCAGTGCACCACACTGTGCCCCCAGTGCTCGGCGAGCCCGGGCACCTCCGGCAGCACATCCGTCAGGCCGGTGGCCACCAGGATGCGGCGAGCGGTGATGCTGCGGCCGTCGGCCAGAGTGACGGTGAACCGCAGGTCCCCGTCCGCCGACGGGGCGGCAGGCTCGGCCGAGACCACCTCGCCGAACACGACGCGTCCGCCGTACTGGCGCACCTGCTCCCGGCCCCGTCGAAGGATCTCGGGCGGCGGGGTGCCGTCCAGGGCGATGAGGCCGTGCACGGCCTTGGCGGGCGCGTTGCGCGGGGAGCCGCTGTCGATCACGACGACCGAGCGGCGGGAGCGGGCGAGGATCAGTGCACCGTTCAGCCCCGCGGCGCCCCCGCCGATCACCACCGCGTCGACGGTCCCCTCGGCCAGTGCGTCGCTCGCGTACGGAGGAGTCGTCACAGCCATGGCCTCCTGCCTTTCCTTGTCAGTCATGGTTCGGTCAACCCTTCGAGTTCTGGGTGGTGGGAGGGGGTCAGCCGTTCAGGAAGCCCAGGATGTGGTCGGCGACCGTCTTGGGCTGCTCCAGGTGCGGGAAGTGCCCTGCGCCGGGTACGACGATGCGTTCGAAGCCGTTCGTGAACAGGTCGTCCATGCCCTCGCTCACCTCCACGGAAAAGCAGTTGTCGCCGGCACCGTGGAGGTAGAGCGACGGGACGGTGATGGCACCGAACGCCCGGGCTTGCAGGGCTTGGGCCGCCTCGTCCGCGGGCGGCGGCGTGAACAACTGGCGGTAATAGCCCAGGATCTCGGTCAGGACTCCTGGAGCACCCAGGGTTTCCTTGAGCGCGGCACGCTCCGCGTCCGGCAGTTCGTAGCCGGGTGACCATTCCCGCCAGAGCCGGTCGATGAAGGCGAAGTCGTCGAGCTCGACGGCCGCCTCCGCCATGGCTGTCTGGAAGAAGAACATGTACCAGCTGCGTCGCTGCTGGTCACCGTCGGTGACCAATGCGGTCAGCAGTTGACGGCCATGGGGAACCGCCATGGTGACAAGCTTGCGGATACGCGTCGCGTCGAGGCTCGCTGCCGCGTACGCCGCCGCGGCTCCGAAGTCGTGGCCGATGAGATCCGCCTGCTCGCGCCCGAGCGCTTCGATGAGGGCCAGGACGTCCTGGCCGGTCGAGGCAATGCGATAGGAGCCGTCGGGAGCCGCGCCGCCGGGCCAGTATCCGCGCTGTGCGGGCGCGACCGCCCAGTACCCTTCCTGCGCAAGGCGGTCGAGAATCCCTGCCCAGCTGGCGGCATGGTCGGGAAACCCGTGGAGGCACACAACGAGCGGCCCGCTGCCGGCCTCAAGGATCGGAACCTCCAGCCCGCCTGCCTGAACCGTCCGATGGCGGACGCGGTCGGTCGCCTGGGACCCCCTGGCCGGGGAGTCCTCGCCAGACGACGGTCGCTGGGTCACCTGTGTCATGAGTTCAACCCCCAAGCCGCCTTTGCGGCGTCGCGGTCCGGCAAGCCCGGACCAAGTAGCAAGTACGGCTGACGGCGACCAGGACGCTGATGCCGATCACGGAGCCGATCTGCTGGAACATGTTTGAGCAGAATCGCTTAATTGCCCATCGATGTGCAGACTACTTTATTGCCCATCGCCGTGCAACTATCGCGATGACTCCCTCCTTCCACCCGCCCTCGAGGTACCGACGTGACCAGCCGACCAGCACGAACACCGACGACGAGGCCGAAACGGTCTCCGGCCCGGCCCCACGAGACGCCGCCCCCTCCTGCTCCGACTTCGACTTCGTCCCCCTCTCCGACTTCGACCTCGACTTCGGCGCAGCGTCGGGACGCGCGGGCCACCCGTGCCCGGATCCTCGACGCGGCTCGGCGGGAACTGACCCGCGACCCCGACAGCCGCCTGGAGGACATCGCCGGTGCCGCCGGTGTGGCCCGGCGCACCGTGTACGTCCACTTCGCCGGCCGGGCCGCGCTCGTCGAGGGCCTGGCCGCCGAGGCCGCGGAGGCGATCCGGCGCGCCGTCGCGGGTGCCCCGGCCCCGACCCCCGACGCCGCCGCGGACCTGGCGCGATTCGTCCTCATGGTGTGGCCTGTCGGCGACCACTACCGCACCCTCATCCGGCTGGCCCGCGGCCAGGACCTCGCCCCAGCACGCGTCGACGAACTGCTGACCCCCGCCCGCGACATGGCCACGAGGGTCTTCGCCCACGGCCGCCGACAGGGCGTCTTCCAGACCACCGTCCCGCCCGACCCGCTCACCCGAGCCATCGAGGCCCAACTGCTGACCCTGCTCGACTGCGTCGAGCGCGGCCTGTGGTCCGACGACGGCACCGGCGCCGCCACCGCCGCCCTCATCGCCGCCGGAGTCGCCCCGGACACCGCCGCCGCGAAGGTCGATCACGTACGGAAGACCGGGTCGCCCCCGAGTCCCGTCTGAAACCCGTGCCCGTACCCCACTCGCACTCACACAAATGTCCGCCCCCAACTCCCTGTCGCCCGAAGCCCTTTGGAGGAGGGCCGATGTACCGCCCCCGCCCCGAGCACGACCGTGACCAGGTGTGCGAGTTTTCGTACTCGTACTCGCACGAACCCCCCGACGGCTCCGACCGCCCGCTGCCGGTGACCGGACTCGCCCTGCGGATGGACGGGTTGACGAAGTCGGACGACGACAGCGAGGCCCGGGCCCGCTCGGCGGAGGCGACCGTCTTCCTGTCGTACGCGGACCTGTCCGACGCCCTAGGTCTGGAACTGACCCAGGGCTACGGTTCCGACCGGATCAGCGCCCGCGTCCTGACCACCCTCGGCTTCGAGGTCACCGCGACGACGACTGTCTCGGCGGCCTCCGGCAACCGCGTCACCTTCAAGGACTTCAAGGTCGCGGGCCGCGTCGCCCTGCCCGAGGCCGGCGAGAAGTTGCTCGGCCAGGTCTTCGCCGAGCCGATCGCGCCGCGGAACATCCCCGACGGCCTCCGACTGCGCTCGGTCACCACCACGGAGCAGGGCCTCACTGCCCACTTCTCCGGCAAGTCGGTCACCTTCCGCCGCGACGACGCCCGGGACACCTCGTCGAACGGGTCGGCCGGAGAGAAATCAGGGGCCGTGGGCCGGAAGAGCCGTAGCCATCGCCGACGCAACCTCCTCGACCACCGCGCTCGCCCGATCCTCCGGCACGCCGGCCGCGATGAGGGTGGCCGTGGCGATCCGGTGCCCGTCGTCCTCCAGCGCGCCGGTGTTGACGGACTCCACCAGAGCTACGATCATCGCCATCAGGCCTGCGCTCTGCACGGCCGGCGGCAGATGGGAGTGGAAGACGCCGTCCCGCTGCCCGCGCTCCAGGATCCCGGTGGCGGCCTCCCGGGCCGGCGCGAGCACCTCGGCGACGCGCTCGGAGCCGAGGTCCCGCCGGGTGAGCGCCAGCAGCAAGCGGTAGCGGTCGCCCACGGGCCACATCCGGAGTACGAACCGCGCCAACGCCCGCTCGGCCGACTCCGCCGGCTCTCCCGACTCCGGCCCGGCCTCCACCGTGTTCCGCAACGTCTCGGCGGCTTCCTCGGCGAGCGCCTCCAGCAGCGCCGCCCGCCCCGGGAAGTGCCCGAAGAGGGTGCGCCGGACGACCCCGGCGGCCCGAGCCAGCTCCTCCAGCGTGACATCGGGGTTCCGCCCCAGCTCCTCACGGGCCGTGGCCAGGATGCGCGCCCGGTTGGACCGCGAATTACGGCGCAGCGGCTCGCGGGCCACGGGCTTGCTCACGGAGAACCTCGCAGCATCAAAGGACGGACGAACGGCCCCCATTTTGTCACGCCGAGCCGAAGCCCCCGTATCACGCCCCACCGGCCGCTGCCTCACGCGGGACCGGCCCCACCTCGTGGCCCGAAGCTCGGCGTGCGGGGATGAGTCCGGCGGCCTCTACCGCGATAACGACGGTGGAGACGTTTCCGCAGGTCGCGTTGCTCGCTAACAGCCTTTATGGCAAGCCGTCCGGGAGCTCCCGGTTACTCACAGCTACTTTCACGTCTGGTGACACGGACCCGAGCGGAGGGCTAACTTCCACGGCAGCTACCCGTTCACCCGTCCGGAAGCGCCGGGGAACCTGCGGCCGCTGCGCGATGCGACGACCGAAGACGACGAACAGGTCTGATCACGATGGGGCTCTCCGCCAGGCTGGCGCCCGGCGCCCTCCACGCAGGCCAGCCGCTGGGCCAGCCGTTCAGCGGTCGTCCTCGTCGTCGCGGGTTTCGTTCTTGTCCGCAGGTCCGGACCTGATGGCGGGAACCGGTCGACCCCGGGCGGGCAAGTAGGGGTGTCCCATCCGTGAGCCGAGAGGCCAGAGCATGTCAGAAACGAGCCCCGCCGATTCCGCCGTCATCGCGCGGTCTCGGCAGGAGCCCGAGGTGTTCGCGGAGATCTTCCGCAGACACGCGCCTGAGATCAAGAGATTCGTCGTCCGCCGCCTCGGACTCGACGTCGCCGAGGACGTGGTGGCGGAGACCTTCCTCACTGCCTTCCGCCAGCGCGGCCGCTACGACCTGGTCAGGCACAACGCCCTGCCCTGGCTGTACGGCATCGCGACCAACCTCATCGGCCGCCACAAGCGCACCGAGGCCAGGCAGCTGAACCTGCTGGCCCGCACCGGTGTGGACCCGGTTACCGAACCCTTCGCCTCGCGCAGCGACGAGCGGCTGAGCGCTCAGGCCGTACAGCAACGCCTGGCGGCCGCGCTTGCCGCGTTGCCCGCCGGGCACCGCGACGTTCTGCTCCTGGTGACCTGGGGCGGGCTCACCTACACCGAAGCCGCCGAGGCGCTCGGCATCCGCGTCGGAACGGTCCGCTCGCGCGTCAACCGGGCCCGCGCGAAGATCCGGGAGGAACTGGGCGGGACCGACCCCACAGCACTCGTCACCGAGGAGGTTCGCCATGGATGAGCTGGCCCAGCTCAACAGCTTCCGCTCCGAGGTCCCCGCGCAGGAGGACCTGCGCGCCGAGGCGGAGCGCCTGATGGCCGGCATGTCTGCCCCGGTCCGCCCCGGCTTTCGCCGCCTCGGACTGCGCGCCGCCCTGGCGGGGGGTCTGGCGGCCGCGGTGGGGGCGGCGGTGTTCGTCGTCCAGAGCCCGCCCGCCCCGGCGCCGCCCCCGCCGATGATCCGCACGGTCGCGGCCGTGGAGGTACTGACGCGGGCGGCCGAGCACGCCGGCAGCCGTCCGGAGCTGCATCCCAGGCCCGGCCAGTTCCTCGTCTACGAGTCGCAGAGCATGGACACCTCCGGAGGGGACGGGGGGGTCTGGCTGTCGCGCTCCAAGCGCACGATCTGGCTGCCGGTCGAGGGCAGCGCGGTCAAGGGGGTGCTGCAGGAGGAGCTCTTGGCGCCTTTGCCGTATCCGGGGCACACCCTCCCGCCAGCTGCACGAGCGGAGCAGGCGCTGGTGGGCAAGCTCGGCCGTCCGGGGCGGGCAGCCGACTTCGACGACCGCGCCGAGTTCCTGCGCAACGACTACGCCTACGTCAGCAAGCTGCCGACCGACACCGAAGGCATGCGCAGGCACCTCTACACGCAGCTGCCCAATGGCAGGTTGCAGGACTACGAGGCGTGGAACCGGGTCGGCGGGCTGCTCGAGGAGTCCTATCTGCCCGCCGCACAGCGGGCAGCGCTCTTCCGCGCGGCGGCCACGATCCCCGGGGTGGTGACGGTGAAGAAGGCGCAGGACGCCGCGGGGCGCGAGGGCATCGCGGCGGCGATGGTCTCGCCCAACGGGGTCAGGGAGGAGTACATCTTCGACCGAAAGACCTACGACTATCTCGGCCGCCGGGGGGTGGTCGTGGATGCGAAGCTGGCCCATGCTCCGGTCGGGAGCGTGGTGTCGTCGAGCGCGCAGTTGAAGGTGAGCGTCGCTGACAGCGCGCCGATCGTGGAGTAGGCGGCGCAACGGGGCTCGGGTAGACGGCATGGCAGGGACCGTCTGCCCGTTGCCACACGGCTGCCGTATCGCCTGGAAAAGTAGGTGTTCTGGACACCGAGGGAAGATGGGTGATGACCGTCTGGGCGACGCACGAGGTTCGACCGCCCCCAAGGGCCAGGTCCGGGGACAGCTGGTCCTGCAGATAACACTGCACCTATGAAACAGCCGCATGCGGACGGCTATCCCGCGGCGGGGCCGCGGCGCCCCCAGGACGGGACAGACGTGTCGTCCACGGCAGTCGCGGGCGGGCGCGCCGTTGACGTGCCTGACCGCGGTTCGGTGATGCCGCCGCCTGGGATTGCTGCGGCAGTCAGCCGAGGTAGAAGTCCTTGCGGGCGGTGACGAACTCCTCGACGGTCAGGGGCCGTTTCCCGGTGATGCGTTCGACGTCGGTGGTCGCTCTGTCATAACGGTTCGCGTGGTGCAGTTGTGCCATGGTCGCGATGTGTTGCTCGGTGTGCTGTGGCAGGCCCGCCTTGGCGAGTACCTCGGTGCGCCACTGTTGCAGGGGGACGTCCCGGTAGGTGACCGTACGGCCGAGCGCCTTGGAGAACTCCTGGGCTACTTCGGTCATGTCGAGTGTTCGTGGTCCGGTCAGCTCGTACACCTTCCCGGCGTGCTCGCCGGGATCGCGCAGGATGGTCGCGGCCACCTGGGCGACGTCGTCGGCAGCGACCGGCGAGGTGCGTCCGGTCCCGAACGGCAGCGCCAGCGTGCCGTTCTCGCGGATCGACCGCGCCGCGAGGACGGTGAACAACGGATTGTCGAGGAACGTCGTCGGGCGTACGTGCACCACGGGCAGGCCCGACCAGTCCAGCACCTGCTCGGCGAGCCAGTGCAGCCGTTGCTGGTGGGATTCGGTGGTGCTGGTGGCGGTCATCTGCGACACCGTCATCTGCGACATGCCCACCAGCAGGTCGAGTCCGCCGTGTGCCTTCGCGACCGTGGCCATGACGGTCGCCGCGAGCAAGTGGTCCGGGGACACGCTGAGCCCGAAGTACGTCCGGCGGACGCCGTCGAGCGCGGCCGCCACCGTTTCGGCTCGGGTCAGGTCCCCGGTGACGACCTCGGCGCCCAGTGCCCGCACCTCGCTGGCGCAGACGCCGCCGAAGGGCAGGTCGTCCTGGGCGACGTGCATGAGGGTGCCGTTGATGGTGACGTTGCCGGAGGTGGTGCGGTCGAGGACTGTGCGCCGGTCGGGGCCCTTGTCGCCAAAGTAGTAGAGGGCGAGGGGTCGGGGCCGGGCGTTGACGTGGTCGATGGCGTCGTCGATGGTGCGGTAGCCGAAGACGGGCAGGATGGGGCCGAAGATCTCCTGGTGGGCGATGCGCATGTCGTCGGTGACGCCGAGCACGACGGTCGGGGCGAGGGTATGCGGGCGGTCGGCCGCCTCGTGCGGCCGGTGGCCGACCTCGATGATGCGGGCGCCGTGGGCGCGGGCGTCGTCGAGCAGGCCGGTGAGGTTCCGGTACTCCTTCTCGTTGACGATCGAGGTGCAGTCGTCGCTGGTCGGCCCGTCCGGGTAGGCGCCTTTCACCAGCCGGTCGTAGGCGGCGATGAAGGTGTCGATCTCGGATTCGTGGACCAGGGCGTAGTCGGGGGCGATGCAGGTCTGCCCACCGGACAGCAGTTTGCCGAAGACGATGTCGGCCACCGTCTGATCGGTGATGTGTCCCTTGGCCACGATGGTCGGGGACTTGCCGCCCAGTTCCAGAGTGACCGGGACGAGGTGCTCGCTGGCGGCCTTCATCACGGCCCGGCCGACCTCGGTGCTGCCGGTGAAGACGAGATGATCGAACGGCAGGCCGGAGAAGGCGGAGCCATCGCCGCTGACCATGGTGACCTGCTCCGGCGGGAACAGTTCGGCGAGCATCGCCGCGAGCACCGCGTTCGTCGCCGGGGTCAGCTTCGACGGTTTGAGCATGACGCGGTTGCCGGCGGCGATCGCGGTGACCACGGGCATCAGCGACAGGTTGACCGGGTAGTTCCACGGCGAGATGACGCCGACCACGCCGAGCGGCTGGTATTCGATGCGGTTGCTGCCGAACCGCAGCAGCAGCTCGATGTGCCGGCGGGTCGGGTGCATGAACCGGCGCAGGTTGCGCTGCAGGTATTCGATGCCCTGCACGACACCGACGATCTCCATCATCGCGGTCTCGTGCCGCGAGCGATGCCCGAAGTCGGTGTCGATCGCTTCCTCGATCGCGTGGCGCCGGGCGATCAGTGCCGCCTTGAACGGGCCAGATCGCTGCGGCGTGCGGCGAGGGAGGGTGCTCCGTCACGCAGGTACGCGGTCCGCCGGACCTGCAGGATGTGTTGGAAGCGCTCGGCGTCGGTGGGCTGGGTGGTGACGTCGGTGGCGGTCATGATCGTGCTCCTTTGGCGGTTGGTGCGGGCGGCGGCGGGCGTTGGGGTTGTGGGCTGTCCTCAGTGGTCGGCGCGGGCGGCGGCCGGCTGGGGGCGCGAGCGGCGGGCCGCCCAGCCCATGATCCGGACCATGGTGCGGCGGGGCAGGAGCTTGCTGGCCACGGCGAGCGAGCCGCTGTTGGTGATCACCGACGGGGGTGCGGAGCGGCGGTCGAGGGTGTCCAGGGCGATCTTGACGACCTGTTCGGGGGTGGCGCGTTTCGTGCCGTAGTCGGCGTTCTGGCCGGCGGCGTCGTAGAACTCGGTGGCGGTGGCGCCGGGGCACACGGCCAGGACGCGCAGGCTGGTGCCGTGGCCCTCTTCCCACAGTGCTTCGGTGAAGCTCAGGACGAAGGCTTTGGTGGCGCCGTAGACGGCCATGTACGGGTTCGGCTGGAAGCCCAGCAGGCTGGCGACGTTGATCAGAAGGCCGTTGCCGGTGGCGGTCAGCGGGCCGACGTAGGCGCGGCTGAGATCGACCAGCGAGGCGACGTTCAGAGCGATCATGCTCTGCAGCCGGTCGGGGTCCTCGTCGGTGAACGCGTCGTGGGTGCCGAAGCCGGCGTTGTTGACCAGCCCGGTGGCGTGGATGCCGCGGGACTCGAGTTCGGCGCGCAGGGTGCGGCCGGCGTCGGGCAGGCCGAGGTCGCGGGCGACGGTGGTCACCGTCACGCCGTGCGCTCGGGTGAGCTCGGCGGCCAGGTCCTGCAGCCGGTCGGCCCGGCGGGCGACCAGCACGAGGTTGGCGCCGCGACGGGCGAGCTGGCGGGCGAATTCGGCGCCGAGGCCGGAGCTGGCGCCGGTGACGATGACGGTCTGACTGCGGTAATCAACTTTGCTCATGCCGTTCACTCTACGCACGTCTTTGCACGGAGTGCAAGTAGCTGCATCATGTGAGATGACGTACCATCGGTGCATGGTTCAGAAACCGACACCCCTGCGGGAACAGACCCGCTCCGTGGTCCGCTCACTGCTGGCCCGCACCGCTATCGAACTGTTCGCCGCCAAGGGCTACGACAACACGACCCTCGAAGAGGTCGCCGCCGCCGCGGGTATCTCCCGGCGGACCCTGTTCAACTACTTCCGCAACAAGGAAGACCTCGCGCTCAGCAGCCTGGCCGAACAGGGTGAGCTGATCGCCGCACGCCTCGCCGAGCGCCCGGCCGACGAGGATGCCTGGGCGGCGCTGCGCGCGGCGTTCCAGGTGCTCGAGGAGATCGACATGACAGCCGAAGGGCGCCTGGAGTTCATCACGCTGCTGTTCGGCAACGATTCCCTACGCGCCGGACACGCCGAGAAGCAAGCCCGCTGGCAAGACCTGTTCGCACCGCTGATCGAGCCGCGACTGCCCGACTCCGACCGCCGCACCCTGCAAGCCCGCGCGATCGCAGCCGCAGCGATCATCTGCCTGCAGGCAGCCAACGAGGAATGGGTACGCCTGGGCGGACAGGCCGACCTGTTCGACCTCTATGACACCGCCGTACAGGCCATCCGCCCCACCTGAAACCGCTGCATCCAGCTCCACCACGCCTCCGGCCCGCCACCGCATAACGCAGGAAACCCCACAACGGATCAGGGCCCGCGCACCGCGCGGGCCCTGATCGCGTCCCGGGGTGTGCCGCAGCGTGCAGACCACTTCGCGCATCCGGGCAGACGACTTCGAAAACCGACATTGAAATCGGCACCTCCAGGCCTCGGAAAGCCTTCAAAAACTCCTTCAACAACCATCGAGCTTCAACAACCTCCAAACACCGTTTGTTGAGAGAATGACGGGCGTGACCGACTCCCTGCAGCTTCCCGCCGACCCGCTGGCCGCCTTCCCCGCCCACCGCAGCGAGATCCGCATCGGCTACGCCCGCGTCTCCACCGCCGGCCAGAACCTCGAACGCCAACTCGACGCCCTCAAGGCGGCCGGCTGCCGGAAGGTGTTCGCCGACAAGAAGTCCGGCAAGACCGCAGAGCGGCCCGAGCTGGCGGCCTGCCACGCCTTCCTGACCGAAGGCGACACCCTCGTCGTGCCGTCGCTCGACCGCTACGGCCGCTCCCTGGCCGACCTCATCACCATGGTCGGCGACCTGCGCAGGCGCGAGATCGGCTTCACCTCTCTGCACGAGAACCTCGACACCACCACTCCCGGCGGCCGACTCATCTTCCATGTCTTCGCCGCCCTGGCCGAGTTCATCCGCGAGCTCATCGTCGCGGGCACCCGCGATGGCCTGGCCGCCGCCCGCGCCCGCGGCCGCACCGGCGGCCGCCCCACCGTCATCACGCCCGAACTCCTGCGGGCCGCCCGCGACATGCTGCCCAACCCGGACAACTCCATCACCTCGATCGCCAAGCTGCTCGGCGTCTCCCCGGGCACGCTGTACAACCACATCCCCGACCTGCAGCAGCTCCGCGCCGGCCGGACCACAGGTGCTCTCGAACCCACCGCCCCGCAGGCAGCGCCGTGATCGCCTGGCTGGGGCCCGCCGACTTCCCCGAGCACCGTCGCGACACGCTGCTGCGACGGCTGGCCTGGGAGGCCGGCACCGACGAGCCCGCGGCCCTGGCGGTGCTGACCGCCGCCAGGGCTGCTCAGCCCTGCCGAGTCCTCACCGGATCCGTCGCGGTCACCCCTCCGATCGCGGTGCTCGGCGACGACGGCCGCTACCACCTGCGTCTTGGCACGCGATATCTCTGCGCCCGGACGTGGCGAGGACTGAAGAAGCCGCCGCCCCCGGCCCTGCCGCACGAGCAATGGTGCAAGTGGTGGAGCGCGGACGGGCAGCACTACCGGGTCAACCCGCCCCCTGGCACCCGGCCGGAGGAGGGCCGCTGCGGCAACAGGACCGTGCGTTGGCCGGTGCTCGCCCTCGGCTCCGAGACCGACCCCGCTCTCGTCAGGCGACGCGAGCGATGCCCGGTCGAACAAGACAGCGCGCGGTGGCCTCCGTTCCAGGGGCCGGTTCTGGGCCCGATCATCAGAGCGCTGATCGCGGCCCTGGGCCCGGCCTGCCACGCGTGCCACAGCACGATCGGCGTGTTCGTCGACCACGACCCCGCCGGCCTCCAGGTCCGCGGCCTGCTGTGCCGGCACTGCAACACATGGCTGGAGACCTGCCCCCACCCCGCAGGCTGCGCCTGGGGCGACTACCTCAACAACCCGCCGGCCGCGTACCTCGGCCTGACCTACCCGCGAGCCGCGATCAGCCGCAAGCCCCGGTGATCCGGCGTGTTCAGCCTCCCCCTGAGATGAACAGTCTCGCGACCACGAAAGCCACGACAGCTACTCAGCGTTACCTTGCCCCTGGTGACGGCGACCCGAGTGCCGGGCCTACTGGTGTCGTAGGCGCGGTCAGGGGTTTCTCCAGACGGCGCTGCGGTCGCCGTCGGGGATCATCGGAGGGACGCGTCCAGTTGGCGGATCAGTTCGCCGACCCGCCCGCCGCCGGGCGGGGCGAGCGGGTAGCGCCTCAGGACGTCCACCACGACGGGATTGGCAAGGGCCCGCGCCTGGGCGATGTGATCGGCTCCGACGACGGGATCGTCTCCGGCGGAGAGTTCGAACGCCCGTGCGGCGTGACCGGCCGGTCCGAGGATGTGCTTGACCTGGGTGGCTTTCGCCAGGGGATGAAGGTACCCCGCACTGGCCGCGGCCAGCGCCGCCCGCGCGGCGTCGCTCGCCGCGGCGAATCCCGCGTCGCGCGTCTCCTGAGCCGCGCGCATCGCCGCCCACGCGCTGTCGCGCAGCGCCTTGCTGCGCTTGGCTCCATCCGCGAACATCTGCGCGGTCTCGATCGCGTCTCGTGGGCGCCGATCGTCAGGGCGTTCACGTTCGAAGATCGTCAACGCGGGCCGCGCGCACGCCACGGCGAAGCCGGCGACCTCGCGCAGTTCGTACAGGCTGAGCTCGATCGTCGTGTGGTCATCCGCCATGACGTTCTTCCTTCTGCATAAAGGCCGACATGACATCAACCGTAACGTTGAACCGCCCGTGTAAACTTCGGCGCCGATTCACGCGGTTGACGCGGGCGTACCTTCAAATGCCGGTGCGGCGGCCGAGCGATCAGCCGATTATCACCTTTTCCTCCGGCAGTTCGTAACGACGGGTGCGTTGCTTCAGGGCGAGCGCCGAGCCCAGGGTGAGCGGGCCGATGCGGCCGATGAACATCAGCACACTGAGCAGTACGTGCCCGGCCAGCGGGGTGCCGGCGGTGATGCCGGTGGACAGGCCGTTGGTGGCGAAGGCGGAGATGGCCTCGAACAGCACCTGGTCGAGGCCACAGGGCGTGATGATGGGCAGCAGCCAGGTGGAGCGCCGCCAACGCGGCCCGCAAAGCCGAGCTGGTCGACCTCGCCCGCCACCTGGCCCGCCCAGGCCACCGAACCGCGGCTAGACGCCGAACGGGCCCGCCTGGACGCCCGCTCGGCGCCCGTCGACCGGCCCACCGACATCGCACCGCCCTCAACGGCCCCCAGCAGCCCGCACCCCGCCCCCCAGGGCCCGGCCCCCCCTCCGGGCAGGACGAGATCGACGCGCTGCGGGGCCCTCAGCGGCCTGACGGGCGCGACCTGGAGATCACCCCGCCGCCGAGCATCGCGGTGGACGACCTGGGCGCCGGGCACGCCGCGTTCCTGGCCGCCAACGAGGCCTGCCAGTAGGAGCGGAACGGCGAACCGGGCTTGGTGTCACATGTTTTGACACCATGGGCCTGACCAGGGCAGGCTTGCCCGATGGCGGATTCTGAGGGTGTGGCGTTCCTGCGTGCTGATGTTGATCGTTTTTGCCTGGAGATCGTTGATCTCGCGCCCGCGCTGCGGCTGCGGCGGCTGGCGGAGCTGCGCGCGATGCTGGAAGAGGTGACCGGCGCGGCGCTGATCGCGGCGATGGCGGACGCGCGGGGTGAGGGATGGGGCCTGCGCAAGATCGGCGCGAGCGCCGGGATCTCGCATGAGCAGGTACGCCGGATGCTCGCCGAGGGCCTTTCAGCCGGGGAGCATCCGGCGCGCTGAACGGGAGGGGGGTTACTCGGCGGGCGGGGGCGTGCGCAGCGGCCTCAGCTGGCGGGCTGGTTCGGGATCGGCCGGGAAGAGGGAGCGATCAGGGGCGGGCAGCCAGTGACTGGGGCTGGCGAACGGGCGGTAGTGGTCCTTGATGTGAGCGATGAGCAGCGGCAGCGACGGGTGGCGGTTCGCCTCGTGCCACATCAAGGACCAGGGGTACACCGGCATGGGGTTGGTGACCGTGATCTCGACGACGTCGGGCGAGACCGGGTACTGCCTCTTGTTGCCGAACGTGATGAGATCCGGCGAGGCCGCGATTCTCTCCATGATGTGGTCACGACCGAAGAACGGGCCGGAACTGTCGATCTTGACGCCGAACTCGGCGCTGAGGAGGCGGTAGTAGTCCGCCCACTCGCTGTCGCCGGCGTTGCCCGGCATCCACGCCGTCAGGCCCGATAGCTCCTCCATCCGTATGCGCTTGCGCCTGGCGAGCCGGTGCTGGCGGCTGACCAGGATGGGGATCGGTTCCAGGCAGGCCGGGACGCGCGCGATCCCTGGCGGCAGGGCCCCCGTGGTGCGGCCGAACGCCGCGTCGACCGAGCCGCCAGTGAGCGCCGACGCCCGTGGGACGGCGCCCCGCGAGACAACGATGTCGAGCTCGACGTCGCTGGCTTCGTAGAAAGCCCGGACTATCTCGATCGAGGCCGAATCGCGCCCGAGCACGTCAACGCGCAGGGGGCGGCGGCGTGCGCGGAGCATCGCGGCGGCCTGGTCGGCCAGGCTGATCAGCGCCCGGGCATGCGGGAGGAACGCCTCGCCGTCCGTGGTCGGCCTGATCCCGGTGCGGGACCGGATCAGCAGAAGCACTCCCAGGTCACCTTCCAGTTTGGCGATGCGCTTGGACACGGCCTGCTGGGACATGCCCACGCGCGCGGCGGCCTCGGTGAAATGCCCGTCGTCGACCACGGCAAGGAACGTCCTGATGGCACCGAGGTCCAGCTCCATGAACAACTCCTAGTTGTTTTATGCGTTGTGTCGGCTGTTGGACATCGTGTCGCAGGATCCGATTTGATGTGCGGCGCCCAGACACTCCCTAACAACCGCCAGGAGTATAAGTGACCATGTCGGACGGCTATGGCCGGCGTCAGGTGCTGGCGATCCTGGCCGCGCTGATGCTTGTCACCTTCGTCGCGTCGCTCGATCAGACCGTCGTAGCCGCGGCGACGTACCGGATCGGCGAGAGCCTGAACGGACTCACTGCGCAGGCGTGGGTGACGACCGGATTCCTGATCACTTCGACGATCTCCGTGCCGGTCTACGGCAAGCTGTCGGACACGCACGGCCGCAAGCCGTTGTTCCTGGTCGCCATCGGCGTGTTTCTCACCGGTTCCGTGCTGTGCGTGTTCGCCGCCTCGATGCCCATGCTGGCGGTCTTCCGTGCCGTGCAGGGCCTCGGTGCTGGGGGAATCCTCGCGCTGACCTCGGCGGTGCTGGGCGACATCGTCCCACCGCGAGAGCGTGCTCGATACGGCGGCTACTTCGTCGCCACCTATGCCGTGGCCAGCGTTGTCGGCCCGGTGGTCGGCGGCGCGCTGGCCGGGCAGCGGGCGCTGCTCGGCGTGGACGGCTGGCGGTGGATCTTCCTGATCAACCTCCCAGTCGGCATCGCCGCCTCCGCTGTTGTGATCAGGGTGCTGCGGTCAGGGCACCATCAGAGCCGGCGTCAGCGCCGCGTCGACCTGGCCGGCACGCTGGCCCTGCTGATCGCGGCGGTCCCGCTGCTGCTGGTCGCCCAGCGCGGGCAGGACTGGGGGTGGAGCGCGCCGGCCTCGGTAGCCTGCTACACGATCGGGACGCTGGGGATCGCCGGATTCCTGCTCGCGGAGTGGCGGGCGGGCGACAGTGCGCTGCTGGTGCTGCGGCTGTTTCGCAACCGTGGGTTCGCTGTCGGCGCCGGGCAGTCGTTGATCTCCAGCATCGGGATGTTCGCGAGCATCGCACTGCTGCCGCTGTACCTGCAGCTTGTCCGGGGGTATTCGCCAGCTGAGGCGGGCCTGCTCACGCTGCCGCAGGTGGCCGGCACACTGGCCGGTTCGGTGATCGCCGGGCAGTTCACCTCGCGAACCGGCCGCTACAAAATCCTGCCGGTCACGGGATCGTTTCTGCTGATGGCCGGCATGCTGCTGCTGTGGCGGCTGTCCGCCGGGACGCCCCTGCCCTATGTCGAGTCCGCGATGTTCCTGCTCGGCGGCGGCGCGGGCCTGTACGCGCAGACGATCACACTGTCCATGCAGAATGCGCTGTCCCAGGCCGACCTGGGCGTCGCCACGTCGTGCAACACGTTCTTCCGTCAGGTGGGCAGCGCCGGCGGCGCGGCCGTGTTCCTGTCCATCGCCTACTCCACGGCTGACAGCACGATCAGGTCGGCTTACGCGACGGCAAGCTCTGCCCCCGCCTTCCGCGCCGCTGCGGCGCAGCATCCCGAGCAGGCCGGGATGCTGGACCTGGCATCGGCCGGCGGCCAGTCCGCCCTCGATGACACGGCGTTCCTGCAACACCTGCACCCTTTGCTCGCCCAGCCTTTCCGGCAGGGCTTCACCGACGCGCTGGGCATCGCCTTCCTTGTAGCCGCGGCAGTGATGGCAGCCGCCCTCGTTCTCGCTCTGTTGATCAAGGAACTGCCGCTGCGCACCACCGTCGACGCACCGTCGGCCGCGCCCGCCGAACCCGCCAGACAGTGAAGACGCCAGCCGCAAGCATGAACGACGCCCCGAAGACCTCGGGCTTCGGCAAGCGCAGCCGGTGCCTGGCGTGTCCCTTCCGCATGCCACAACACCCTCGTTACCCAAGGAGAGACATGACCGTCCCAACTCAGGCGCTGGACCCTCGGACGACCGCGTTGCTCGTCATGGATTACCAGCAGGCAATCCTGGCCTCACTTCCCGAGTTGGCCGACCAAGCGCTGCTGTCCCGGGTAGCCGGCGCGATCGCCGACATGCGCGCGCACGGTGCCGCCATCGCCTATGTGCGGGTCGGCTTCACCGAAGCCGAGTGGGCGGCGATCCCACCGGCCAACAAGACGTTCTCCTTCATTGGAGAGCAGCACCTCATGCATCACGAGGAGCCCGATACCGCCATCCACGACCTGCTCACCCCCGAACCCGGTGACATCACCGTACGTAAGACCCGCTATGGAGCGCTGTCCACCAGCGACCTCGACAGGCAACTGCGGGATCGCGGAATCTCCACCCTGGTCATCGCCGGGGTCACGACCAGCGGCGTCGTGCTGTCCACCGTCACCGACGCCGCCGACCGCGACTACCAGCTCTACATCCTGTCCGACTGCGTCATCGACTCGGACGCGCAAACCCACCACACCCTGATGACCAGCGTTTTCCCGCGGCTGGCCCACATCATCGACACCGCCGAACTGCGCACACTCCTGCACGAGAGCCACCCCAGACCGTCAGCGACCGGCCGGGCATGACCGTCAATCATGGAGCAGGGCGCCGACGATCAGGTACCAGTAGTCGTCGTAGGGCACCTGCAGGGTGATGGGGCTGTAGTCGTAGAAGCCGCCGTGGTACTGGTACGCATCCTCATCGAGGTACGCCTGGTATTCCTCGCTGTCCATGAGGCAGACCCGGGCGGTCGAGCCGCGCCAGTCCACCTCGAAGCAGGCGCCGGCTCCGGTTTCTCCGAGGTCCCAGTACAGATGCCGCACACATCGTTTGTAGCTGGCCGCACACCGGGCGGGAAGCCGCGTCTCCGGTTACCAGGGCGAGGTGGCCCCGTTTCAACCCGCGCGACGGGCTGGACGAGTCGATGACCTTCCGACTGTACGAGCACGCCGGCCTCACGTACACGATCGAAGAGCGGCGCCAGGCCCACGACGGCTCCGGCGTCGAGATCTCCGAGTTCGGCCCGGACGACGAACGCGCCCACGCCGCGCTGGCCACCTACCTGCAGCCTGGACGGATCTCACGCCCGCCGAGCAAGACATGATCATCGAGGCCGACATGGAAGAGAAAGACCGGCGCAAGCGTCAGCAGGCCCGCCAGGAGCGAGCCGAGAGAGGAAGGCGTCGCACGTGACTGAGGCCGCCGAGCCGTCGAACGCGATCCGCCTCGGCTACGCCCGCGTCTCCACCCGGGGCCAGGACCACGCCGCGCAGCTGGACCTGCTGAACGCGGCCGGCTGCCGAGAGATCGTCGAGGAGACCATCTCGACCCGCCGCAAGGACCGCTCCAAGTTGCGGGCCGCCCGAAAACCATGCTAAGCGGTTGGGTCCGCCTGGCATGGAGTCACCGTGGGTTGGTGGCGGGCGTGACGCCGAAGTCGCGCCAGGCCGTGCCGAAGTCCTGGTAGATCATGTCTCCGTAGCCGCCACCAGTGATGGTCCCCTCAGCGATCACACGCACTTCGCGCGTCGCCGTGGCGGCGAAGGTGAACACAGGCCCCCCGCTGTCGCCGCGCTGTGAGGGATTGCCGGAGGTCAGGTTGTGGGAGACGATCATGTCCGAGAAGCACCGGGTGCGGCCCATGAAGGGAGCTGCGCAGAACGACAGCGCGTAGGTGTCGGTATTGCGGATGCCGCACACGGTTCCTGAAGTGGCTCCGGAGTGGCAGATCAGCTCGCCTGGCCAGGCCCAATCCCAGCCGGCGACTGCCATGGACATGGTGTGCGTCTTGGGGATGTCCACGCCTCCGACATAGACGCGGCCCGCCGTGTTGGTGGGGATCAGCATCAGGTCATGGCTGGCATGCTTGCGGCGTGCCCACCCGTAGGTGACGGTGTGGTCTCCGTTTCGGAACTCGTTGCCGATGTCACCGCAGTGCCCGACGGTGAGCATGCCCGCTCCTCCGGCGACCGCGAAACCCGCGCTGCATCCCAGGCCCTGGGAGATGTTCAAGATGCGGCCGCCGCCCCAGAAGTTCATCGTGTCTGTCATCCGGCCTGTGTGGAGTTCCCATCTCGGCGCGGTGATCACCTGAACTGGAAGCGGGCCGGCAAGCTCGGTGAGGGTTTCACGTACCTTGTCTGCCTCCGCCTCGGTGCCGACGGCGACGCCGCTGCCATCTGCCAGGTAGCGGATGGAGTGGACAAGAGTGTCGGGGTTATTCCGCATGTCGGATTCCAGCTTTGCGGCGGCCTTGGCCAGCTCGGCCTGGGAGTAGGCGGCTTTTCGTACGGCGACCTTGACGTCGGTGATGGAGTCGATCAGCTTGCGTAGCTGGGGCGGGAGGTCGCCCTTCCACCACACGTCGAGGGCGGTGCCTTTGATCGTGATGCCGGCCAGACCGGTGTGGCCCTGTGTTTTCCACGGCCATCCTGATGTCGTGGGCCGCCTGGGCGGCGGGCCGTTGGGCGAGCATCTCGGCGCGGATCTTCGGCGGGATGCTGTCGACCAGGTCGGTGGCTGTCGTTGTGGTCTGGGCGGTGGCCGTCTTGCCGGCTTGTGCCGTACTCGGCGCCAGGGCGGCGAGGACGGCGAGCGCGAGACCGGCGACCGTCCATGCGATGCGTCTCATGTCTCGTTAGAGGCGCGACCACACACTCGAGTTGCAAGAAGTTGACTCTTTGGCTTTGGGTGCTTACGAAGCGTGGCAGAGGCTCCTGAGAGTGCGTTACGCGAGCTGATGCCCCTTTCGTCGTTGCGGCTGGATGAGGTCTGCTGGTCAGTGGGTCAGCGTTCGGTCTACGGGCGCGGCTGGGCGAACAAGCCGGGCTCGGTTTCGACGACTACTGCTGGACGACCGCCTCTGAGCCCGACGATGTGCCGCGATCGGCCGACGGCGTCACGCTCACCGACCAGCAGCGGGCCGCCCTGCGCATGCTGGCCGCCGGCCAGAAGGACTCGGCCATCCCCCGCAGCATGGGCGTCTCCACGCGTACCGTCACCCGGTTGGTCGGTGAGCTCACGGCGATGCTGTGGGCGAACAGCCGCTTCCCGGCGGGCGTACGAGCGGCACGGCTCGGCCTCCTGGACGTCAGTTGACCAGCGAACGACCTGACGCTTCACTCTGGGCGTGTTCCGGCCGCGTCGCGGAAGCGTCCCAGGAAGGTCTGGGCCATTGACGCGTACCACCTTCGAGGCCGGCAAGCTCCACTCGATCGCGCGCAAGGAGTTCGCCGGCGATGGGATCAGGTTCACCGCCGATCGCGCCGAGGCCATCGCCGAGCTCTGCGACGGCGGTCGGCGAACGCGTCCGCCGCAGCGGTCCTTCCGCACGCTGTGCCGCCGTCTGGGCGTGGGCTGGGCAGGGCGGCGCGTGACCGCGGCACGCGGGAGCGAGGCTGGCGGCCATCCAAGTCATACTGGCCAGGTGGGTCGAAGGTCATACTGGCCAGGTGGGTCGAAGGTCATGCTGGCCAGGTGGGTCGCACGGGTGAGACGCCGACATCGTCGCCGGCGTCCGGATCGCCAACCGTCACCCACTGCAGCGGGCCGTCCGCGTGATCGCGGCCGACCGGGGTGACCGCCTGGAACGGTTCCAGCCATCGACGGAGGAGGTCATCGCGCGTTCGCGTGCCGGAGGACCGGGCGGGGGCGCTGCCTTCCGCGCTGTGAAAGCGAGCGAAATCCGGCGTCGACCACAGCGGAAGACATGGCCGGCAAGGGCTCGTTGACCCGTGGAAACCCCGTTAACGCCTGCGTCGGCCGAGCCGCCATCTACCGCCGCCTCGATCCCGACAAGTCGGGTTCGGCGTAGGAGGAGCATCGTGCTACGGGGTTGAGGAACCTGCGGACAGCCGTTGGCGGTACCCGTGAGTAACTTAGCTGGCCCCTTCGGCAGGTGTCCTCGGTCGGGATGTGCGAGGGCGGATTCGGCTGGCCGGGCAGTAGTCCGGTCAGTGCGGTTCGGATGGCGGCCCGGCTCACTCCATGCGTACGGGCGAGAGCCGCGATCGAGGTGCCGCGGTCGGCGAACGCGATCGCACCTCCGCAAGCCGGGCGCCGGCCAGCGCCGGGGGGCCGACCGCGGTAGCGGCCTTCGGCTTCGGCGGCGGCGATTCCTTCGGCGGTCAGCTCGTTTTGCAGGTCGCGCTGGAACTGCCCGACTGCGGTGATCACGTTGATGAGCAGCGCTGTCGTGGCGTCGTTGGCCGCGAGGTCGTGGAAGTTCGACAGCGGTCCCGACAGGACGCGCAGGGCGACGCCGCGGGCCTGGCACCAGTTGCGGACGGCGTGGATGTCAATCAGGTCGCGGCACAGGCGAAACAGCTCCGACACGGTCAGGACGTCGCCGGGGTGTGCGGCGGCGGCGACCTTGGCGAACGCGGGACGCTCCAGCGCGGGGATCTTGGAGGTGGTCGCCGGGTCCTCGAACCGCAGTACCCCCTCGGCCGGGCGAAACCCTGCGGCGATGCCCTCGGTCCGGACCAGGAGCGCGGCCTCGGTGAGGATGTGCCGCTGGCGCAGCAGCGACTGCGTTGCGGTGGACGAGCGTCGAGTAGACGATCCGCACCGAAGGTTCCTCGATGAAAGGGGGTCGGAGTCCCCCTTCTTTCTGCCGGGAAATCCTGTCGTCAATCAGAGCCCGCAAACGACCACCCAGAGCCGCGTTTCATCACCTGGTGTCCGGTTTCCTCGTCCGTCGGGGGCCGGCGCGGCAGCCTGTCGGGAAATCACCTAATCCCGACACCTGCCGGGGACGGCACCGCTCCATCCCCAAGTCAAGGGCCCACTTTGGGCTGGGGACACGGGAGCGGAAGGTGTCCGGAGGCCATACTGGCTCGGATACAGACCACTTGATCAACGACTGCTGCCAGTCAACCCCGGAGCCCGAGGGTGGGATCCCCTCGGGCGACCCTCAGGCCAGGAGGAACGCGGCGATCGGCTCGGCCTGGCCGAAGACAGCGTGACCCACTTCAGGCAGCAGATGCACGGTCGCGTGCGAGATGCACTCACGCACGCGCCGTGCGGTCTGGTGGGAGTCGAACATCACGTCACGGCCGCCGACGATGACGAGGACGTGCATGGTGAGAGCGCGCAACGCCTCATCGGGGAACACCGGGAGCCTCTCCCTGCGCGGGTTGAAGTGCGTGAACGTCAGGACGACGGCGTCGAGCGCCTGCCGGTCCCTGTCCCCGTCCAGTCCTGCGACCGCCATCGCCGACTCGCGCAGTCCGCCGCGCCGGAGCAGGCGGGTCAGCAGGGCCTTGAACATCCAGCCGACCTTCTGCCGTCCCACGCCGCCTGGGCACATCAACGCCAGGCGGGTCAACCGTTCTGGACGGCGGATGGCGTAGTCCAGGGCCGTCCAGCCGCCGAGGGACGTGGCGACGAACGCGGCGTCGATGATCCCGAGCCCTTCCAGCACGTCGTCCAGCCAGAGTGCCACGGCGTCGGAGTCCAGGGCGGGGCGCGAGGGCGCGCTCAGACCCGGCTCGCCGACGAGGTCGACGGCGTATGTGCGGAAGTTCTGAGACCATGTGGCGACATCTCCTCGCCACATGGACGCGTTCGCGCCCGAACCGTGCAGCAGCACCAGGGGCGGCGCGTCGTGCGGGCCGGAGACGAGGACGAAGGTCTCGCCCTGACGGGTCGGCACCCGTAGCTGCTCGGCGGGAACCGGCCAGGCCTCCAGCGCCTGCCGGTAGTGCTCGAGGAGCTCGCGTCCACCGGCTTCGGACTTGTAGATCATGGTCATGACGCCTGCTCGCGTATCCCGAGGATGTATGCCGCGGTAAGCGCAACGGCACGGTCTTCGTCATGTGACAGATCCGCGAGGGCTCGTGACGCTGTGGTTCCAGGGATGTCCGCGAGCGCCTGTGTCAGCCGTCGGCGTGCCGACGATTCGACGGTGTCATGGGCGAGGCGATCGACGAGCATGGAAGCGATCCGGTCCGCCGACGCGGGACGACTCGCCAGCGCGCTCAGGGCATCGGCCGCATCGACGTCATTCGTCCCCTCGACAACCATGTCAGTGAGCGTCGGAACGGCTTCGGCTACGCCACGGGCTCCCAGTGCCAGAGCCGCGTACCTGCGGACCACGATGTCGGGGCTCGTGAGGGCCTCCTGCAGCAGCGCGGTCGCCGTACCGTCCGAAATCTCGGCGATGGACTGGACGGCACGCTTGCGCACCTCGGCCACCGGTGAGCCGAGACCCTCCGCAAGCAGCGCCAATCCGTCGTCGCCCGATTGCGCCAACGCCCATCGAAGGGCTCCGGCGACGTTCGGGTCCGTCTCGCTCAGCACTGCCTCGACCAGCGCTTCCACGGGCACCGGGCCCTCTTCGACAGAGGACAGGGCCGCGCGCTGGCGCCTACCGGCGCTCTTCGACCCCAGCGCTTGCAGGAGCGCGACGACCTGGAGGACGTCCTGCCAGCCCGCGGGTTCGGCAGCGCCGATCCGGCGCAGTCGCGTGAGCAGCTGCGTCTCAGCCGCGATGCGTTCTCGCGTCTGGCGGATGAGGTCGTCGACGAGCTCTGCGGGCCTGAAGTCAGGATCATCCAGTGCGCGCCCGACTTCACGCAGCGACAGCCCCAACGACCGCAGGCTCTCGATATGAAAGATCCGCCGGATGTCCTCGCTGGAGTACTCTCGATAGCCGCCATCGCTGCGACCCGTCGGCCGCACCAGGCCGAGCGAGTCGTAATGCCGGAGCATGCGGGCGCTGACCCCGGACCGCCGTGCCACATCACCGATCAACACGGCCCGTCACTCCCCCTCGCCGGTGCCGCCGAGGGCCACCACACGCTTGGCCTCCTCGATCGCGAACGCCACCCCGGCATCCGGGTCGCGCAACACCTTCTCCGTGGCGATCGCGTGTGCGCGTACCCGTGGGTCGGGATCCGTCATCGCGGCGCGCAGCGTTGGCACGATCACCTCACCGAGCGCGACCAGCGCTCTGCTGAGACTCAGCCACATCTCACGCCCGCCGCGCCCGAGCTGCGCCGACAACACCGCAGCCAACTCGGGCACTTCACCGTCGGGCACGAGCACGACCGCCGCCCGCCAAGCGCTCCGCGCCACCTCATCGTCGGCGTCGCGCAGAAGCGCCCGTGTGATCGCCGGCCACGCATGCCGATCCCCGATCTTGGACAGCGTGTGCAATGCCTGGCTTCGTGCCTGCGCATGCTCCGAGCGAACTTCTTCGACAAGCGCCGGGACCGTCATTGACGCCGGGTGGCGCGTGAGCGCCCACGTCAGCATGTCACGCACAGAGAATTCGGGCTCGATCGCGCAGCGTTCGATGAGCTTGTCGATGAACCGCGGGTCAGGGCTGGTGCCGAGCGCCAGCACCGCCCGCAGCCGCACTGACGAGTCGCCGGCCTCCAGTCCCTGCAAAGCTGGGAACGCATCCGTGTCCTGTTTCGGCATAGCCATCGGGACCACCTCCTTGGCGCCAGTGAAGACCTTGTCACAGTGTCAAGGTCAAGCGAGGCCACGCCGCGAGGTCGCCAGGCACCCGCTGAGGGCCTCCGAGCGGGTGAACCCGACCAGCTCACGCGAGCAGCAACTGGCCAACATCCGCCGCATCTACGGCCCCGAGAAACAAGCCCTCGGCGTCCTGGCCATCGAGATCGAGATCGAGCTGACCAGCGAACCCACCACCTGAGCACCACGGACACCGGATGTCTGCACCCTCACGTGGGCTCGGCGTAGGGGTTGACCTCGGCGTAGGCATCGTCGGCCTCGGTGAGGTCAGACCCCTCCTCCCACCGGCTGGACTCCGGCCAGTTGCCCGGGCCGCCGATCCGGTACCGGTCCCTCCAGCGTGCCTCGGCGACGTTCCAGGCATGCAGCTCGGGCTGATCGACCGGGTCATAGTCCATGCGACGGCGGACGAACTTCTCGTCACACACAAAAGTGGCCCAGGTCGTCGCGGATTTCCTCCAGCAGCGTCACCACCCGGGTGATCCGGTCGGTGTCCGGGCCGACCTCCACCATCACCGGCATGACGTAGCGCGCCCACCGCCGCCGTGGCGCCCCCTCGCGCTCTTCGATGATGACGACCCCCCGCCTCCTCCTCGTCCAGGTCGTCGAAGGTCGGGTGCCTGTCCTCGCTCATCCCCACATCCTTCGGAAAGATCGGCAAAAGCCCAGAATCGCGCAGCCGCCGCCCGCTGCGGACGATTCGCCGGATTCGGCAGGGCAACAGCTGCCGGCGCCGCAAAGCCAGGGGGCCAGCTAAGTTACTCACGAGTACCGCCAACGGCTGTCCGCAGGTTTCTCAACCCCGTGCTACGACGATGCGGCTTTTTCGGCTTGCTGTCGGATGTCATTCACGACGGTCAAACGCAACCACGGCAGCCCTGTTTTCCGGCATAGTGCCACTCATATGGCCCGCGAACTTCGGGAAGATCACAAAGCACTTGGAGGTGCAGCGATGGACACATCCGCGTATTTAGAGGCCGTTGTCGAGCAGACGAGCACCTTTGCCGATTGGGTGCACGGCAAGGATGCGGCGGCCCCGGTGCCGACCTGTCCGGAGTGGACGCTGGCCGATCTCGTCGACCATGTCGGCGGGACCCAGCGCATGGTGGCCATGCTCGTGGGTGAGCAGATGACCGAGCCGAGCAAGGCGTTCGCCGGCTACGTTCCGGGTCCGACCGATTCGGGCCAGTGGCGCGCCTGGCTGAACGACGGCGCGGCCGCGGCGAGACAGGCGTTCGCCTCGGTCACCGATGACACGCCGGTGTGGGATCCGTCGGGCGGCGCCGCAGGCGTGCCGTTCTGGTCACGTCGGCTGTTCGGCGAGGCCTGCGTGCATCGCGCGGACGCGGCTGCGGCGCTCGGCACGCGGTACGAGCTGGCGCCGGAGCTTGCCGTTGCGGCCCTTGAGGACTGGCTGGACACGCTGACGTCTCGCGGTTATTGGGAGAACAGGCCGGGCTTCGCCGATGCGATGCGCGGGGACGGTCAGAGTCTGCATTTCCACGCGACCGACGCGTCCGGGGAGTGGGTGGCACGCCGGGAACAGGACAAGGTGGTGCTGGAGCGCACGCACACCAAGGCGGATGTCGTGGTACGCGGCCCAGCCGTCGACCTGCTGCTCGTGATCAGCCGGCGTCGCCCTCTGGATGCGGCTCCTACGCTGGAACTGCAGGGAGATCGGGAGCTGTTCGTCCACTGGATCGAGCACATGGACTGGGTCACCGGCGGCTGACCCACGCCTGGATGCAACCTCGCGCCCCTCAACGTCGACCCGGCCGTCATTCGAGGCGCCGGTCAGTCGTCGCGGCGCTCGGCTTCAGGCGCCGTCCGTAGGACCACGCCCCCACGACAAGGGCACTCCCGAGCCCTCCGAAGGCCAGCCCGCCAAACACGATCATCCACGTCACGTCCGTGCTGCTGGTGAAGGGCGCCGGTGGCGCGAACCGCGAAATCGTCCCGACAAGGCTGAGCGGCACCATGACCAGCAGCACAACCCCGTACACCCCGAGGCACAGCCCCACCCCCCAGGCCGGAACCAGGGGCAGGAAGGCAGGCACCCGCCGCCCGGCGAGAAACAGGGTCCACCGCGGAAAGACCATCCCCCATCGATGCACCAGCCCGAGAGCGAGAAACACGCCAAGCAGGGCCGCCAGCACCGTCAGATCAATGCCAACAGCCGCCAACGCCTGATACACGGGATCCCCATCGCTCTCGACCCCTCGAAGCCACGCCTCCCCGCTCACTCCGAGGGCATCACCGCCAAGAGTCCACACCGTCTTCACGCCCGCCCACGGCACCAGCCCGCACAACAGCAGATACACCACGCTCCGAACCCGCAGCGAAGCAGCCACACACCCTCCAGACGTGGAACACCCGTGACACCGCAAGGCTCCCGTCCAGGGGTGCCGGCGCGCCTCCCTCCTACGAGGGAACCCCTTCACGCCATCGGGTGAGAACTCAGGAATCGCTGCCTCGGGTGACCGTGGAGGCACACCACGGCCAGGCCGATGATCGTCTGCACGCCCTAGCCTTGGATCACGCACGGCCGCGTGGAGCCAGGCTTGCGGCCCGGCTCCAGGCGCGTGCCCGGGTCAGCTCGTTCCCGGCCGGGTGAAGCCCATGGGGGTACGGCTGTAGGGGGCGATCTTGACCTCGGAGCCCGGTCTGGGCGCGTGGATCATTGTGCCCTTCTCCGGGTCGAGAACGATGCCCACATGGTCGGCGGTGCCGTCACCGTTGTTGTCGAAGAAGACAAGGTCTCCGGGCCGAACACTGCCGTCAGGGATGCGCGGTCCGCGCATCCACTGGTCGTGCGCGACCCTGGGGATGGTGGTCCCCGCAGACTCGTACGCGCGCAGGGTCAGTCCGGAGCAGTCGAAGGAGCCGGGTCCCGTCGCTCCCCACACGTAAGGGTCGCCGATCTGCTTGAGGGCGTAGTCGATGACGGCCTGGGCACGTGGGTTGGGCGCCAGGCTGTGGGCGTTCGGCGGGACGGCCAGTGAAGGCGCTCCCCCACCGCCGCCACCGCCGCCTGCCCCGTTGACGCCGTTCCCGAGGCCGTCGCCGATCGGCAGGCCGTTGCCGTTGCCGTTGCCGTTGTAGGACGCCAGCTGCGTCGTCGGGGTGTGCGGCCGGAAGTCCGGGTCGGGGATCCACGGCATCCCGGACTTGTTGCCCGGGATGAAGTCTTGATCGCCGGGAGCGGGGATGCCGGTGAAGAACCGCACCTCGCCGAGGTATTTGTCGATCTCGCCGGTGGCCTGACCGAGCACCTCGGCGGCCTTGTCCGTGTGCACCTTGGCGCGCTCGAGGGCGTTGGCCACCTGGGACCTGATGCTCGTCATCGAGATCGTCGTGCTGTCGGGGTCGCCGCGCTGCTCGTCCAGCCAGGCGCGTTTCTCCCGGTAAAGGGCCTGGACCGCGCCCTTGGCCGTCTCCAATGCGTTCCCCGCGGCATCCAGCTTGCCGGCGCAGCTGGTCAGGGCCTCACTCAGTGCCGTACCGGACTCGGGATATCTGGCCATGTACTTGGCGAAGCTTTCGGCGGCGAGGCCGTTCCACGCGCTGTCCACCCTGTTGACCGCGCGCTTGATGACGCCGGTCTCTGTGGTGATGTCGCTCGCCAGCGTTCGCCATTGCCCCGAGATCTTGGAGATCTGGGCCTGGTCGCCGCTCAGGTCGTCGATGACGCGCTGGATGGGACTGAGGTACTGGTCCCAGATGTCCGTCACACCTGCTCCGTCCGGGGAACGCTGGGGCGGTCGGCCGTGCGGACGTTGGCGACGACCTGGTGGATGGCCGCCTCGACCTTGGTCAGGTTCTGTTGCGCATGGCGTATCTCGGCGTCGATCTTCGCCTCGAAGTCGTTGACGGCCTTGGCGAGCTTGCCGGAAACGTTCTCCAGGTCGCCGAAGCAGGAGGTGCTGACGCTCGTGGGACCATCCTCCGCCGCACCCTTGAACTGGTTAGCGACTCCCTTGGCCTTGGTGGCGCACTCCTCGAGCGTGTCGAAGTAGATCTCAAACCCTGCCACGTCACGCCTCTACTGTCAGACCAACATCAATCGCCCGACAATCTAACGCGATCTCATGGCCGGCGCGAGGCAGCCCCCCATCATGAGCGGGCACGTCCGGTGAGCCTGCCGGTGGGGCGGCGGTCTTGACCGTCGGCGGCTTGTTGCGTACGTTCCGGGCGAGCTTGTTGGACGACGGCAATGCCCGGAGGCGGCTTTGACAGAACAGTCCAGCACCACATCGACCTGGCCGGACCTTCCTCCCGGACCGTACGGCACCCCTTCCCCCGACCTGACCCGCCGCTACGCCGAGGCGCCCATGGAGGCGGCCACGCTGCCGAGCGGCGATCGGGTGCCGATGATCGTCCGGTACGCGGACGTCCGCGGTGTCCTCACCTCGCCGGCCAGCAGCCGTAACTTGCGCGAGCCCGGCCTGCCCCGAATGGTCCGGGGCACGTTCCTGGATGACGATCCGGCGGCGCTGATGAACCAGGATCCGCCCGAGCACACCCGCTACCGCCGCATCATGCACGGCACGTTCACGCCCAGGCAGATCGAACGCTGGCGGCCCCGCGCGGCGGCCATCGCCGGCGAGTTGATCGACGCGGCCGGCCACGAGTTCGACCTGGTCGCGGACTTCGCGCTACCGCTGCCCGCTCGGGTGATCTGCGAGCTGCTGGGCGTGCCGATGGACCGCTTCGACCAGTTCCGCGGCTGGACGGAGATGTTCCTGTCCACCTCGGACGCGAGCGCCGATGCCCGGGCCGAGGGATTGGCCGCGTTCACGGCCTACGCGCGCCGGCTGATCGAGCAGCACCGCGCCGCGCCCGGCGAGGACCTGATCGACCTGCTCATCGCGGCCCGCGACGAAGAGGACGGGCTCAGCGAGGACGAGCTGACCAACATGGTGTTCACGCTGATCCTGGCCGGGCACGAGACCACCGCCTCGATGATCGTCCGGGGCGTCTTCCGCCTGCTCCGCCACCCCGGCCAGTACGCCGAGCTCGCCGCGCATCCCGAACTGGTCGATCCGGCGGTGGAGGAGATCCTGCGCCACGAGGGCCCCGGCTCCAACGGCATGCTCCGGCGCATCACCGAGGACGTCGACGTGTCCGGCGGGACCATCCCGGCCGGCACGGTCGTGCTGCCCAACCTGTGGGCCGCCGACCACGACCCGTCGGTGTTCCCGGACCCGCTGCGCTTCGACGTGCACCGATTCACCGGCGCCCCGTCCACCCCGCACCTGGCATTCGGCCACGGCCCGCACTACTGCCTGGGCGCGAACCTGGCCCGCATGGAACTGCAGGAAGCGTTCCGCGCCCTGGTGACGCGCCTGCCAGGACTGCACGCGCAGGAGGAGCTGTCGGCGGTCGCGTGGAGCGACGGGTTCGTCTACCGGCCACTCCGGCTGCCGGTCAAAGCAGGCTGAATCCGGCCGGCCGGCGACCTTTCCGTGGTCGAAGGTCCTGCCCGACCCGGGGCGGCGAATGACAGGCCGGCCGGCCGTGCATGCGCTCGTGAACGAGGCCGCTGAGGGTCTCACTTGAGCGCACCCAGGGTGATGCCGCTCGTGACATAGCGCTGGAAGATCAGGAAGAGGATGACGATCGGGAACGTCGCGATGACGAGTCCGGCGAAGAAGGCTCCCTGGTCGCTGACGAACTGGCCCTGCAAGGAGAGCAGGCCGACCGACAGCGTGCGGTTCTGCGGGCGGGTCAGCAGGACCACTCCGAACTGCACCTCGCTCCACACGAAGATGAGCCCCAGCAGCGTGACGGAGACGAAACCGCCCTTGCTGATCGGCAGGACCACGCGGAGCAGCGCGGCCAGCTCCCCGTAACCGTCGATCTTGGCTGCTTCGAGCAGTTCCCGCGGCACGGCGGCGAACACCGACCGCATGATGAGCGCGATGGTGGGCGTCATGAACGCCGCATATACCAGCGAGATGCCCGGCACGCTGTTGAGCATCTGATACCTGCCCAGCAGCTCGAACGTCGGGATCAGCGCGACGACCAGCGGGACGCTCAGGGCCAGGACCATGACGCGGCTGACCGCGTTCGACAGGCCCCTGGTCGCGCGGGCCAGACCGTAACCGGCGAGGCTGCCGCAGGTCACGCCGATGGCCAGGCTGCAGAGTGCCACCAGCACGCTGTTGATGATGTACGTCGACAGCGGCGCGCCACCGACCACGCCCCGCCAGGCGTCGGCGTAGTTCGACAGCACCCACTGGCCGCCCAGCCCCAGCGGGTGGGCGTAGATGTCGCTGGTCGGGTGGAGTGACAGCAGCAGCATCGACACGAACGGCACGACCGTGATCGCCGTCCAGACCAGCAGGAGCGCGTAGCCGACGTACCAGAGCGGCCCACGCCGCCAGGCCGATCGTCGCCCGCTGCGCCGTACGGCCGGCCGCGTTCGGCTCGGCGTCCGCGACGCCGTCATCGCGCGTCCAGGGTCTGCTGGCGGAAGATCCGCATGACCATGATCCCGATGACGGCGACGATCAGCGTCGTGACGACCGCGGTGGCCGAGCCGTAGCCGTAGTCCTGGTCGACGAAGGACTGCTTGTAGACCAGCACCGGGAGGATGCTCGTGGCGTTACCCGGGCCGCCCCGGGTCATCGCGTAGATGATGCCGAAGGCGTTGAAGGAGAACACCGAGGTCAACGTCGTGATCGTGCCCAGCATCGGCACGATGTTCGGCAAGGTGATCCGGAACAGCCGTCCGGCCGCTCCGACGCCGTCCAGCGTGGCCGCCTCGTGCACCTCCTGGGGGATGGCCTCCATCGCGCCCAGCAGGATCAGCATCGCGTACCCGGTCTGCGTCCACACCGCGGCGAAGATCGCCGCGTACAGCGCCGTCGAGGACGACGCCAGCCAGGCGTGCCCGTCTCCGAGCCCGAGCAGGCCGAGCACGGAGTTGACCACCCCGGTCGTGGGCTGGAACGCGTTCGACCAGAAGATGCCCGCGATGCTGACCGGGATGATCACCGGTAGGAACCAGACGACCTTGAAGATCCGGGCGCCGGGCACCTTGCGGCTGATCGCGTTGGCCAGGAGGCAGCCGAAGGTCACCGTGAACACCACGGTTCCGACGAAGAACTGCAGGCTGGTCCCGATGGACTGCCAGACCAGCGAATCGTGCAGAAGCCGCCGGTAGTTGTCCAGGCCGTGATAGACGACCGCGCCGATGCCGTCCCAGGAACCGAGGCTGATCCGCACGGATCCGGCGATCGGGTAGGCGACGAGCACGAGCAGCAGCACCAGTGCCGGGAGCATCATCGCGATCGGGAAGATCCGTGGCCTCCGGCGAGGCGGCCGCGCCGTGGCGGCCGTCGCCAGAACGGCTTTGTCGGCGGTCATCAGTCCGACGCTCCCGACACCTTGCCGGACTGCAGGTCCTCCAGCGCGGACTGGTACTGCTGCGCCGCCTGCTGCGGGGTCAGCTTGCCGGCCACGAGCTTCTGCAGCACCGGCACCGAGAACGCCTGCCCGAGGGTGGACGGCACGGTGGAGTCCCAGATGTTGACCAGTCCGACGGACCGCGACAGCTCAAGCTGCTGCTGCACCAGGTCGCCGAGGTTCGACAGGCTTGATGCGGGGATGGAGGAGAACACCGGGAGCGAACCGGTGGCTGCGATGACGTCGACCTGGTACTTGTCGGTCATGAAGAACTGAAGGAACTTCTTGGCCAGCTCCGGGTTCGCCGCCTTGGCCGGGACCACCAGGGTGTCGCCGTTGAAGGCGTCGAACGGCGTCTTCCGGCCCGGAGTGAGCGGGGGCAGCAGGAACCAGCCCATCTCGAACGACGGCTTGGCCTCCTTCAGGCTCGCGTACGTGTAGTTGCCGCCCTGCAGCATCGCGAGTTTTCCGCTGGTGAACAGCCCCTGGGCCTGGTCGGTGTCCATGCCGAGCATCCCGTTCTGGTAGATGCCCTTCTTCTGCCAGTCCTGGATCGTCTGCAGCACCTTCACGAAGCCGGGGTCGGTGTACTTGACGTCCGTGGGAGAGCCGGGCTTGAAGTTCGTGAGCATGGCGTCGTAGTCCTCTGCCGACACCGCGGTGGGCAGCAGCGCGTCCAGCGTGTGCCCCAGGTCGTACGGGCTCGAACCGCCCACGCCGAACCCTTCGTAACCGGCGGCCTTGACCTTGCCCACCATGGACTCGAAGTCGGCGACGGAGGCGATCTGGTGGTCGGGCGGGTCGGGGATGCCGGCCTTGGCGAAGGCCGCCTTGTTGTAGTAGACGGGGTTGATCAGCAATTGCTCGTAGAGGACGCCGTAGTGGTGCCCGTCGGTCGTGTAGTAGTCGACCTGGCTCTTGGAGTACTTGTCCGCCAGGCCCGCGGCCTTCCAGACGTCGTCCAGCGGGGTCAGCTGCTTGTTCTTCAGCAGCGCCGACCAGACACCTGTGCTGCGCTGGAGGTAGCCGATGTCCGGGGTGCCGGTCGAGCTGAGCAGCGCCACGTTGGGGCCGCGGGAGCTGCCGGAGTCGACGCCCTCGAAGGTGACGACCGTGCCCGGGTTGGCCTTCTCGAAGTCCTTGCCGACCTGCTCCATGGCGCCGGCCAGCGGTCCGGTGGGGATCTGGACCCGGAGCGACTTGCCGTCACCGCCGCCTGGTCCGGTGCCGGTGCCGCACGCGGTGCTGACGGCCGCGAGCAGGGCGCCCGCGAGGGCCGCCCTCAGAGTTCTAGAGAGTCGCACGGGACCCGTCCTTCCAGGGAGCTGACAGCTCAATGGCGATGACGTCGATGAGCGCGCCGGTCGGCGGTGGCACGGAGATGATCAGTTCGCCGAGTGGCTCGTCGTCCGCGCCGTTGGCCTTGTGCACTTCCTCGTTGACGCTGTACGGCAGCGGTTGCTCGGTGCCGAGCAGGCGAACGCCGACGACCGAGCCGATGGGAACGTTCCTGACGATGAGCACCTCCTGCGGCTGCAGCAGCAGGTGGAGGTAGATGTTGTTGCCGCGCTGCGTGGCCGGGCCGTGAAAGTCGAGGCGTTCCGGCGCGGGCGCGGCCCCGACGATGCTCTCGCCGTGGCCGGCGAGCCAGCTGCCGAGCTGCTTGAGTGTGGCGACCTCGGCCGGCACCAGCGACCCGTCACCGCGCGGCCCGATGTTGAGCAGGAGGTTGCCGCCCCGGGAGACGACCTCGCTCAGGTAGGAGGCGAGCAGCCGCGGGCTCTTGTAGTCGAGGTCGTCGGGCCGGTAGGCCCAGCTCTCGCTCATGGTGAGGCACAGCTCCCACGGTCCGCCGGGTGGCCGGCGCGGCATGCCCTGCTCCGGTGTCGCGTAGTCGCCCTGGCCCGGCAGCCGGTCATTGATGATCACGTCCGGCTGCAGCGACTTGATCAGCTCGCGCAGCTCGGCGGCGTGCCATTCCTCCGCGGTGCGTTCCCACTCCCCGTCGAACCACAGCAGGTCGATGGTCCCGTACTCGGTGAGCAGCTCGGTGAGCTGCCCCTTGACGTAGCCGAGATAGCGAGCCCACTGCTCCGGTGAGGGCCGCCGGTAGCGTTCGTGCGGGTAGGGACGATCGGCGTCGGTGAACGCCGGATAGTCGGGATGGTTCCAGTCGAGCAGCGAGTAGTAGACGCCGACGCGCAGGCCCTCGGCGCGCAACGCGTCGAAGAACTCCCGGGTGATGTCACGTCCGTACGGCGACGCCGCGATGGAGAACTCCGACTGCTTGGTGTGGTACATCGAGTACCCGGCGTGATGGCGGACGGTGAAGACCACGTAGCGGGCACCCGCGTCCCGGGCGAGCCGCGCCACGCCGCGCGGGTCCCAGCGCCGCGGGTCGAACGTGGCCGCGCTCGACTGGTACTGCGTGATGGTCATGTCGGCCTCGGGTTCTGTCCGGCCTGGAAGGATCGAATGGCCGACCAGTGGCCAGCCGATCTCCACGCCTTGCTGACTCGCATGGTCCCAGTGCACGAACAGGCCGAAACCCGCGTCGCAGAACCAGTCGGGAATGGTCACGAGCTCATCCTTCTGCGTCGAGCGGGCTCGCTCAGATCGGATACGATACGATTGCATGAGGATGCAGGGCGTTTCGGTCATGTGTCAACCAGGAGTGGCGAAGATGTCCGGGACCTACGTGTCCGTAGCGGCCTCGGATGGAGGGGCGGATGAGTGAATCAGCGCGGGTGACAGGCGCACCCAACGGCTCGGGCTCCGACGAGCCCGCCAAGGTCAGCGTCCGCGAATCGGTCTTCCAGACGCTGAAGGCCCGGCTCATGGATCACGACCTGGAGCCCGGGACGAAGCTGTCGATCGACGGGCTCGCCCGCGAGCTCGACGTGTCGCAGACGCCGGTCCGCGAAGCGCTCGCGCGCTGCGAGTCGGAGGGGCTGGTCGTCCGCCGGCCGAACGCCGGCTATCTGGTCGCTCCCCTGCTCGACCGGGCCGCCCTCGACGACCTGTACGACGTTCGCCTGCTCCTCGAACCGTCCGCCGCCGCGCGTGCCGCACGGTACGCCACGGACGCCGAGGTGACCGCCATGCGGGAGGCGCTGGAGCAGATGATGTCACCGCTGCTCGGCGACACCTACGAGGCGTACCGTGGCTTCGCGGAACTGGACGCCCTGTTTCACAACGCGATCGCCGAGGCCAGTCGCAGCCCGCTCATCGCCGACACGCTGCGCAGGTTCCGCGCGCACACCCATGGTTACCGCCTCTACTTCCGCCATGGGATCGCCACTCAAGCCGCCGACGAGCACCGCGCGGTGTTCGACGCCATCTGCCGCAAGGATCCCGAGGCGGCGGCGAGCGCCATGACCGCCCACCTCGAGGCGTCGCGGTCACGCCTGACGAGCGCCTACAGAGCCTGACCCGGCAGGTCCGCGAAGAGCGCGCCCCGGGAACGCGGCCTGGCCGGCGGCGAGATCGCCGGAGCCGACCAGGCCCCGGCTTGCCCTGCATCGAGCGGTCACGAACTTCTGAACCGCTGTCCGGTGGTCGCGGGCCCGGACCATCTCACGTGGCGCGCTGCCTGCTTGAACCGCCCCGGGAGACTGCGGCCAGGAAGCCGCCGACGAACGCGTCGCCGAGCCCGATGGTCGTGGGCGCGGCAACGTCGAGCTCGAAGCCAGGCAGGCAACGAACAACCCCGCCCATCCGGCCCTCCAGGGCCGCGGCGAACTCCACCGCCTCCGTTCGCCTTGGCCGGTTCTGCATGAGCTCGTACTGATGGTGCGTGTAGTCATCGCCGTGGCTGTAGCGGGTGCTGGCGATCACGATGCCCTCGTTCAGCGGCTCCGCGTACTCGCCGGCTCTCTCGCCGAATGCCGCCGACCAATACTTGGTGTGCACGACCAGGGTCGGCACGGGGATGAGAGCTCGCAGCGATTCGAGGGCGCCTGCCACCTCCGTCACGGAGAGCAGGTTGACGGCGTGGCCCAGGTGGGCCTGCATCTCGTCTTCGTTCAGTCCGTAAATGTCGATGACTTCCAGGAGCGCGTCGCGGACCCGCCGGCTGTGGCCCGGCTCGTGGAATCCGGCGTCCTCGTAGTAGACGGCCGCCTCGGCCGGAAGCTGTCGCATGTGGCTTCTCAGCGTGGAAAGCCGCTGGTCGAGCGTTCGCCGGTCCCGTATCGCGTTGAATCCCGAGATCAGAAAGACCCGTGCGTCGCGAAGCAACGAGCCCAGTTCATCACTCAGCAGCATGGACTCGTTCGCCGGGTCGTTGACGTAGATCAATCTGTTCGGAAATGGCGCACGGATGTCGATGTCACCCGCCCGAACCCGCATGTCCCGGTCGTACTGCACGATCAGGTGCGGATAGAGGGTGTCCTGGTCGCCGCTGCAGATGTAGTCGCAGCTTGCCGGCAGCAGGCGGCGGACGATGTCGTTGAGGCTGACCAGATGCAGGGTGGACGGTACGCCGAGCCGGCTCATCTCCATCGCCGCTCGAACGGAGGTGCCACCCAGAGTCGTTCGTTTGGGGAAGCGCCCCGAGAATGCGCTCAGGCATTCGGAGGAGGCGACGAAGTGCTCGCCTCCCCCGCCCTTTTTGAGGTAGGTGAGAATCGAAATGACCAGCTCGCGCTCGTCGGTCACGGTGACCGACGAAGTCAGCTCGGCATCGTGGATCTGGTACTCGCCGACGAGTTGCTCCAAGATCGACGAGGACAGCTTGAGTTCGTAGTCGACGCATCCCCCCAAGCCCAGGACTACAGGACTGGTCATGTCAGTACAGAGACGCCTTGCCGGCCGCTTCGAAGAGGTCGATCTTCTGCGCGGCCACCACCTTCATCGCATCGATGCACGGCGGCTGGATGGAGTTCGGCTCACGCAGGCTCTCATCGGCCAGGACTTCGCGCATCTTCAGGTGGTAGGCCGCCTTGATGTCACTGGAGATATTGATCTTGTTGATGCCGAGCTTGACCGACTCCGCGATCTCGTCGTCCGGGTTGCCCGAGCCACCGTGCAGCACGAGGGGGATCTGGACCCGGTCCTTGATCTCCTTCAGCAGGTCGAGCTTCAGCTCCGGCTTCAGGGTCTTCGGGTAGAGGCCGTGATACGTGCCGATGGCCACGGCGAGACTGTCCACCCCCGTTTCCCGCACGAAGGTCACGGCGTCCGCCGGGTCGGTGTAGATGATCGCGTCGCTGCCGTCTTCGGCCTCGTTGTCGGTCTTGCCGATCGTCCCCAGCTCCGCCTCGACCGACAGGCCGACCGCGTGCGCGGTTTCAGTGACCTTCTTGGAGATCGCGATGTTGTCCTCGAAGGACTTCATCGAGGCATCGATCATCACCGAGGTGAAGCCGATCCGGATCGCGGTCAGCATCTCCTCATAGGTCGCGCCGTGGTCCCAGTGAATCGAGATCGGCACGGACGAGCGGTGGGCTCGCCGGGTCATCGCGGCGATCACGTCCACGCCGATGTGGCGCACCTCGTCGGGGTGGATCCCGATGAAAAGCGGCGCGTTCATCTCTTCGCTGATGTCCACGATGCCGTTGAACATGGCGTAGTCACTGATGTTGAAGGCGGGCACGGCGAAGTTTCTTTCATTCGCGACAGCCAAGAGCACCTTGCCGGTCGTCAGCATTGCGGCATTTCTCCTTCTGGGTGGTAAATCATCGCTCGGGACGGGGAAAGAGGTGTCAGGATTTGACGGCGCCGGAGGTGAGGCCGCCGATGAATCGCCGCTGGAAGAGGAGGAACAACACGAGCACCGGGATGGACCCCAGGATGCTCATGGCCATCATCTGGTTCCACTCGTAGGAGTGCTGGCCCATCAGGAGCTGGATACCGATGGGAACGGTTCGCATGTCGTCGGTACGGGTGAGCGTCAGCGCGAACAGGTATTCGTTCCACGAGATCATGAAGGTGTAGACACCCACGGCGACCAGCCCGGGCACCGAAATGGGCACCAGAATTCGCCAGAGAGCCGTCCAGCTCGACGCCCCGTCCACCTTGACGGATTCATCCAACTCCCGGGGCAGGGTGTTGAAGTATGCGGTCATCATGATGATCGCATACGGCAAGGTGAACACCATGTGCGTGAGGATCAGCCCCGGATAAGTATTATACAGACCGAGCGCCACCACGAGACCGAAATAGGGAATGACGAGTGTGATCGGCGGCACGGCCTGAACGGTGACGATCACGGCATTGATGGATCGCTTCAGCGGGAAGTTGTAACGGCTGAATCCATATGCCGCGAGGATCGCCACGAACAATGTCAGCACCGTCACCGAAAGCGCGACGATGTAACTGTTGAGGAAAAACCTCAGCTGGGCCCCGTCGGCCAGGATCTTCTCATAGGCGTCGAACGAGAAGTTCTCGGTGATCAGCCGCGGCGGAACCTGGAAGACCTCCCCATTGGTCTTGAACGACGTCGACAGCATCCACACGACCGGAAGGCCGGCGAAGGCCGCGCCGACGCACAAGCCTGCGAGCACGGCGATCTTCGCGCCGAGGCGCCGCCTCTTGCGGGTGAGCACGGGTGATCACCTCTCCTTTTGCAGGCGAACGTAGAAGAAGGCCAGAATCATCGTGAGCAGCAGGACTATGACGGCGGCGGCGGACGCGGTGGCGAACTCGTAACTGCTGAAGGCTTGCTTGTAGGTGTAGGTGCTGAGCATCTCGGTGACATTCAGCGGGCCACCACCGGTGGTCATCCAGATGAGTGCGAACTGCTGGGAGGTCCAGATGAGATCGAGCACGGCCATGCTGAGGAGCACCGGCTTCAGCTGGGGCAGCGTCACATTGCGGAACTGGCGGAAAGTGCTTGCGCCGTCCACGGAGGCCGCCTCGTACAGAACGGGCGAGATTCCCTGCAACCCGGCAAGGATGCTGATCATGAAGAAGGGGAAGCCGGCCCAGATGTTGATGAACGTCAATGCCCAGAGCGCCGTGTTCGGCTCGGAGAGCCAGCTCACTTGCTCGCGCATCACGCCGATCGTGGTCAGGATGTAGTTGACCACCCCGGACGGATCCAGCATGAGCCGCCAGATGACCGCGATCACGGCGACCGTGAACAGCCAGGGCAGGATGTAGATGATGCGGAAGATGGCTTTCGTCACGCCGCTCAACAGCGGCGTGTTGAGCATCGTCGCGAATCCCAGCCCGAGACCGAGGTGCGCGAGGGTGCTCAGGGTGATGAAGATGAACGTGTTCTTCAGCGCGGCCAGGAAGTTGGGATCGGTGAGCACCGTGGTGTAGTTGGCGAGGCCGGTGAAGACCGGATTCTGCTCGACGATCACGTTGTCCTTGAACGAATAGCTCACCACCATCGCGATGGGGATGATCATCAGGACAAAGATCAATATCAGCGTCGGCGAGAGATAGCCGTACGGGACGACCCGCTGCACGGGGAAAGGCCGCGTCCTGCTCCGCCGGCCCGCAGAGGATTCCGATGCCGATTTTGCGGCTCCCGGGGAGGCCGCGGGATCGAGTTTCGCGGTTTCCATCGATGTCTCCTTGGTTCGGGGCCGCGCCGCACGGTCGGCGCGGCCCACGAAGTACGGAAGGTCAGAGCACCGGCGCCCAGGCCTGTTGCGCCTTGTTGAGGGCGTCGTCGACGCTCTGCTTGCCGGTGAGCGTGAGCTGCAGCTGCTCATCGAAGCTGCGCATGAGGTCCTCGGACTTCGGCAACCCCACGAACTCGTTGGCGGGATACCCCGCCTTGTAGATGTCGAAGGCCGTCTTGAACAGCGGGTCGCTCTTGCTGAAGTCCGGCTCGGCCGTCTTGTTGCCGGGGAAGCCGTTCGCCAACGTGCTCAGCTGCGCATTCGCCTGCTTGTTCATCAAGAACTGGACCAGCTTGAACGCCTCGGCCTTGTGCTCGGAGGACTCGGCGACGCCGATCCCCCAGGACGCGTACGGGATGCCGCGCTTGCCGGTGTAGCCGTCCTCGGCCGGGATCGGCACCACCGTGAAGTCCAGCTTCGGATTGTTCTTCTTGATCAGCGTGATGTGAGCCAAGGAATCGATCACCATGCCGACCTGGCCGGTGGAGAACTTCTCGACCTTGTCCTGCTCTTTCATGGTGAGTGCGCCGGGCGAGATGACGCCCGCGTCGTTCAGGCTCTTGACGTACTCCACGGTGCTCTTGACGCCTTGGCCGGTCAGGTCGGGCTTCCCGTCCTTGGTGAGCATGCTGCCGCCCGATGCCCACAGCCATGACATCACGTCATTCTGGACGCCGTTGGGAACGGCGGTGTCGAGCGGCAGGGCCCAGCCCTTGACGTTGCCGCCGAGCGCGCTGATCTTCTTGGCCGCCTCCAAGAACTCCGTGCGCGTGCTCGGAGGCTTCTTGATCCCCGCCTTCGAGAGCAGATCGTTGTTGACGAACAGGGGATAGACGAAGTTGACCACGGGGATCATGTAGGTCTTCCCCTTGATCTGTATCTGGCTGGCGAGCTGGCTCGAGTCGTACTTCGCCGCCGTCATGAGCTCGGACAGGTCGGCGATGGCGCCCTGCTTGGCGAAGTCGCTCACCCATGCACCGTCGAGGCCCACGACATCAGGCAGCGTCCTCGACGCCGCTCCGGACACCAGCTGCTGCTTCGTGGAGGCGTACGGACCACTCAACAGCTTGACCTTGATGTTCGGGTTCTGCGCCGTGAATTCCGACATGAGTTTGTCGAACGATCCCGCCGGCAGCTCCGGCGCCCACCACTGCGCGAACTCCAGCGTGACGGTCCCGTCCCCGCTCGATCCCGCGCTTGCTCCCGAGCCGGAACCACATCCCACGGCCGTGGCGCCGATCATCGCCACCGCCATCACCCCGAGTAGTCGCCTCGTCCGGCTCTGCAACCGGGTGCTGCCTCCGGTCATCGCGACCTCCTTGCTGTACAGGTGTTACCGGTCTTTGCCGGTTTCCGCCACATTAACAACGCATGACGCCAGCTCACAAGACCTAGTAACGCAAAACCCGGCTAGAAACCGCATAGTTCGGCACACAACCGGAAGAGACGTGCTGGAGCAGGAGGCTTCCAGCGCCGGAGGCCCGAAGGAGGCAGCATCTCGCCCGAAACTGGCAGCGTTGTGCGGTACTCTGCTGTTCTAGGCCTGTATCACTCCTCTGTTGCGTTGATCCGTATCGCAACTACCGCAGAGATAGGAGGGTCAGTGACCCTTGACGAAGAGGATCGGCAGCGTCGTCTACCTGCAGGACGTAAAGCCCAGCTGGCGGCATACGTCGCAGAGGCCGGGCAGGTCACGGTCAGCGCGCTCGCAGAGCGCTTCGGCGTCTCCATAGACACGATCCGGCGGGACCTGGACCAGCTCAGCGCCGACGGTGTCTTGGTCCGCACCTACGGCGGAGCGGTCAGTCAGTCGACTCTATCTCGGGTCGACCGTGCCGTGGACGTGCGGCTCAAGATGGAGGAACGCGAGAAGGAGAAGATCGCGGTACTCGCCGCGCCGCTGGTCAAAGACGGATCAACCGTCATGATAAACGGCGGTACGACCACTCTTGCCGTGGCCAGGAATCTCCGCAACCATCGGGACCTGACCGTGGTGACGAACAGTCTGCTCGTGCCCCCGGCGCTCCCGCCCTCAGCCGTCCGCGAGGTGTACGTCTTCGGCGGCGCGGTCCGCACTCTGACGCTGGCCACCATCGGCCCCGTCAGCTTCCGGGCCTCCGACGGAAGCGAGCTGGACATCAGCTGCGATCTGGCGTTGATCGGGGTCGGCGCCGTTTCGGCGGCCGCCGGTTATACGACGAGCAACCTCGCCGAGGCGGCGATGATGCGAGAGATGATCTCCCGGGCGTCGCGCGTGGCGATCCTGGCCGACTCCTCCAAGTTCGGTCGCCGGCTCTTCGCCCAGGTGTCCGAGCTGGGGGGCGCGGACTACCTCGTCACCGACTCCACCCCGCCGCCTGATCTCCTGGACGCGCTGGCGGAGAACGAGGTAGAGCTGATCACGCCGGAAACTGTCGAAGGCGCCCCTGAAGCTCCGGAATGACCGGGTGACTCGCGGGTGACCCTCACGCGCCCCGCAACATCACTGGCCGTTCCCCATGACGGGAGAACGGCCAGGTCCACCTCGACCACGTCCTCCCGCCCTTGCCGCCGCCGCTCGTACACCCGCAGACCCCGGAACGCTCTCGGATCGGGCGATCTCGATGTGGTCCAGCTCCGCCCAACGCGTCTGCTACTGCAAGCGCAGGGTGTTCCACCCGGCTTTCAGCGTGAGCTGGGCCGGCACCTGCGTCCAGTTGTCCCAGCCGCGCTCGGGACAGCTCAGCGTGAACCGCGTGCCCCCGTTCACCGTCACCAGGTGCTGTGCGTCGCCGTACCCGGCTGCCGCGGACGACCGGGTAGTCGTTGGCCCAGCCCAGCTCCGCGGTGTACATGTTTCGCGCGTTGCTCACCCAGCCGTGGAAGAAGACGCGGCTTCCGAGCACGTCGGTCCCGCCGGGGCCCTGAACGGCGCCGTCAAAGGTGGCCGTCGTCATCAGCGGCCGGTACGCCTTGGCATAGGACGACGAGGAAGATCCGGCCGGGCAGCCGCATGGGGACCTCCGATCGTCCGTACTCACGGGTATAGGCCATTCCGGAGCCGCGGAGAAGAGATTCTCGCTTCTCAGCCAGGAGGTGGCTCTTCACCGACGCGTCGCCGTAGGCCGCTCGAACCCGGCAACCCCAACGTTTGCCTTTTTCTTGAACAGAGGCCGTCGCATCGCCGGGTGCCGGTTGAATCCGATCATGAGAGCCATCCGACAGGGAGCCGTCATGACCGCGGTCACGGTCATGACGGCAGTGGTCACTCCGGTGGCGGCGACAGCCGCGCAGAGCGGGTGCGAGGCGCCGCCACGGAGCAGCCAGGCCTACGACGACTTCGTGCTCACGTACAAGTCCGAATGCGCCACGAAGAAGAACTACGACCGGACGTTCCAGGACGTCACGGCGTCCGTCCTGGTCGACAAGCGCAACAGGCTGGCGGTCACGACCTCGACGGCGCTGGCCGGCGCGATCGCGTCGGTCAAGGTGAACAACAAGGAGTTCATCTCCAGCGGCGGCCACGGCGCCGCTTTCCAGTACGCCTTCCACGCCTGGCAGGAGGGCAAGGCGGCGACCGAGTGCTACAACCCCACGCAGGCCGGTGCCCGCCAGGACGACGTGGGCCAGCCGCCTCCCTACCACGGTCCCAGCACGAGCGCGCTCTACACCATGGCCAGGTCCGGCAGCTCCATCCGCACGGCGGGGAGGCCCGCGATGTTCGTGACCCTCGCCGACGCGAAGCCGGGCTGGGGCAACTGCCGCAGCGCCGACCACCAGGACAGGCGCTCCCCGTTCACCATGGGCCTGTCGCCGTACTGGCTGCAGACCGAGATCGAGCTCGCCCCCGATCACGACGCGCCCGCGCTGGAGAACGTCTTCCGCGCCGCCGCCACGATCACCTCGGACGACGAACGACACGACCACTTCAGTGGCGTCTTCGTCGCCTACCTGCAGCCGGATTTCACGAAGGTCTTCTCCTACAGCCCCGCCACCGGTCGCCTGTCACCCAAGCCCGTGGACTCCCACACGAGCAAGGACCCCATGGTCCGTTGCACGGACGACGGCCGCTACTGCCTGGGCATGTACGTCAAGCCCGAAGTTCTCGGCGGCAAGGCCTACTACTACACGATGACCCGCCCGCCCATGGACTACAACGGCCACTTCGGCGAGAACACCATCCAGGTCACCAGCCCCAGCGGAGCCATGGACAAGGGAGACAAGGTCGACTACGAGACTTACGTGGTCGTCGGCGACAAGAGCCGCGTCGAGAACACCATGACCCAGCTCCACCGGGCCTTCCGGTAGCCGGCCCCCGGTCAGGGGATCGGACCGGCGCCGATGACGCCGCGCGGATCTTCACCTATTGCATAGGAAGCTTTCCTATTTAATACTGCGATCAATGCAGCGTATCGCGGTGCACGAGGCCCCATCACGCTCCTGGTGCCCGTGATGCCCTGCCTCACCGGCTCGGCGCCTGACTGCCCGGAGGTCCTCGTGACTCGTCGTGTCCCCGCCCTTCTCACCGCCCTGCTCGCCTGTCTCGGCGCGCTGTTCATCTCCGCCGCGCCGGCGCAGGCGGCAGACGTGGAGGTGACCTACAGCCCGCTCTCACTCGGCGACTACTGCTCCGCCAAGGTCAATTCCTCCTCCACCATCGGCTTCTACAACGGCGGCCTGAGCTGCTACCGCTGGAGCTCGGGCGGCTCCGGCATGACCTACACCGGTAGCGGAAGCGCCTCCGCCGCGTGCGCGTACTTCAACCCCACCTACACCTACCTCGGCTATGCGCAGGGCGCCAGCCAGGCGCTGATCTGCAGGTACTCGGTCTGACCCACCCCGGCGCCGTCTTTTCGGAGGCGGCGCCGGACGGGCCCGCAGCGCGCGGTCGCCCGGAAGGCCGCGCTCGTCTTGAGGTCCCGCACACGAAAGCCGCCAATGCCGGAGCCCTCCTCCCCCAGCGGAGGTCCGCAGTGTCGGAGAAGCAGCGACTCCCCCGCGCAAACAGCCACAGCAGCCCCGCGTACCGGCGCCAGGTCATCGCGGAGACGGGTCAGTAGGGGCGGACGAAGGTGGCCTGGTGGACGATGAGGTCGGCGTCCCTGATCGTGGAAAGACGGTGCGCGATCACGATCTGCGTGCAGGCCAGTCCCCCGAGATTCTTCCTGATGCGCTCTTCGGTGACAGCGTCCAGGCTCGCGGTCGGTTCGTCGAGCAGCAGCAGGCGGGGACGGGGGTGGAGCGCCCAGGCCAGTGCGATGCGCTGGCGCCGGCCACCGGACAGGCGGCGGCCCGCTTCGCCGATGTGATCTCTACGTAGCTGCTTTGGTTGTACCGGCTCGTTTGCTGTCTCGGATGACTGGAGCGCTTTCGACGTGCCGCACTCCGGGCAAGCTTCCTATCCCGCCCTCCAGGTAGTCGTAGAGCGCTTCGGTGTCGCGGCAGGCGACGAACATCAGCAGGTTGGTCGGGCCGGTGGTGGCGGCGGCGAAGGCGATCTCGGGATGCGCGGCAACCGCCTGGGCCGTGTGGCGTAATGCGGCGGGCTCGACTGTCAGCCACAAGATCGCGACCATTTCGAAGCCCAGCAGCAGCGGGTCGATGTCCACGTCGAAGAACAGCACGCCGCAATCGCGCAGGTGGTCCAGTCTGCGCTTGGCCGTTGCCGGGGACCAGCCGGTGGCATGGGCCAGTTCCGGGTATCCGGCGCGGCCGTCTCGGGCCAGGGCCCCCAGCAGCCGTTCGTCGCCTTCGTCCAGGACGACCCGCTCTTGCCGGGCCCCCGGCACGTGCTGCGGGGCGAGTGCGGCGAATCGCTCGGCGCGGGCGTACGGGATCCCAAGGAAGGCGGTGACCGCGCCGCCCGCCGGGACGCCGCGCAGCGTCCCGGCGGATGCGTGGATCAGGTCGGTCACGGTCACACCTCCAGGAAGGCCTGGGCGGCGCCGCAGGCCTGGGCGGCTCCCACGAAGAACCCGCCGGGCAGGTCGCCCGTGCTGAACCCGTTGCTCTCCACCAGGCCGCGGGCCTTACGTACGTTCCGAACCGACACGGCCTGCCCCGCCATGTACGGCAGCGCGGGCACCGGCTCGCCGGGCAGCAGCGCGCGAAAGGCGGACACTGCGACGATCTCCACCCGGCCCAGCGCAAGTGGCAGCACCCGCAGCGGCCCCTCGATCACCGGCTCGGTGTCCAGGATGAGGGCGTAGCGGGCGACGGAGGCCCCCAGGTCGGGGTCGTCCACCACGAGCAGCACGCTGTACAGGCCGGTGGCGCCATTGGCGTGCTCCAGGTAACGCGACTGGTGAATCAGCTCGGGGGTCAGGTGGTGCGCCACATGGATCAGCCCTTCTGGCGTGTGCGCGCGATCGAGGTGAACCGCCTGGAAGCGAGCGGTCTCCACCCCCTCAGGCGTCTCCACGTCCCGCTGCAACGGCAGCACTCCGGAGGAGGACAGGCCAGCCGCGCGCAGGCGCTTTTCGGCGGCCTCGATGCCGGTGCAGCCGAAGGAGTAACCGTGCAGGCCTTCGTACTGGGCGATGAGCGGGCGGATGTTCCAGGGATCGACCGAGCCATCCCCGAACAAGCCGAGCAGCTCCAGATAGGTGCGGCCGAACAGGGCGCACCGGTTGCCGGCACCCATGGGCTTGCGTTCGCCGCCCGGCCGATCGGAGCCCATGTGCATGGACAGCGGGCTGAGCGTGAATCCGAGCGCCTCATAGGTCGCCGCGGTGGCGTCCATGTCGGTGGTGTAGAGGACGGAGTGGTCGATCCGGTCGATGTCACGAGCGATCATGGATCACATGCTGTCGCCCGGCGGCCCGTCCGTTCCAGCCAGCAGGCTGGGATCGACATCTTTCGACATTCGAAGCCCCATCATGAAGGAATCCCACGCATCAGGCGTCGGTCTGTTGCCCAGTGAGACAGTCCTGGCTTCAGCGACATCGCCACCGACGACGCCTGGTTGCCGCCTGTCCCGTCCCGGCAACTGGACCTCCAGCCCTGCTTTCGTCATCGCACAAGCCCTCGGCTTCCACGACAGTTCAGACGCTCTCTTCATCCACGACGAAGGGGACAGACGCGTCCTGGGGTAGCGTCGCCACTTGCAGCGGCCGCAGGCCCTTGTCCGGGGCCGAGGAAGCGATCGCGTGGCGGCCCAGGCAGTTGAGGTGGGCGTGGCCCGGCGGGGACAGCCGGGCCGCATCCTCGTCCTTGACCGGCACGCCCTGGGCACGCAGCTGGTCCAGGATCGCCGACACGTACTTCGAAGCCGTGGCAGATCTTGCGTGCCGGACGGTGCCGCAATTCCTGGACCTCCAGCTGCTTGCCCAGGCTACGCCGGTACTGGTCGATGACCTGCTTCGAGTCCGAGGGAGAGAAGTGCTAGCCCGATCGCCGGCTCGCTCCATCGGCGCTACGGATCGCCCGCGCCGGACGCCGTTCCGGACGGTACCGCTTGTGTCGACGCCGACCTGAACGGCCAGCGGAAGCTGAAAGTGCACCTCGGCGGAGCGTGATCTCGTCGTCGGCGTCACCAGGCTCGGGGTCGATCTCGCTTCACCGTGAGACCCCCTTCGACTGCAGCGAACGGGCATCTTGACACCTCGGCTCGGAGAAAAGCTATAATCTGACTTGTAGGTTTCGTCTTAGAAGGTAGGCCTCCTGGATGGCCAGGAGGCCCCGGGGATCTTCGGAGGTGGAACACGATGCTGCTCACGTCGATCGACCCGTTCGTGCAGGAGTTCGAGCGTCAATTCGACCGCCTGACCCGCCAGGCCGCCGCCCAGGGCAGCGGAGCAGCCATGCCGATGGACGGGATCCGGCGCGCAGACGACGTGGTGCTGCGCTTCGACCTGCCTGGCATCGACCCCGACTCGATCGAGGTCACCGTCGACCGCGGCGTCCTGTCGGTGACAGCACGACGCGAGGAAGAGTTCGGCGAGGACGAGCGCGTCTTCGTTCGCGAGCGGGTGATGGGCTCATTCACTCGGCGCGTCTACCTGTCAGAGCACCTCGACGCCGACGCCATCGAAGCCGCCTACAGCAACGGCGTGCTGGCCGTCCGCATTCCGGTGCTCGAGCGCGCCAAGCCGCGCAAGGTCGCCATTCAGCAGACCGGCGACACCCACAGAGCGATCAAGAGTTGACACCCTCCGGAACGAGGCGGGCGCGGGGGGGGGGGGGGGGGGGGGGGGGGGGGGGGGGGGGGGGGGGGGGGGGGGGGGGGGGGGGGG
>NZ_JBIEIS010000050.1:65580-92167 GCF_043496855.1 Nonomuraea sp. JJY05
CCCGTCGCGGTGCACGGCACCGCGACGGGGCCGCCCGTCATTACCCACACCCCACCGGCGCCAGGAGACACGACCATGAACCTGCCCTTCGACGACGAGCACGCGGCGCTGTTCACGGTGGGTCAGGTAGCCGCGATGCTCCAAGTGCAGCAGGCGTTCCTGCGCCGCATCGACGACCACCAGGTGGTCTCGCCCCAGCGCTCGATCGGCGGGCAGCGCCGATACAGCCGCCACGAGATCGGCCGCATCCAGCAGGTCGTGATCATGATGGACCAGGGAATGACGCTCCCGGCCATTCGCCTCATCCTCGACCTGCGGCGCCAGCTCATCGAGATCACGCAAGAGCGCGACGAACTCGCCCGCGAACTGGCCGAACTACAGGCCAAAAGCGCGACCGCCCGGCGCACGAAGGCAACCGGCTCGGGTGACCAGCCCCGCCACTGATCGGTAACAGGACAGCGCCGGTGCCAGGCTGATCGTCACCGAGCGGGTGCAGCATTCGCGAGTCGGCCAGAACTACCCCGACATCCCCGGACAGGGTGGCGCGGGCCGGTGCTCAGCGCCGGGGAACGATCTTGAGGGACCTCACCAGCGTGTCGACGTCCGGCCACAGGCGCCGGTGCGTGTCGGGAATGGTGATCCACAGGACCGCGGGCCGGGGACGTCCCGTGTCGACCGCGATGGCGACCGACAGCTCCTGCCTGGCCTTGCGGCCGTCCGGGCTCGGCGGCATCTGGATCATCCGGGCCAGCAGCCAGCCCCGCCGTACCGGCTGCGAGGCGATGTCACGGCCCTTCGTCCCGGAGGGGAACGCGTTGCCCTGCTTGTAGTCCAGCATCGCCCGGGCGGCGTCGTAGAGACTGTCGCCGGCGTCGAGGTCGGACCACAGCTGCTGGGAGTCGATGTCGGCCCACCACTCGCGATCGTCGTCCGTGCCGTAGGTCTCGGTCAGCAGCGTCTGGCGGAGGTTGTAGCGGCCGTCCTTGATGGGGCCGTCGCCGATCGGACGGCTCCGCCGCCACGGGGAGCCCAGCTCGGCGAACGACAGGCCGGTCCTGGGGTCGGTCACCCTGCCGATCACGGACGAGCCCTGACCCGGCCGGCGGCGGAGCTTGACGACTGTCCCCTCTTCGATCCTCGTGACCTCGAGCCCGCTCGGGGACGGGGTGGCTGTCGCAAGGGCGGGGGTCGGGGTGGGCGTCGGCGCGGCGGCCACAGGACTCGGCGGAACGGCCGTCACGCTCGGGGACGGGGTCGGCATCGCACGGGGCTCCCGGGCGGATCCGCCGCCGGCGGCCATGGGGAGGCCGATGACGAGTTCGGCGAGGAGGACCGCGGAGCCGAGGAGCGGGACCCACTTCGGGAACGGCGCCATGAGCCGCTTCATGCGGTCGGAAGTGTGCGGCATGGGCTCAGCCCTCCCGGGGGATCAGAGTGAGGCCAGCGAGCCGGGCCTGCTCGACGCTCTCGCGCAGGGACGCCTCGAGCCGCCCGGCGCGCTCGGACAGCTCACCGACCTCGCCGGCCGCCAGATCGTCGCGTACGGTCCTGGACAGCAGCTCGCGGTAGGCGTCGCCGTCATCTGCCAGATCCTGCAGGGTCCGCCACTCGGCGTACACCTCCTCGGCCTCCTCGGTGCGCCGCGCGTACTCCTCCAGGCAGGAGATGCGCCGGGCCAGGGCGCGGGTCGCCACTTTGAGCGCCTCCTCCTGGGATTCGAGCATGGTGGAGATGCGCTCGGTGACACGTCCCGACCGCGCGCCCGCCTGCTCGCGCCGCAACCGGGTCAGCTCGGTCAACGTCTCGGCGATCTCCCACTCCTGGCGGGGCAGGATCACCCGGTTGGCGATGCCGTCGAGCAGGCCGTCCCGATCGAGCCTGGACCGCAGGACCGTCGCGGTGGCGGCCACGGTCCGCTCCAGCAGCGCGGCGTCCAGCGGCTCCAGCATCGAGGCGGTCACGTACCTGCCGCGATGGCGGCGGCCGTAGCCCGCCACGGGCGACTCCCCCGCCAGCGCCAGGAGCACGAGCAAGGCCATCGCCTGCACGGCCAGTCCGGCGAGGAAGAAGGCCGTGAAGCCGTACCGGATCCAGACACCGAGCACGGCCGCCTGCAGCACCAGCCCGGCCAGGAGAACGATCCGGCCACGGTGGACCAGGCCGACGACAAGAGGCAGGAAACCCCACAGCGCCGACTGAGGCAGGGCGGTCAGGACGTCACCGGACGTCCGCCCGCCCCAGGCGGGCCGCTCGGGAGCAGGCGGCAGGAGCTCCGGTCGGGTGGCCATCAGCCGGCGGTGCCCCTCAGGGAGGCTGGGGTCGAGGACGATCACGCTCACGAACAGTGACTATCCCGAAGAGCCGTTTCCGCGCGCTTGCGGACCGCTTGCAGCGAGCGGCCCGCAGCCCGACGTCATCGGCGACCGGACACGTGTCGAGCCGGTGGGCGGGAAGCAACTGCTTCGGCGCCACAGCTGGGCAGGCCGTGCCACTACCCGTTCCGAGTGGCCCTGAGCAGGGCATACGGACTGAACGGTCAACGCCGGAGCCAGGCCTGCGCAGCGGAGATCTTGCAGGGCCACTGGATCGCGTTCTTGCCCCGGCGCTTCTCACCGTTCCCGATGGCCAGGCACATGCCGGTGGCCCCGTTGCGCAGCCGTCGCCCGTCGTAGCTCCACTCCTGCGCCAGGCCGCCGTCTGTGCACGGCCACTGGATCGCGGTCTTGCCCGGCTTCTTCTCTCCCCGCCCGATGGCCAGGCACAGCCCGGTCTTGGCGTTCACGAGCCGCCGATCGGCCCGGTAGATCCAGCGCTGCGACTTGCTCCCGATACAGGGCCACTGGATCACCGGCTTGCCGGCCTTCACCTCACCCCGGCCCACGGCCAGGCACATGCCGGTGGCGCCGTTGACGTAAGCCCGGCCAGGCCCGGCAGAGGCCACGGCGGCATGTGCCGGCACAGCGGGCGGCAGCCACAGCAGAGTCACGGCAGCCACCACCACGGCGGCGATCTTGGAGCTCGTAGGCATAGATGTCCTTCCTCGGCCGGGGATGAGACCAACAGCACCGCCCTGCGAATGGGCCGAGCTGATCACACGTCCGTGCGAACGGCCCGGCGGTTCCCAGGAGCGAGCGGTCCCGCGACCGGTTGCCCACCCGAGCCGATGGCACCAGGATCATGGCGGCGGAAATTGTTCGGCACCCCTGATCAGACAGGCAAACAATGCTTTTCTCGGCGAGCGGCTCCTCTCCCGCAGCGAAGGGAACCTCGTAACGATGGCAGGTCGTCGCGAAAGGCCGGTGGACCCGGCTGCCGGACCGGTGCAACGCTTCGCCTCCGAGTTACGCAAGCTGCGCCAGGAAGCGGGCGGCCCCACCTATCGGGCCATGGCCAAACGCGCGGGCTATTCGGTCACCACGCTGTCGCAGGCGGCGGCAGGTGAACGGCTGGCCTCCCTGCCCGTCGTCCTGGCGTTCGTGCAAACCTGCGGCGGCGACGTCTCGGCATGGGAACGCCGCTGGCAGCAGGTGACCCAGGAACTGGCCCAGGAAAGAGCGGGCCAGGACGGTGCCGCCGGCCCCTACCTGGGCCTGGCGTCGTACGACACGCATGATCGCGGTCGCTTCTTCGGACGGGAACGGCTCGTCGAAGAATTGCACGAACTGCTGTCACGGCATCGGTTCGCCGCGGTGTTCGGCCCTTCCGGCAGCGGCAAATCGTCCTTGTTACGGGCCGGACTCGTGCCTGCCGCACGCGGGCAGACGCCGCACTCGGGCGAACCTTTCGGGCAGAGCCTGGTCTTGACTCCGGGCGAGCATCCGATGGAACACGCCGATCGGTTTCTCCCAGGCAAGGACGGCTCCGACACGCTGATCGTGATCGACCAGTTCGAGGAGGTGTTCACGCTCTGCCGGGACCCACGCGAGCGGACGCGGTTCATCGACCTGCTGCTCAGCGCGCGGGAGGCGCAGAGCCGCATGCGGACGGTGATCGCGGTGCGCGCCGACTTCTACGGCCGCTGCGCCGAACACCGCACGCTCACCACAGCCCTGCGCGAGGCCAACCTGCTGGTGGGGCCGATGCACCCCGACGAGCTCAGAGAAGCGATCGTCCGACCCGCCATGGCCGAAGGCTTGACCCTGGAGCGAGCGCTGACAGCGGCGATCATCGCCGACGTCGCCGACGAGCCCGCCGCACTGCCACTGATGTCCCACGCGCTGCGCGAGGTCTGGCGCCGCCGAACGGGCAAAATGCTGACCCTGGACGACTACGAGAGCGTGGGCAGAATCCAGGGAGCGATCAGCCACAGCGCGGAGGAACTCTACTCCGGCCTGACACCCACCCAGGCGGTGATCGCCCGGCGGGTACTGCTCAGGCTGATCCAGCCGGGCGAGCAGGCCCAGGACACGCGCCGGCCCGCCGCCCGGGCGGAACTGGACCCGTACGGGCAGGCCGACACCGCGCTGGTCATCGAGCAGCTGGCCGCGGCCCGGCTGATCACGCTGCATCAGCACGACGTGCAGCTGGCGCATGAGGCGCTGATCGAGTCATGGCCGCGGTTGCGCGGCTGGGTGGACGAAGGGCGCGACCGGCTACGCGCGCATCGGCAGTTGACCGAGGCGGCCCAGGCCTGGCAGGCGCAGAACCGGGAAGCCGGGCTGCTGTACCGGGGCAGCCGGCTGGCCGTCGCCGACAAACTCTTCCTCGAGCCCGGCGACCGTGGCGATCTCACGCCGGTAGAACGAGACTTCGTCCAGGCGAGTGCGGCGCTGGCCCGGCGTACCGCCCGCAGGCGGGTCGCCGCCGCGGCAGTGCTCGCCGTACTGCTCGTAGCCGCACTCGGCGGGCTCGGCAGCGCCGAATACCTGCGCAGGGAGTCAAACAGGCAGCGTGACAACGCGCTGGCGCAGGCGCTCGCGCTGCGCGCCGCCGACATGCGGCAGAACGACCCCCAGGCCGCGATGCTGTTGAGCGTGGCCGGCTGGCGGCTGAGCCCGGGACTGCCGGAGGCTCGAGGCTCGCTCTATGACTCCCTCTCCCAGAGCACGACCTCCGTCTTCGCCGACCCCGACTACACGGCCGACACGGTGCAGGCGCTCGGCCACGACGGCCGCACGCTCGTGTCGGTGAGCGGCGGCACGGCCAGGATCTGGGACGTACCCGCCAAACGGCGGATCGGCACCCTCACAGGCGTGGGCACGGGCATACGCGAAGCCGCGCTCGCTCCCGACGGGCACAGCCTGGCGCTCGCGGACAGCAGAACCGCACAACTGTGGGACACCCGGACCGGCCGGCCACTCGGCGATCCCATCCCGCACAGAAGCAGTGACCCGTGGAACGGCGTCCTGAGCTTCGACAGATCCGGACACTATCTGGCCATCCCCGGAAGAACCCTGCGGGAATGGTGGGACATCACCACGCGCAAGCGACTCACCACCCCCTCGGGAACCGCGATCAACGCGATCAGCAGGGACGGCCGCTACGGTTACGCCACCAACGGCACCACAGCGGAACTGTGGGACCTCCGCCACGGCAAGCGCACGCGCATACCGCGGACCCTCCAGAACGGAGGCGTCACCAACGACGTCGCCTTCAGCGACGACGGCAAGATGCTGATGACCGTCGAGGTCCTGCCTTCAGCCGAGCAGAGCAGGCTGCGCCTGTTCGAACTGCCGTCCGGAACGGAGGTGACAGACGAAAAAAGCGATTTCGCCACGAACGCGGCCTTCGCCTTCGGCGACGCGTTCATCGCCACTTGGGCCGGGCGAGGCACCCTGAGGATGCAGCGGCGCTCCGGCTTCAGCACGGCGTACCAGCGGGCCATGCCCGACTTCGTGTCCCAGCCCCGCTTCGACCTCGCCGGCCGAGCCATCCGCTACCTGAACGACCACGGCACCGTCTACACCGAGGATGTCGCGATGGCGTTCGACCGGCCGATCACCTCCGGCCACGGAATGAGCGTGGAACTGGCCCCCTCCGCGCGCCTGGTGACCGAGGTCAACATGGAAACAATCGAAGTCAGGGATACAGCGACGGGCCGGCCACTGATCGCGCCGGTCGCCTGGTCGGGCAGAGGGGCCACAGCGACCTTCGACGTCCACGGCCGCCGTCTCGCCCTGGCCGACGGCAACGGGATCACCATCATGGACCTGACCAGGCGCGAGGTGACCGCCAGGCTCAAGCTGAAAGGCGACAGTCGGGGCACACAGGCCCTGGCCTTCAGCCCCGACGGCCGCACCCTGGCCGTGTCACGCGAAGGAGAGCCCGGCCACATCGAGCTGTGGGACCTCGAACAAAGAGCCATACGGGCGACGACCGGACGCGGCGCGCGTCACCTCACCTTCCGTCCCGACGGACGGCTGCTGGTGACCGGAAAGCCGTTCCAGCTCATCAACCCCGCGACCGGCGCCACCCGCCCTCCCGCGACAGGGGCCGGCCGGCTCGACGGCCCCTTCGCCTTCAGCCCGGACGGCCGTCAGGTGGCCTTCGCCGGTCCCGACCGGCTCACCTTATGGGACAGCGACGTCAGGACCCCGATCGCCCAGTTCCCCGCGGTGCCCGACAGCCGCGCCGCCCTGCTCGCCTGGTCACCCGACGGGCACACGATCGCCTCGTACGAGAAAGGCCTGCGCGTGCGATTGTGGGACGTGCCGAACCGGCAACCACTGGGCCTCGTCTTCGACGGCAAACAGAACCTGGACGAGATCGGCGACGGGTGGGTGGTGTTCTCGCAAGACGGCACGAAACTCCACACCGCCGCCCTCGACGGCACCGTGCGCGTACTCGACGTGAACGAGCGACACGTGGCCGCGGCCGTATGCGCACGCGCGGGCCGTACACTCACCGCCGCTGAATGGTTGCGCTATCTCCCCGGCGTCGAGCCTTTCACGCTGTGCCGACCTGCAGAAACGGCAGCCCACGCGTCCACATCCGGCAGCGAACGCCGCAGCGGGCGCTGAGCGAGGGTCGCCAGGGGCTCCCCCGGACAACCCGCCGAACGAAGACCCGGCGAGTTGTCCAGCGGGACACCCGGCTATCGTTGCTTGGACAGAAGCCGTGGATCCAGAGCGTGTCCCTCACCGTTTCACTCCACGTCTGTGAAAGGGCGTTCATGACAGCCGACCAGCCAGACATCTGCCCAACATGCCAAGGCGTGACCCCCGCCACGCACCCCGCTGCCTACACCACCACCCGAGGACGGCTGATCGTCGCCAACGGGTACTGCCAAGGCCATGCCCCCACCACAGCGCGCGATTCCGGGCATCCCGAGCCGACCGGGAGCGCAACATCCTCACGCCGGTCGATGCCTGCGGTTTCCGCTTCAACACCTGCACGATGATGTGCTCGCTCGGGTCGCCCGCTCTATGACGGCGTGGGCTCCGGGCCTCTGCCGTGCGTCCGCGTGCGTCTCTGGGCCGGGCACCATCGGCGACCGCACTCCCCCGCGCCCGACCTCCAAGAGGCCCGGGGGCGGGCAAACCGCATTCCCATCCTCAGCCCAGACGGCCCTACCGCCCGGCCCGCGGCCGCTTGCTGAATCGGGAAATGACCGGTGACAAGCTCGTCCGATCAGCCTCCAATCGACCCCAACACCATTGCCCAAATACTGGCCGCCGCCGTCATGTGGCCCTGCCCGGTGATCCGAGCACACAAGCAATAGCCCAGATCCGCACCGCGCAGGGCGGCTTGACGCAGCCGGGTGGCACCATCTGCCCGCCCGCGTCTCACCTCTGCTTGAACTGGGTGGCGGGCTCGGACAACCGCCGTCCGGTCGGCTGCCCAGGCAAGCCCTTGGTCTTGAATGACGTACGGGCGAAGCCCGTGCCCTTGCGATTCTTGAAGTGTGATTTTCTCTTATCCCGCGGCCTTTACTTAGTAGATTTCTTAGGAGGCGGGAGCGGGCGTTTGTGCCAACCGCTCCCGCAAACATCTCGAGAAGGAACGGGCTTCGCCCGTGCGTCTTAACCCCAGCCGAGCCCCTCCGTCGAACAACCCACCAAAGGGTGCTGCCGGAGTACGCCAGAAACACACCGCGTGCTGGCGGCGCTTGGTCTCAGCGCCTGCGTCGTCGGGCGGCGGCGTGGTGCTCGGCGGTGAGGCCGGGCGGAGGTCTCCTCCCCCAGGCGGACGTAGCGGCCGAGGCTGGACAGGTGCTGGAGCGCTGTGGCGAAGCTGGTGCAGCGTCCAGCCCTCGCGGTGCGGGTCGAGCTCGGCAGTGGCGGTCTTGAACAGGTACTCGGCGCGGAGGTAGGACAAGCGGCCGCGTCCGGTGGTGGCCCCGTGCACGTACTCGATGGTGCCGCCCTTGGAGCGGACGGGGGGCGGGGCAGAAGGCCAGATCGAGGTCCTCAATGTTGGGGGTGAGAATCTCGTTCGTAGATCATCCGCCACAGCACCTCCTTGGCGGCCGGCCGGTCGGCGGCGTTCCCGGACAGGGCGGCCGCCACGAGGGAGCCGAGCGGTTCGGGCAGCCCGGCCACGTCCGGGTTGAAGTCGAGCAGCCGCCCGATGACCACCATCGGGTCGCCGGGCTCGATCGCGTCAGCCCCCCCTGGCCGCGAACAGCACGACCAGGCCCCACGCCCACAGGTCGGCCGCCTCGGTCACGGCGCGCCCGTCGAACACCTCCGGCGGCATGTAGTTCGGCGAGCCCATGATCGGACCGATCGTGGTGGGCCCGGCCTCTCTGGCGACGCCGAAGTCGATCACCCGGGGGCCGTCGGGGCTGAGGATGATGTTGTCCGGCTTGAGGTCGCGGTGGACGATGCCGGCCTGGTGGATGGCGGTCAGCGCGGTCGCCACGCCGACGGCCAGGCGGCGCAGCCGGTCGCCCTGGTAGGGGCCCGACTCGGCCACGACCTTGCCGCAGGCTGCGGCCGGGGACGTACTCGCTGACGATGTACAGCGGGGCCGCCTCGACCTGCGCCTCGATCACCTTAGCGGTGCAGAAGGAGGCCACCCGCTGGGCCGCCGCCGCCTCCTTGGCCAGCCTGGCCCGGGCCTGCGCGCCCTCGGACCTGGGCATCTTGATCGCGACCCGCTCGCCCGGCTCGCCGTACGCCTCGTAGACGACGCCCTGACCGCCCGCGCCGAGGCGGCCGACCAGCCAGTACCGTCCCAGGCGGTGCGGGTCGGAAGAGGTGAGGGGAATCATCAAGTCCGCCATTCTGCAGCGCCACGCAGCTGGTGGAGACCGCCGTGCTCGCCGCGATCGTGCTGACCGTTCTCGTCGTCTGCTGGCGGCCGCTGGTGCTCATGGCCTTCGACCCGGTGACGGCCCGCGCGCAGGGCTACCGGTCACGACTGCTGGATCTGCTGTTCAACGTGGTGGTCGCGCTGGTCGTCATCGCCGCGGCGAGGGCGGTCGGCACTCTGCTGGTGATCGCTCTGCTCATCGTGCCCGCCGCCACCGCCCGGCTGTTGAGCGACCGGCTGCCCTTGATCGTCCCGCTCGCCGCCTCCGTGGCGGCCATCGCCGCCTGGGCGGGGCTGGAGGTCAGCTACCATGCCTCCCTCACGTACGGCCGGCGTCCGGCGCCACGGTCGTGCTGACCCTCGTCACCTTCTTTCTACTGGCGCAAGCCGTACACCGCTTACGAAAGGACTGAAATGGACCAGCTATCAGCGCGGAAGTGGCTGGCGCGGTGGGACGCTCAGCAAGAGCGCTACATCGCCCATCGTGAGGAGCGATTCGCCGTGATCGGCGACGTGCTGGCCCAGGCCACCTCCACTGTGGCCGAGCCGCTCATCGTGGATCTGGGCTGCGGTCCCGGTTCGCTGTCGGCGCGCATCGCCGAACGCCTGCCCGCGGCCGAGATCATCGGCATGGACATGGATCCGCTCCTGCTGGCACTGGCGAGAAGCGGGTATCGGCATGTCACCAGGTTCGTGGAGGCCGATCTGCGCCTTCCGGGCTGGACGGACCTGCTTGGCCTGGACCGGAAGCTGGATGCCGCGATGTCCACGACCGCCCTGCACTATTTCCCCGCGAGCCTCCTCGCCGGGCTGTACCGGCAACTCGCTCACGTGATGCGCCCCGGCGCGGTCTTCGTCAACGCCGACAACCTCTACGACGAACAGCCTTCGATCGCCGAGCTGGCCGCTGTGGTCAGGAGAGGCCGCTCCAGGCTCGACAACGAGGACTGGGGCTCCTGGTGGCGGGCCGTCGAGGCGGACCCCGCGCTGGCCGATCTTCTCTCCGAGCGGACCAGAAAGATCGGCGAGGGCGGACAGGACCACCATCTCTCGGTGCGCGAACACACCGAGCTGCTGCACGAGGCAGGATTCCGCGAGATCGGCACCGTCTGGCAGACGGGGGACGACGTGGTCCTCGTGGCCGTGCGCTAGCCATACCGCCGCGTGCCGGCGCGCGGCGGATCCGGCCAACCTCTGCGCCATCGTGTCTTCGGGCTCCGTGGAGGTGGCTCTACAGTGGTGCCGTGGCCACCAGCGGACGTCGGCAGTTCCTCACCCGGGGGGTGGTCGTGGCCGCGGGGCGGCGGGTGGCCGAGTCCGAAGGGGTGGGCGGACTGACCATCCGCCGGGTCGCGGCCGAGCTCGGTGCCACACCGATGGCCCTGTACCGGCACGTCAAGGACAAGCGCGAGCTGATCCTCGCCTTGCTGGAGGACGTGGCCCAGGGGTTGCCGCCGCTTCCCGGTGAGGATGGCACACCACAGGAGCGGATCGTGACGGCTTTCGCCGCGGTGGATGCCTACCTCGCCCGGCACGTGTGGGTGGTGGAGATCCTGCGCCAGGGCGAGCTGTTCGCCCCGCGTGCCGCGACCTTGTTCTCCTGGACTCTGGAGCGCTTCGGTGAGCTCGGGCTGGACGACGACCGGGCGACGGATGCCTATGCGGCTCTGTGGTGGTTTGTCCTGGGCCACCTGTCCTACCTGCCGTCCGTCGCGCCGGAGCGGCGGGCCGCACGGGAAGAACTTCTCGTCAAGGGGGTCGACGATCCGGCGCGGGCGTTGCATGCGGTTCGTGCTTTCGATCATCAGGCCGCGTTTTTGAACAGCCTGCGCGCCTTCGTCGGGGTACTGGCTCAGCGCTGATTCACCCACCTTCGATCAGGCTATTTAGGTTTGCCTTACTTGTGTGTACTTTGTACGCATGACTGAGTCCCGACGGGCCGGGTGGACCCTGGCCCTCGTCTGCCTGGCTGCGGTGCTCCTCACCCTCGACATCACGATCGTCAACGTGGCGCTCCCGCAGATCGCCACTGAGTTGTCCGCCCGGCTGGACGGCCTTCAGTGGGTGATCAACGGTTACAGCCTCGCCTTCTCCGCCCTGCTGCTCATCGCCGGTTCGATCTCCGACCGCGTCGGCCGCCGGGCGATTTTCACTGCCGGGGTGTTCCTGTTCACCGCCGCCTCCGCGGCCTGCGGGCTGGCCTGGAGCCCGGCCGCCCTGGTGGCCTTCCGCATCGCCCAAGGGGTGGGCGGCGCCATGGTCATGGGCACCGCCATGGCGTTGCTCGCCGGGGCCTACCCGCCCGGCCGGGCGCGCCAGGGCGCAATCGGCGCTTTCTCGGCCGCCGGTGCTGCGGCCGCCGGGCTCGGCCCGCTGGCTGGGGGCGTCCTGACTGACACGCTCGGTTGGCGGTGGATCTTCTGGATCAACGTGCCGGTAGGGCTCGTCCTGGTGATCGGCGGGCTGGTACGGCTGCGTGAACCGGTCAGGGAGGCGCCGGTGGGAAGGATCGACGTGGCTGGCGCGGTGCTCGCCGTCAGCATGCTCTTCTCGCTCAACTACGCCCTCATCGCCGGGCCGGAGGGGGGCTGGGATTCGCCGTGGGTGCTGGCCGCGCTGGGGGCTGGGGCTCTGCTGCTGGCCGCCTTCGTGACGGTGGAGGCGCGCCGCCCGCACGCGGTCCTCGATGTGCGGTTGTTCCGCATCCCGTCCTTCACCGGTGCGGTGCTGCTGACCTTCCTGGCCAGGGTTACCAGCTTCGGCATCCTGCCCTTCTTGATCCTGTGGCTGCAGGGCATGCTCGGCCATTCGCCGCTGGAAACGGGACTGCGACTGCTGGCTATGACGTTGCCGATCCTCATCGTTGCCCCGATGGCGGGGCGCCTGGCACGGCGCGTCCCGGCCTCGCGGCTGATGGCGGCGGGGTTCTCCCTGGTGGCGCTGGCCTTCGTGTTGATGGCAGGGATCCGGGCCGACAGTTCCTGGCTGGTCGCCCTGCCGGGGCTGATCCTGCTCGGCGTCGGCGGGGCGCTGGCCTTCCCGCCGCTGCTGGGCGTGACGCTCGACCTGGTGCCCGCCGAGCGTGCCGGGATGGCGTCCGGCCTGTCGAACACTTTCTTCCCGCTCGGCACGGCCGCGGGCGTCGCCACCTTCGGCGCGATCTTCACTTCGCGGATCGGTGCCGAGTTGCCGGAGCATGGGGCCGCCGTGGCGGCGGGTCGGTTCGATCTGGTGAGCGAGCCGGCGCGGCAGGCCGCCCGGGAGGCCCTCACCGGGGCGCTGGGTGTGACGTGTCTGGTGGCCGCGGGCGCCGCGCTCGCCGCTGTGGTGATCTCTCTCGTGCTCGTTCGGAGCGCGGACGCTCACCCCTTGCCGGTGCGTACTTAGTACGCTAGTGTCCGCAGACAGAAGTGAAAATCATTATCGTTTTGGTATTTACTCCGGCCGTTCTGTTGTGAAGGGTGCTGCATGTCCATATCCTCGCTCCCATCGGCGCAGCGGGCTCCTTCGGTGCTGGCTCCAGCCCGTGCCACCCTCATCGGGTGCGGCATCCTCACCGGTGTCAGCGCGTTCGCGGGAATGGCGCCGTTGGTGGCGGTCGTCGAGATCAGCCGCCGGGTGCTGAAGGGCGACACGGAGGTGTGGCCGATCATCGTCGTCGCGCTCGTCGCCCTGGCCGTCAAGCAGCTCGGCACCTTCGGCGCGGGGGTGCTGACGCACCTGGCGGATATCCGGGTGTCGTTCCGCATCCGCCGGGAACTGCTCGGTAAGCTGCGCAGGCTCCCCCTCGGCTGGTTCACCGACCGCAACTCCGGCACTGTGAAGAAGACGGTCGAGGACGACGTCGCCGCGCTTCATCAGCTCATCGCCCACTCCGTGGTGGAGATCACGGCCGCCGCGGTCCCGCCCGTGGTCGCCATCGCGTATCTGCTCGTCGTCGACTGGCGGATGGCGTTGGTGAGTCTGCTTCCGCTGGTCGTCGGCCTGATCGTGTACCAGCGGGCGATGGCCGGCGCGGGGACGAAGTATCCGGAGTTCATGGCGTGGCTGACCAGGCTGAGCGGCGCCGCGGTCGAGTTCGTCAACGGGATCGCGGTCGTCAAGGCGTTCGGGACCCCAGGCATGGCCAGCCGCCGGTTCCAGGAAGTGTCGCGAAGCTTCGCCCACTTCTTCCTGGCCTGGGCAAAGTCGACGACCGTCGCCAGCGTCATCGCAGAGATCCTCCTCTCGCCGCCCAGCGTGCTGGTCGTCCTGGCGAGCGCGGGAGGCATACTCACCGCCGCGGGCCAGTTGCCGCTGGCGAGCTTCATCGCGTTCCTGGTGTTCGGGACAGTCACGACCGCGGGTCTGATGACGGTCATGATGTCGATCCATCCGCTGGTCACCGCGCTGAGTGTGGCTCGCGGCATCCGTGAGGTGCTGGCTGCCCCGGAGCTGCCCGTGCCAGTGGATCCGGTCCTGCCGGACGCGGACGCTCCCGGTCCGGTGGTCCGGATGCGCGAAGTCGGGTTCGCCTATGGCGACACGGTCGCGCTGGACGGCGTCGACCTGGAGCTCGAACGGGGCACGGTGACCGCGCTCGTCGGCCCGTCCGGGTCCGGCAAGTCCACCCTGGCCAAACTGCTTCCCCGATTCGACGACCCACAGCAGGGCTCGGTGGAGCTGTACGGCGTCGATCTGCGCAGCATCGATCCCGCCGAGCTGTACCGGCACGTGGCCTTCGTGTTCCAAGACTCGGCACTGCTGCGCATGAGCATCCGGGACAACATCCGCCTCGCGCGCCCGGACGCCGATGACGAGGCCGTCCGCGCGGCGGCCGGCAAGGCGCAGATCCTGGAGCGGCTCCAGGATCTGCCGCGCGGGCTGGACTCCGTGGTCGGCGAGGACGCGGAGTTGTCCGGAGGTGAGCGGCAGCGGGTATGCATCGCACGGGCGATCCTGGCCGACCGGCCGGTGCTGGTGCTTGACGAGGCGACGGCGAGCGCTGATCCGGAGAACGAGGCGCGCATCCAGGACGCGCTCAGCGAGGTCGCGCGGGACCGTACCGTGCTGGTGATCGCGCACCGGTTGAGCACCATTCGCAACGCCGACCGGATCATCGTGCTCGACGCGGGCCGCGTAGTGGAACAGGGCCGGCACGAGGAGCTGCTGGCCAGCCAGGGACTCTACGCGCAGCTGTGGCAGCACGACCAGCAGGCGCGGACGGACGCCGTGGACAGGGTGGAGGCGCACTGATGATCGCCATGATCCGATACCTGTTCGAGCTGCTTGATCAGCCCGGCCGCCGGCATCTGCGCATCATGCTCGCCGCCCAGGCCGGGCAGGGAGTGCTGCAGGGACTGGGCTTCTTGTTCGTGGTCCCGCTGGTCGCGACCCTCACCAGCCCGCCCGTCGACTGGGGCCGCCTCTGGCTCTGGCTCGGGGCGATCGCCGCCGCGGTCGCCGCTCACCACGTGCTACTGGCCTGGAGCACGTCGCTGGGCTACCTCGTCGGCACGGACGTGCTCACTAGCTTCCACGAGCGGATCGGCAACCACCTCGCGACGCTGCCGATCGGCTGGTTCCGCGCCGACCGGACCGGACCTATCGGGCGGATGCTCGGCAAGGGCACCATGGATGTCGCCAACATCCCGGCACACCTGCTGCGTCACGTCACCGCCGGCCTGACCGCCCCGGCCACCATGATCGTCGGCAGCTTCCTGCTCGACTGGCGGATCGGCGTCGCCTTCGCCACTGGAGCGGCGCTGTGTGCGCTGGCGCTGCGGCTGCTCATGGTGATCGTGCGCCGTAACGACGACGACTACGAGCACGACATCGGCGTGAGCGCGTCCCGCATCGTCGAGTACGCCCGCCAGCAGCCGACCCTGCGCGCCTACGGCGTTCTCGACCGGCCCGAGCTCGGCACGCTTGAGGAGTCCCTGGTCCGCCAGCAGGGGTCCCAATCGCGCCTGACCATCCGCGGCGCCTGGGGGATGATCGCGTTCTTCGGTACCCTGCAACTCGTCGTCACGGCCGTCATCGCGCTCACGGTCGCCCTGACGGTGAACGGCACGATCGCTCTCGCGGTCACGATAGGCGTGCTCATCATCACTCTGCGCATGCTGGAGCCGATCTCGCAGCTCGGGGAGCTGGCCGGCCTCGTACAGGTCAACGCCGATGCCATCGGCCGGGTACGGCGGCTGCTTGCCGTGCCGCCGCTGCCCGAGCCGGCCCAGCCCGCCGAACCGGCCGGCGCCGGCATCGAACTGCGCGGCGTGCGCTTCGGCTACGACGACGGCCCCACCGTGATCGACGGCATCGACGCGGAGATCCCCGCCGGCAGCTTCACCGCCATCGTCGGCCCGTCCGGCTCGGGCAAGAGCACCCTGCTCAAGCTCATCAGCCGCTTCTTCGACGTCGACGCAGGCGCGGTCCGCATCGGCGGCCAAGATGTCCGAGAGCTCGGCAGCGCCGGGGTCTCGCGGCTGACGGCCCAGGTGTTCCAGGACGTCTACCTGTTCGAGGGCACGATCGCCGACAACCTCCGCATGGCCGCCCCGGACGCGAGCGACGCCGACCTCGACCGGGTGGCCCGCATCGCCCGGCTCGACGAGGTCATCGAACGCCTGTCCGACGGCTGGCACACCCGCGTCGGCGAGGCCGGATCCACCCTGTCCGGAGGGGAGAAGCAGCGCGTCTCGATCGCCCGCGCCCTGCTCAAGGACGCCCCCATCGTGCTGCTGGATGAAGCTACCGCCGCACTCGACCCGGCCAACGAGGCCGCCGTCGCCGACGCGATCGCCGAGCTCGCCCGCGACCGCACCGTCATCGTCGTCGCCCACCGCCTGTCCACCGTGGTCGCCGCCGACCGCATCCTCGTCCTCGACCGGGGACGGATCACCGAGCAGGGCGACCACGACGCCCTGCTCGCCGCCGGGAGCACGTACGCGCGCTTTTGGACCGAGCGCCTGCGCGCCCGCGGCTGGCAACTCGCCTCGAAGGGAACCGCGTGACCACGAGCATCCCGGCTCAGCGCCGCCTCGACGTGCGCATGAGCCCGAAGGACCTCATCAACATCGGCGTCTTCGGCGCCCTCTACCTCGTCGTCGTGTTCGGGATCAACATGTTCGGCTTCCTCAACCCGGCCGTCATGCTGGTCGCCCTCGTCGCGAGCATCGTGGCGGGAGGGATCCCGTTCATGCTCTTCCTCACCCGCGTGAACCACGCGGGCATGGTCACGATCTTCGCGATCGTCACCGCGGGGATCCTCATGCTCACCGGGCATCCGCTGATCAGCTTCCTGATCAGCCTCGGCTGCGCGCTGGTCGCTGAGGCGATCGTCTGGGCGGGCCGGTACCGCTCCCGCCGCCTGAGCGTGCTCGCCTACGCCGTCTACTCCGCCTGGTACGTCGGCCCGATGATGCCGATCTTCTATGACCGTGAAGCCTACTTCTCCGGCCCCTCGATGCAGATGATGGGAGCCGACTACGTAAGCCAGATGCAGGCGCTACTCTCCCCGGCGGTGCTGCTCGCGTTCGATGTGGCCACGATCGTCTTCGGCCTGCTCGGCGGGCTCCTCGGTCTGCGGCTGATGCGCAAGCACTTCGAGAAGGCAGGACTGGCGTGACCACCACCCCGGTGGCGGTGCGGGAGGGAGCCGCCGCGGCGCCCCGCTCCCGCCCGGCGCTCCGGCTGGACCCGCGGACGAAGGCGCTGCTCGTGCTCGCGGCGAGCCTGGTCGTCATGGCGCCGGACGGAGCGTCGTTCATCCCCGCGGCTCTTGTCCTCGGGGTGCTGCTCGCGCTCAACGAAGGCGCCTGGGTCCGCGCCATCGCCCTGCCGATCGGCGCCTCCGGCGTCGCGGCCGTCGCCTATCTCCTGCCGGTGGCCATGCCGCATCCCGCCGTCGGCGTCGTCGCCACCATGGCCGCGTACCTGGTCCGCTTCGTCGCCATCGGCGGCATCGCCCTGCACCTGATGTCCACGACCTCGCCCACCGAGCTCACCGCCGCGCTACGTGCCGCGCGTGTGCCCCGGGCCATCACCGTGTCCGCGGCCGTGATGTTGCGCTTCCTGCCGACGATCATCGCCGAGGCCCGCGCCGTGTACGACGCCATGCGGCTGCGCGGGATCGGCGGATGGGGCGGCATGCTGCGCCACCCGGTGCTGAGCATCGAGCGCTTCACGGTTCCGCTCATCGCCTCGAGCCTGCGCGTGGCCGACGATCTGTCCGCCGCGGCCCTGCTGCGCGGGCTCGGCTCGGCCACGCGTCCCACCGCCATGCACCCGCCACGCCTGGGCGTCGCCGACCTCGCCGCCGTGCTCGTCGTGGCTGCGCTGGCCACGGCAACGGTGCTGTGGTGATCCGGATCGACGGGGTGCGCTGGACCTACTCCGGCGCCGACGCCCCCACCCTCGACGGTCTCACCCTGCACGTGCGGCCCGGGGAGACGGTCGTGCTGTGCGGGCCCAGCGGATCCGGCAAGAGCACCGCCCTCCGGCTCATGAACGGCCTCATCCCTCACTTCCACGAGGGCCGGCTCGAGGGCACCGTGCACCTCGACGGACAGGCCGTCGCCGACCTGTCGCTCGATCGGCTCGGCCGCCGTACCGGCACCGTGCTCCAGCATCCCCGCCGCCAGTTCTTCACCGACGAGGCCGAGGCCGAGCTCGCCTTCGCACTGGAGAACTTCGGCGAGCCCCCCGAACGCATCAGAGAACGCGTCACCACCGTCATCGACGAACATCGCCTGCGTGGCCTCACCGACCGGCGGCTGCAGGAGCTGTCCGGCGGCCAGCAGCAACAGGTCGCCTGTGCCGCCGCGGCCGCCCACCGCCCGCCCGTGCTGCTGTTCGACGAGCCCACCTCGAACCTGTCGGCCGCCGCGATCGAACGCTTCACCGCCACGCTCGCCCGGCTCCGCGCCGACGGAGCGACCATCGTCATCGCCGAGCACCGCCTGCATTTCCTGCGCGGCATCGCCGACCGGGTCGTCGCCCTGCGCGCGGGCCGCGTCGACGCGGTATGGCGGGGCGAGGAGTTCGCCGCCCTCGACGACGACACTCTCTCCGCGGAAGGACTCCGCAGTCTCGCCCCGGTCCCTCGCCCGGTGCCTCCCCGTGCCTGTGCGCACGGGCCCAGCATCGACGGCGACACCCCCTCAGCGGGAGTCCTCGCGAACGCAGGGGCCGGTGTGACCCTGCGCGACGTCCGCTGCGCTTTCCACGGCCGCCGCGTGCTCGACATCCGGGAAGCCTACCTGCCCGCCGGAACGGTCACCGCGGTCACCGGCCCGAACGGCGCCGGCAAGAGCACCCTCGCGCGCATCCTCACCGGACTGCAACGTCACGACGGCGAGGTGCTCCTTGACGGGCGCCGGCTCAGCCGCACGCACCGCCAGCGCGTCAGCGCCATCGTCATGCAGGACGTGCAACGGCAGCTGTTCACCGATAGCGTCGGCGCCGAACTCCGGCTCGACGCATCCGGAGATGCTGCGCCGGAAGACGAGCGCTCCCGCGCCCTCCTACGCGACCTCGACCTCGAACCCCTCAGCAGCCGCCACCCGCTGTCCCTCTCCGGCGGCCAGCAGCAACGCCTCGTCGTCGCGGCGGCGCGGCTCAGTGCCCGCCGGATCGTCGTGTTCGACGAACCCAGCTCCGGCGTCGACCGCCGCCACCTGCACTCCATCACTCAGGTCATGCGCGATCTCGCCGGCGAAGGCGTCGTCGTACTCCTCATCAGCCACGACGACGAACTCCTCACCCTCGCCACCGACCAAGAACTCAAGCTCAGACTCATCGATGGAGCATGAGAGTGCAAGAAGAGTCGCTCTCAGAAACCACCGTCGTCCTAGGAATGTCCTGAAGATCTTGATGGGTGGGTCGGCATGAGCTGGCTCACCCTGTTGCTATGTAGTGATCGGTTTGAGAGTCCAGATGCCGCTGGTGTGGGTGAGTCCGAGGTTGATCAGGCGGCGGAGGTTGAGAGCGGCGGCGCGGTGGTGGAGCCAGCGGTCGTTGGCGTAGGCGCCGCGGTAGCGCAGGCGCCGGTTGCCGCGGGCGACCAGCCAAGCCACGGCGCGTTCGACCATGGGCCGCCAGCGCCGGTAGTCCTCCTGCCAGGCGGGATCGGTGGCGGCCTGGTGGCGAGCGGCGGCCTGCAGATCATGGTGCGGGCGGATCGTCACCACACGGCCGGTCTTAGCGGTGGTGCACCGATCACGCAGAGGGCAAGCGGCGCACAGCCCGGTGAAGGTGGCACGGCGCTGCTGGTAGAGGCCCCCGGTCGCGGCAAGCGGGATGGTGTGCCCAGCGGGGTAGGTGACCGTGCCGACGCCGGTGTCGATGACGAAGTCGTCCAGGGTGAACCCGCCCGGCACGGCGGGCTTGAGCGCGGGTGGCTTGATCAGCAGCCGGTGCCCGGCGTCGGTGAGAGTGGCGCGCAACTCGGCGGCGGCGTAGGCGGCATCGGCCAGAATCTGCAGCACTCCGCGCTCGGCGGCGAGCAGGCCAGGGGTAACAGCGGCCTCGTGATGGGCGGCGCCGGCACCGGGGCGTAATGCGACGGCGGTGAACAGTCCGGTCTCCGGCTCGACGGCCAGGTGAGCCTTGTAGCCGTCGTCACGCTGCCGGCCGCTCTTGTGGATGTGGCGGGCCTGCGCATCGACGGTGGAGATGATCCGGTCGGGGGCGGTGCGGCGGGCGGTGCGGCGGGCGATCCGCCACCGTCCATCGGTGCCGTCGGAGGCGTCGGCGGGCTCGACGTCTTGGCCGGCGATCAAAGCCAGCAGACCGACCGCGCCTGCGGCCGGCTCGTCCAGGTCCTGGCCGGCCAGTTGGTCCAGCAGGGTGAGCGCATCCGTCACCAGGCCGCTCACCAGGGCGTTCTTAGCTTGCTCATCGTCCCAGGCGATCTTCGGTTTGCCGAGGTCGGTGTAGTCGTGGGCGTGACAGTGCGCCGCGACCAACACGCTCGCGCCGGGCACCTGGCGGGCCCCCCGGCGGATCGCGGCGATCAGCTGGGTGATGGTGTCCTGGGTGGCGACCGCGTCCAGCAGCACCGCCGAATCCAGCGCCCGTCGCGTCCGGCCCGCCAGTACCCCGGTCTGTTCCACCACGGTGCGGGCGGCCTGAAAGATCCGGTCCGGGTCCGGTGAGCGGGCCAGCCGACGCCGGAAGTAGGTCAGCAGCGACGGATCGAAGCCCTGGTCATACAGGCCCAGCCCGCAGGCGGCCTTCCACCGCAGATCGAACCGCAGCGCGGCCACCGCCTCCTCATCGGATAATCCATGCAGCGCCTGCAGCACCACCACCGTCGCCAGCAGGCTGGGCGGCACTGACGGACGCCCGTTGACCGGCGCGTACATGTCCGCAAACGCCTCCGGCGGGAACAACGCCCGCCGGTGTTCGGCCAGGAATGCGAACACGCTCCCGGCCGGAATCATGTCCCGGCATACGGCCCATACCTCGGGCCCGGCCGGCGCCCTCCGACGGCCCATCATGACCCGAGTCTGAATCCCGAAACTCCGCCTGGCCAGACCGCCAAGATCTTCAGGACATTCCTAGGGCGCGTATTGGGTCGTGATCAATCTGTCGATTCGCCCTCATGGTGAGGCCTGGACCGGTAGGTCTTGTTGCGTGACGCGAGTGCAACTGTCGGACGCGGAGTGGGAGTTCATCGGGCCGTACCTGCCGATCGGCGAGTACGGCCCGTATCCCGAGCGGTTACGGCAGCAGTTCGAAGGTGTGATCTGGCGGTTCAGGACCGGCGGACAGTGGCGGGAGATGCCGCAGGAGTTCGGTGCCTGGTCGACCGTCCACAACCGCTTCCGGCAATGGCGTGACGCCGGCGTCTTCGAGGCCCTGCTGGAGGGCCTGATCGCGGAAGCTGCGAAGCGGGGTGATGTGGACCTGTCCCTGGTCGGCATCGACTCCACCACCGCGCGTGCTCACCACGACGCGGCCGGGATGCACCTGGGCGAGGACATCCTCGGCGTACTGGAGAAGGCAGCTGCCGAGGCGGAGAAGGCCAGGTCAAAGGGGGCAGTGGCGAAGAACAAGACGGACAGGACGCCGAGATCGATCCCGAGCGGGAGGCGCGACGACGCATCCGGCGCCGGCGAAAACTCCGGCTGAAGGCCGCCCTGCTGGGACGCTCCAGGGGCGGGCAGACCAGTAAGGTTCATCTGGCCGCCGACCGCAAGTGCCGCCCACTGGCGTTCGTGCTGACCGCAGGCCAGGCCGCCGACAGCCCGCAGTTCATCCCCGTGCTGGGGAAGATACGGGTCCGCGCCCCCGTCGGCCGCCCCCGTCGGCCGCCCCCGCACCCGGCCGGACGCGGTCGCCGCCGACAAGGCCTACTCCTCCCGCGGTAACCGGGCCCACCTGCGCAGACGCGGTATCAAGGCAGTGATCCCGCAGAAGAGAGACCAGGCCGCCAACCGGAAGAAGAAGGGCTGCGCGGGCGGTCGGCCTGTCAGCCACGACGCTGGCCTCTACAAGGAGAGGAACACCGTCGAGCGCCTGATCAACAAGCTCAAGGCCTGGCGAGGCGTCGCCACTCGATACGACAAGACCCCGGGCAGCTACCTCGCCGGCCTCCATCTGCGCGCCTCAATGATCTGGGTCAAGGACCTCACCCGGACCACCAGTTGATCACGACCCAATACGCGCCCTAGGAGGGGTCGGCCTTGTCGCGCCGGCTCACGGTCACGCTGTGTGTGTCGATGGCAGTGCTCCTTTATGCGCTGCGCGTGCGGATCTGCCGAGATCAGTGCATCAGCGTGTGAGGATGCGGCGCACTCGCGCGGCGGGTGCACGCCCAGGCCAGCCCTGGCGGTGAGGGCCGGGTCCGGCCCGTAGCAGCGGATGACGGGGATAAAGGGCTTGCACAGGCGCCGGGCTGAGAGTTTGACTGCTCGCCATGCCTTCCCCCTCACCGATTTTCGTGGCAGGTACGGGTCGTTCGGGAACGTCACGGATCGCCGACATCATCGGCGAACATCCGCTGATCCATCGGATTCCCATGGAGACCAAGTTCCTCATCGACCCGGGCGGCCTGCGGGACCTGGCCGACGCGCTCACCGATCGATACGACCCCACCGTCGGTGAGGACGCCCTGCACCGGCTGAGCGACTTCCTCACCGTACGAGTGCCCGGCCGGCGCGACGATCGCGGCAAAACCGTTCCCGAGCTGGTCGGCGAGCGGCGCTACCGCGACGCGGTGCAACAGCTCTGGCCGCAGCTGATCGCGGACACATACGACGAACCTGCGCCCGCGGAAGGCTTCGGGAGCGCCGACCGGCCTGTCGGGCCGTTCGAGCCGCCGAGCCGCCGGCGGGTACTTCCCAGGTATTTCAGCGACCGGGGCGAACTGCTCGGAATCTTGCGGGGCCTGATCGACACCATGTTCGGCGGAGCAGCCGCGGACGCGGGCAAGCCGACCTGGTGCGAGAAGACACCGTTCAACCTACTGTGCATGGACTTCCTGTGGGAACTCGTCCCCGAAGCCACCATCGTTCACATCAAGCGCCATCCGGTCGCAGTACTCGCATCCCACCTGGCCCAGCCATGGGCACCGCCCACCGTCGACGGCGTGCTCGCCTACCTCAAGCCGGTCTACCACCGATGGCTCACCTGGAAGGACACGGTCGACTGACGGGCAGGCGATACATCGAGGTGAAAGCAGAAGACCTCGCAGCCGACTGGCCCGGGCAGCGCCGCGCCCTGTTCGAACGGCTCGACGTCGACGACTTCGCCACCCCTTCAACGTTTCAGTCGCACAAGCTGACGAACCGCAACGACCAATTCGACGACGAAACCCGCGAGTTCATCGAAGAAGCACTCGGCAAGGTCATCCCGGCCATGGGATATGAGTAACGGCTCTGGCTCTTCACTCGCTCCTAACTTTCCGGCCGTCTCTTGAGCCCGCGCTTATGGGCGGGTGTCGGCTTCTAGCCGCGATCCGGTGTACAGGTCCAGACCAAAGCCGGCGGTGCCTGCAAGGCGGTGACTCACGGTCACCGCCTTTCAGGCGGGCGACCTTGTGGGTGGGACCGGTTGTGGTGATCCCGCCAGCACCATTTGAGGCACCATGTCCGCCAGCATCACCGAGAATCCTGACCCACCCAGTCTCGCTATACCTGTCGAAGTCCAGCTCACGGGCACCGACCGTTGACATGATCCTTGGGAGATCGAGATACGTCGTATCTTGCTGACGCAACAGCCCGCGCTACGACCGCGTTGGTCGTCTCCATCTACTTGTCGCAAGCCAGCTCACCGCATGGTCATCCGACATGATTTCTGAGAACGGACACCTGAGATCGTTTCATAGGAGTGTTTCAGACGGCCACCCGTTTGCACCGACTCATGAAACAGCGTTCGCCCTGGACGTGCCCAGCCGAAAGCGTTGTTTCATAGGTGGTGCCTATGAAACAACCGCCACTCGACCTGTAGGGCGAGGTCGCCGTGCTCCGCGTCGACAGGTTCTCCCCTAACGCGCCACGCCCCGAGCGAGCGCCGGTCTGCTCGACGGCAACATCTGCACGGCGGTGTTGACATGGCCGGCGGCTGGGGAGAGATGAGGCGGACGTCGAGGTAGCGCTGGATCTGCAGGCCGCCGCCGCGGCGGGAGCTCGGGCCGGAGGCCTTCCAGCACGATCACCACGGTGCCGATCAGAGCGGCTGCGGTCTCCGTCTCGTCCGCCGCCTGGTTCCCGACCAGCACGGCGTGTTCTCATCGACCACGACCGCGTTCCAGGTGCGGGCCGGCTCCTTCATGGCGTCGCACCGGCTCGTGAATCGCGGTCAGAATGTGGCGATCGGGTTGACCGGGCTGCCGGACGTGCCGGCGAAGCGGACCGGCGCGACTGCGAGCTGGAAGTCCCACTGGCCGAGCTCGGCAGCCGTCGTCGCGCACGCCTCCAGGTCGCAGTTGTCGAGCATCCACAGACCCATCGCGACGAGGCTCACGGCGTGAACGGGCATCAACACGTCTTCGTACCCCGACGGTTGAACGTCCTGGGGGGTGTCAGCGCCGATCAGCGCGACCTCCCGTTCATGCAGCCACGGCAGGCAGGACGCGTGCCAGCCAGCCTGCGTGAAACCGCTGGACGCACCGGTCTCGTGCCGGACGCGACCATAGCCGGTCCGCAGGAGTACCGCATCGCCGGGTCGCACCCGCACGCCCTGGCGACGCTCGGCCTCCTCAAGATCGTCGGGATACACCCCCTGCCCCGGTTCCAACCACGGCACATCCCGCGCGCTCGCGATGTCCAGCAGGACACCGCGCGTGATGATCCCGTTCGCCGCCGCCGTGACGGACGCCCACGCCGATCCCGTCGTGGCGTCGACCAGCGAGTGCGACCGCCCGTTGTACATCGTGCCGTCCCAGAAGATGTGGCACGGCGAGTCGACGTGGGTGACGGTGTTGCCGTGGAACATGATGCCGAGCCGCTCGTTCGAATAGCCCCAGTGCCGGTCGTTGCGGAATCCGGGCAGCGGCATGTTCTCGGCACCCGGCATGTCGGCGGCGCACGGGCACGTCGTCGTCGACCGCTCCATCTCCTCCGGCACGGCGACCTCCCACGCGCACGACACGCTCCTGCCGTGGCGCACGGCCCGCGCCGCCGCCAGCCGGACGTCGTCGGTGATGTGGTTGAGAGTGCCGAGCTCGTCGTCGTCCCCCCACCGTCCCCAGTTCGACAGCGTGTTGAAATACCCGAGCACGTCGTCCTGTGTGGGCATCGATCGCTCTGCCGTCATCCCAGCATCGACTCCTCCGGTCACGCGGTTCGAGTGCACGGTGATTCCTCTCATTGTTTCTCAGCGTCGGTTCAGGGGCGTTCGGCCACTGCTTGCGCAGTGGTCGGTTGTGGTCTGGGCGGCGGCGTCCCGTTCGGCAGACGCAGGCCCGAGTTGAGCGATGAGGTGGCTGTAGAACGTTCCGGTTATTTGGTGATCTCGTAGCGCAGAACTGCCACGCCGCTGTCGAACGAGGTGGCCTCGATCAGCTTCAGGTCCTGCCGATCCTCGAAAACGCGCCTTCCCTTGCCGCGTGAGACCGGGCAGACCAGCAGGGTGACCTCGTCGACGAGTCCGGCCTTCAGCAGGGAGTTCATGAGCGTCAAGCTGCCCCACAGCCAGATGTCCTTGCCGCCCTGCTGCTTGAGCTCCCGGACGGTGGCGGCCGGGTCGCGCGTCACGGTCGCGGCGGGAAAGTCTCCCCAGGGCGCCTTTTCCAGTTTGGAGGAGGCGACGAACTTGGTGAGGTTGTTGAGCTTCTCGCCGTATTCGCCCTGGTCCTCGGCGGTTGCCCAACCCGTGGACTGGGTGTAGGTGTTCGCGCCGAGGACCAGCGTGTCGACCGCGTCGACGAACCCCATCACGCGTTCCTTGAACGCTATGTCATTGGTTTTGGAAAAGGACTCGGCGGAGACGAAGCTGAGCCCGCCGTCCTCCTCAGCGGCGATGTTGTCCACGGTGACCCACTGCTGGACTATGAGCTTTCTCACGACTGACTGTGCCTTTCGCGTATCTGTCGGCTCTTGTTTACGCGTACGGAACCGCGCGTGGATTCTCGTGCGGGCGCTCAGGCGGACTGACGTTCGGCTCGCCGGCGGATGAGTTCCTCGACCGCGCTCGGCAGGGTGGTCTCGAAGTCGATCAGCTTCGCCCAGGTCGGGGTCACGACGATCCGGACCATGCCGTCGTGGTAGAGGGAACGTATCTCCGCCTCCCACTCGACCCGTTGCTCGGGTGTCATCTCGTAGGTACTGGTCGTCTGGAGGTATTCGTCCGGGATGCCATCGACGAAGTCCAGCTCGGCCCGGCCGCGGATGAGCAGGATCTTGGGCGGGTGCACTTCGGTGTCGATCGTCAGGGCGACCATCGGGTTCTCGCGCAGCCCCGCCAGCTTCGGCGAGTTCTTCGGGGTGCACACGACGATCTCCGTGCCGTTCCAGGCAAAGATGATCGGGATGTTGCGGGGTGTGCCGTCCTTGGCGACATAGGCCAGGCGGGCCACGTCGCGGGCCAGCAGTTCGCGGCTGAGCGGTCGGTTCAGAACCTTGGTGACCTCGTATGATTCCACGGTTATTCCTCTCATTGTTGTTTCTCAGGGGTGGTTCAGGAGCGTTCGGCCAGTGCCGGCGCAGGGGCCGGGTGTGGTCCGGGCGGCAGGGTCCCGTTCGACGACAGGCGCAGGGCGGGGCTGAGCAGCGCGGTGACAGCGAGCGAGGCCACCGCCATCACGGCCATCGCCGCACCCGCGGGCAGATATTGCGCGACCAGGCCGGCCAGCGTGGCGCCGGCCGCCTGCATCGCCTTCATGCCGGTGACGTGCAGGCCCAGCGCCTGACCGCGGACGTCTTCGCCGATCAGCGCGATCAGCCGTTCCTGCAGCAGCAGCGTGGAG
>NZ_JBIEIS010000051.1:0-90559 GCF_043496855.1 Nonomuraea sp. JJY05
ACCCGCATCGCCACCGCCCAGCTCAACGCCCAGGCCAAACCCTGGGTCTGGGGACGCCCACCACCGCCACCACGGCAGCTACGCCGACGGTTCACCTACACCCTTTGAGGAACGCAGCACTAGTCGCGCAGCACCAGCAGCGGCTTGCCCCCGTGACCGGGGGCCTCGGCGGCCGCCAGCGCCTCCGCGTAGGCGGCGAGCGGATACGGCCGCGCCTCCGGGATGCACATCACGCTCGAGTCGACCAGCTCGAACGTCCGCGCCAGCGCGGTCAGGATGTCGTCCGGCGTCGAAGTGGTGAACCAGCGGTAGAGCCAGAACCCGCGCACGGTCTTCGTCTCGTAGATCATCGACCGGGCGAACAGCGGGATCGTGAGCCGGTCGGCGTCGGTCTGCCGGTGGGTGGACAGCGCACCGTAGACGACCATCGTGCCGCCGGGCGCCAGCGCCCGCGAGACGTCGGCGCCGAGCTGCCCGCCGACGCAGTCCAGCGCCTTGGCGACGGGCCCGATGGCGGCCAGGCGCTCGCCGAGGTCCTCGTCCTCGGTGCAGATCACCTCCGTGCCCCCCAGGTCCAGGATCTCCTTGACGGCCGAGCGCCGCCGTACCACGTTGACCGTGCGGACGCCCAGGTGCGCGGCGAGCTGCACGACCAGCCGCCCGACGGTGGAGGTGGCGGCCGTCTGGACGATCCACTCGCCGGGCTGGACGTCCAGCTCGCGGCTGAGCAGCAGGTGCGCGGTGAGCGGGTTGGTGAGCAGCTGCGCGGCGGTGGAGTCGCTCAGGTGGCCGGGCACCGGCAGCGCCCGGCCCGCGTCCACGATCACGTAGTCCTGCCAGGTGCCCAGCACCCCGACCGTGATGACCCGCTGGCCCGCGTCGGTCACGCCGACGCACTCCTGACCCAGTACGGCGGGTAGCTCCGGCGCGATGCCGTACCGGCCCCGGATGATGTGCAGGTCGTTGGGGTTGACCGGGGCGGCGTGCACCCGGACCCGCACCTGGCCTGGTCCCGGCGACGGGATCGGGCGTTCCTCCAGCGCGACGACGTCCGACGGTTCGCCGATGGCGCGCGCGACCAGTGCCCGCATGTAGTCACCTCTGAATGAGCCGGGGGAGTGCCGCTATGTGCTCGGCAGGATAGTCGGGCACGGCCTCCGGCACCAGGCGCCGGGTCGTGATCTCCGCCTTCACCAGCGGGAGGTGCTCCACCTCGTACAGGCCGCGTGCCGGGTCGTCCACCTCGGGGCCGTGCCGCAGCGCGGGATCCAGGGCGGTTGAGACGTGCAGGTCCGCCAGCCGCGACGTATCCTCTGCGCCGCTGAAGATCATTACGGGGATACGAGACACGCTCTGATCTTGTTCTTTATCCTCCCGATTGTTGTAGTGCTGCGAGTGTGCGGCCGCGTTTGACGGTTTTGCCGACGTCGTAGCGGGTGGCGGGTCGGCGGTTGGGGATGCCGGGTGGGCGTCCGGGGCCGGGCCTGGAGGGTTTGGGTGCGCCGGCCGGTTGGGCGAGTGCGGGGCGCAGGTTCCGAAACCCGCGCCGGACCCGGGCGGGAGTGAGCTGACCCGGCCAGGCCGGTTTCTCCCACGGATGGCGCAGGTCCTCGGTCAGACGGCGACCCAGGCGCAGCTGGGTGTAAGCGATGAGCAGCAGCCAGGTCCAGTGGTCGGCGGCTCGGGTGGCGCGCAGCTTGGGGCGAGTCCAGCCGAGGGTCTGTTTCCAGAAGCGGTAGGTGTGTTCAAGCAGCTTTCTACAGTGCACCTATATAGCTGTTAGGGCCTGGAGCTGCGATGATTGGCATCGAAGGTTTGCTGGAGTTGGCGGCTGTCGTCCAGCGGCTCAAGGAGCAGAGCGCCCCGCGGGAAGGGGGTGCGGCATCACCGTCAGTCGGCGATCGGAGGGCGAGCCGGGCTCTCCACGACCCGGCCGACGTGTGGGTGCCGAATATTGCGTCACAGGGTTTGATCTGGGGTTTTGCTGTGTTCGATGGTTCGGCTCCGGCAGGATCGCAGGGTGGCTCTGCGGCTGCTGTACTTGATCGTCTTACGAGCATTTGGCTGGTTCGCGCTGCTTGCGCGATCACAGGCGTCCAAGGATGCGGAGATCTTGGTGTTGCGGCATCAGTTGGCTGTGCTCCGGCGCCAGGTGGCGGTTCCCCGGCCGTCGTGGGCGGACCGGGCCATCATTTCCGCGCTCGCGCGACTCCTGTCCCGACGTCGCCGATGTCACCTGTTCGTCACACCGCGGACGCTCTTGCGCTGGCACGCCGACCTGGTGAAGCGACGTTGGACCCACCCTAAGCACGGGCCGGGGCGGCCACCGATCCGACCTACCATCCGAACCCTGGTGCTGCGCCTGGCCGCCGAGAATCCGGACTGGGGATATCGGCGCATTGCCGGACAGATCGCCGGCCTGGGCCGGAAGGTGTCCCCGGCCACCGTGTGGGCGATCTTGAAGAAGGCCGGCTTCGATCCAGCTCCCCGGCGCGGTGGTCCGACCTGGGCGCAGTTCCTCAAGGCTCAGGCGTCCGGGATTCTTGCCTGTGACTTCTTTATCGTGGAGACGGTCATGCTCGCGCGGCTGTACTGCTTCACCGTGGTCGAGCACGCCACCCGGCGGGTGCACGTACTGGGGGTCACGGCGAACCCAACCGCCGGCTGGGTCGCCCAGCAAGCCCGCAACCTGATACTTGACCTGGGCGATCGGATCGGCGACTTCCGATTCCTGATCAGAGACCGGGACAGTAAGTTCACTGCCCTGTTCGATGAGGTGGTCAGGTCCGAGGGCATTCGTGTGGTGCTCACAGCACCTCGGGCTCCTCGGATGAACGCGGTCATGGAGCGGTGGGTGGGCAGCGTACGCCGCGAGTTACTCGACCGGATCCTCATCATGAACGAACGCCACCTGTGCAAAGTCCTCGCCGAGTACGAGACCTACTTCAATGGGCATCGTCCGCACCGGGCCTTGCAGCAGGCCAGCCCGCTACGGGCGCTACCCGACCCGGTCGGCGCCGACATCGAGGTCTCCCGGCGAGACCGGCTCGGCGGTCTCCTGCATGAGTACGCCCAGGTCGCATGAGGAGACACAGTATTCGGCACCCACAGGCATGATTTCGGCACCCACACGGCGGAAAGCCTGCGAAGGCGTGGCTGCTCGGGTCGCCTCATTCGCCAGGTGCTCGCTTTGGTGGAGCTGGTCAGGGGTGGGGGTGTCGGGCGAGGTAGTCCTGGAGTTCGCGGTGGCGAAACTGGTAGGCGATGCCGGCGATGCGGATCAGTCCGGTGTCGGTGTAGCACCAGTGCAGAAAACGGCTCAGCCTCCACGGCAGCAGCCGCGTCATGCTGAGCATTAGGAGCAGGTACCGCAGTCCGGCGTTTCCTGGACCGCCTATTGCCACCATGTAGAGCCCCAAGGCCAGCGCGGTGGGGCCGGCTGTCGCGGCGGCCTCGATCCCGTCTAGGCCGCCCGGGTTGAGCTCACTGGCGATGCCCGCTCCCAGCCCCACGGACAGTCCTAGCAGGAGCAGGAACGCTGATCCGCTGGCAAGGTCGTCGCGGACGATGTCACGGGGGGTGGCGACGGGCTTGTAGCCGGGGATCATCAGCGAGCCTGCCAGGCTCAGGAGTAATCCGATCAGGAGTCCTGCCGCAAGCCCGGTGGCGAGACCGGCCACTCCGTTCCCGGTCGTGGCTCCGCCCCAGAGCCCGAACAGGGGGCAGACCACGTATCCGGCCACGATTGCGGTGGGGGACTTCACCTGGGCCAGGTCGATGTGAGTGAGGCGGGGCCACACTTCCAACCAGGCGATGAGGCTGCTGCCACCCCCTAGGCCTATCGCGGCTATGGCACCGATCGTGATGCCGTCGTGGCCGATCGCCAGTGCGAACGCCGGCACCATGACCGCCGTGATGAGCGCGATGACACCGAGGCCGAGGACGCGTGAGCGGTTCCCCGCCAGCGGCCACAGTTCGTGCAGGACGAGGTCGGTGCTGGACAGGGTGCGGCCGTCCAACGGGGGCCGGGTCATATTGGCGTCCAGATAGCGGGCCAGGACCGCCAGCCAGTTGTGGACGTGGCCTGGCCGGTAGCGGCTCTTCGCGCCTGGCGGGGTGGCGGCCGCGATGGTGGCGGGAATGAACAGACTGAGCAGGTGATCGCGGATCTGATCAGGGTCTGTGGCGGTGTCGGCCTGGTCGGCGAGGTGCGTCAGTTCGGCGGGGTCGCGCAGGTAGGCCCCGGTGTCGGATCGTTGCTGGTAGGCGGTGACGGCCAGGGTGAGTCGCCAGGGTGTGGCCAGTGCCTCCGCCAGCGGGTGTCCGGGCTGGGTGAGCGCGTCCAGCACCGGCTGCCAGCGCGTTCGCTGATGCGTGCCGGCGACTGCCTCGATGAAGGTCCATGTCTGGTCCGCGGTGACAGCCGAGAGGGTGACGCGGGCCGCGTCGTGTGCCCAGGTGTCGCCGGCGATGAGCGCGTCGTAGGGGATTGACCGGCAAGTCAGTACCAGCCGGGCCTTCCCGCGCCCGCGCTGGTAGGCGTTCAGCGCCCGCAGTGCCTTGCCCGCGCGTGAGCCGTAGCCGGGCTCGGGTTCGGGGTCCATCTCGTCCAGGCCGTCGATGACTGGGAGCACCCGATCGGCCCGCAGCAGGGCCCGCGCGGTGGCCTTGGACAGGTCGAAGGTGCGTACCAGGTGCGCTGCCAGCCAGTCGTCCACGCTCGTCTGAGCGTCCCAGGCCGCGGCGGACACGCGGACTGGGATCGGATCGTCGGGTCTGCGGTCGTCGTCGGTGAGCAGGCCCAGTATCAGTTCGATCGCGAGCACCGTCTTGCCGGAGCCGGCGTCTCCGGTGATCACCAACCGCTGCGGCCTCAGCTTCCGGAAGTACCCCGCCACGTTCGCCACCGTCCCCTCGGACGCGGCTTCGCCGACGTTGTGGCCGGGTGCGGGAGTGAGGATGAAAGCCACATCGATCGTGCGGTCCTGCCGGCCTAGCAACTGCATCCGCTGTGCGGTCTCGGAGGTCACGACTGCTCTTTCGAGCCTCTGTGCCCACAGGTCCACATCGGTGTCGGTCACCTGCTTGGCCTGGATCGCCTGCCGTCCCGACCAGATCGACACCGCCAGCGACAGCGCTGACATCATGAAACTGGCAGGGTCGACGTCACCCCACCTCACATCCCTTAAACCCATCCAGGCGAATACGCCGGCCACCATGAACAGCAGCCCGCACGCCCACATCCACACCCGGCCAGACCTGCGATCCTCACCCATAAATGACCATCATCGGCATGGGGGCGCCCTCGCGCATCAAAGTCCGGCCAATCACCATCTGCCGTGCACATCTACGCGGTGCCAGGTCGCGGTCGTGCTCCCTTGGCACGTACGCCGTCAGCGGCGAGGTGGCGATGCCGTCAGGGTGGGGGCACGGTGCACGCCCAGCTCCAGCGGATCGGCAGCGTACACAGTCGGGGGAGGCGTCTGCGCGGGGGAGTGAGCGCCGACGCAATACCACGCTGGCCACGACGCTTCGTCCAGCAGCCCGGGCGACAGCTCCTCCAGGTGGAGAAGCTCTTGCTGGACCCGTTCGTGTGCGACGCCGATCGCCACCCTGACCACGGCCAGCAGCATCGCCCCCGTGGAGGGCTGATGCCGTCCAGCCGCACGCGCCGAGCACAGAGACCGCCATCTATATCAGTGTCAGGGTGCTCTGTGACCGGGGATTCAGTCTGTGGAGCCACGATGCAATGATCGCGTGAGAGGGGGTCGTGCTCGGCGCGTGCTCGTACGCCCCGTCACGCGTCGTCAGCACCAGGCATCGCCTGACACACAAAACGCACTGAGGCGGTACGAAAGATCACCGAACGGCGCGGCGCGACACTAAAAAATCTTGCTTCTAATCCGCCGGTCGCAGGTTCGAATCCTGCAAGGCGCGCTTTGATCATGTCCTGACCTGCGGTTTTGTGGGATCGGATGCGTACTAGAATTTTCGTCTAGCGCCTGCGTGCTCCATGCGTGCTCGCGCGCACCAACCCCGCACAAACCATGATCCATTCACTGTCTCCGACTGCTGCAGGAAGAGCAGCGGCCCCGTCCCGCCGGGGAAAGGCGGCGAGTGCGCGGCCGGATGCTTAATCCGACTGTCAGCTCCTCAGTGAGATGAGCTTCCCGGGCGCGTCCTGGTCTTCCTCGCCGAACAGCAAGGCTGCGGTCTTCTCAGTCGCGGCCGAGGCCACCTGCGGGTAGACGGAGGTGTAGGTGTCGGCGGTGAAGGCGCTGGAGGTATGTCCCAGCGTTTCTCGTGACGCGGAGCGAGAATCTCGACAACCTCGTCCCGATCGCTCATGGGTTGCGATCGCAAACGCGGCGAAGGTGCTGGCGATGGTGAGGTAGGCCAGGCGAAGGAGCACGGCCGACCATCCTGCAGCACTTGGTTCCGTCTCCTGAGCGGCCAGGGCTCGCGCCGCCACGCGAAGCCCTCGCGGAGTCATGACCTGGGCGGATGTAATAATCGGCAGGCGCACTGTTGCGACGGCTTCCTGCAGCCGGGCAGTACGTGCCCATTCGCTCCACCGACCCGCTCAGTGGGCTCGCGCGGCGCCGGCCGCGACCGTGAGGACGGGACAGCAGGATCATCCGATCGTCAGTGCCGCGAGAGCGATCAGGAGGGTGCAAGAGCCGACTTGACGGTGCCCGCTCTCTCGGGGATCAATGGGCAGGCACCATCGGCGAGGTGATGCTGGGGCGGACGGGCAGGACGTGCCCCGCCCCGTCCGGGCGCCCAACGAGCATAGGACACCCCCGATGGCTGGCGAAGCCGAGCACAAGGGAGTTCGTGTCTGATGGATTCGAGGATCGCGGAAGAGGTACGCGAACTGACGTCGAGCCTGCGCAGGCTGGGCGTGCGGCTCCGTGTCGAGGACGGGAGACTTCGGATGGAGGCTCGCCGGGGCGTCGTGGGGCCGGAGCTTCTGGCGCGGGTCGAAAGGCAGAAGGACGCCCTCATGCGAGTTCTGGCCGCTGAGGCCGACCAGGCTCGGACCTCCGGCGGGTCGGCTGGGCCGTGGCGTCTTCAGGACATCCTTGAAGGGGGAGAGTTCCGAAGCGTACGCCTGGAGTTCGGCGGGAACATCGCGTCGGCGGTCCATGAGTACTGCGAGGCGAACTCTCTCACGCCGCCGCTGTTCTACCTCGCCGCTTACGCCCTCGCCCTGCAGGACATCGGTGGCCGTCGCGAATCCGCAGTGGAGTTCACCGTCGGCACGCGGTCGGCTGCCGGATCGTCATGGAGCGACCCGGTGCTGGTCCAGGTGGCTCCTGACGATGAACAGACCATCCGGGACTACCTCGGACAGGTCCGTTCCCAGATCGCCTCCGCTCTGCGGGACGGTGGGTCCATCGGCGATGTGACCGCGCCGAACGCGGCGGGGACAGTGGACGTTCGCGGCGTCGCGGCAGTGGACGGATGCTTACGATACGCGGGCGGCGAAGAGGAGCCAGAGGCCGGCCCGGCGCAGAACCTTCCTGCGCCGGCCCGCCTCAGCAGCCGTGGCGCGATCACGCTGAGCGTGGCGGACGAGACCGGCCGGGTCAGGCTGGAGGTTGAGCGGGGCGGTGACGAGCGGACCGGGAAGCAGTTCTGCCGCGAGCTGGCGGAGCGGGTCAGCACGCTGGTTGTGCGGTTGCTCGGCGATCCCGGACGGACACGCGCGACGCTGACGTATGGGACGCTTGCCTCCGCCGGGAGGGGCGGATCGTCATCCGGGCTCGGCGGTGCCCGCTCCAAGACGCTGTCCGGGCAGGCGGCCGGTGCCCCCGCACGCGATGCGCACGATCTGTTCGGCGTCATCCTCCCGCTGAAAAGGAGCGGCACCGAGCCGCCGCTGTTCTGCGTTCATCCGGCGCTCGGGCTGAGTTGGTGCTATGCCATGTTGCTCGGGCATCTGCCCCAGGACCGCCCCGTGTACGGCCTGCAGACGGCGTCCCTGCGATCCCCCGGATACCTCGCATCGAGCATCGAGGAGATCGCCGACAGCTACCTTCGCGAGATCCGCGTAGTTCAACCGCATGGCCCCTATCACTTCCTGTCCTGGTCGTTCGGCGGCCTCATCGCGCACCGGCTGGCGGTCCTGATCCAGGAGGCGGGGGAGGAGGTGGCCCTTTTGTCCGTCATGGACGCGGCACCACTTCCGGCGCTTGCGGACGTCAGCGAGGAGGAGCTGTTCCGGGAGGCACTCAGCACTCTGCTGGGCAGCGACGAGGCGGCCGACCTGGCGATGGCCGAGCTGCCCGTGAATGCTGCGGCCGAAGACGTGAAGCGCCAGATCAAGGCCCGTAACCCCGGGTTCCCCGATCTCGCTCCCGCGACGATCGCAACCCTGGTGGCGTCCACGGTGAACCACTTCCGCCTGATGCTCGACCATGTGCCGGGCGCCTTCGACGGGAATCTGACATTCTTCGCCAGCGCGCCCAGGGAGGCCGGCCTGATCGCCGCCGATCCACGGCGCTGGGACGGCCACGTGCGAGGCGTCGATCGGATCCAGCTGGACTGCGATCACCTGGACATGGCCGGCCTCGAGGCCATGGCGAGCATCGGTGCGCACCTCAAGACCCGGATGAGGTCCTGGAACAGGGACGGGACCGGCCGGAGCTGATTTCGGCGTTCTCCCGGCCCGGCGGAGCTGGAGGATCTCTGGCCGGGCCGGCGTTTCAGGCCCGGCGCTCCTGTAGCGCCGCGAAGTTGTGCGGCCGATGAGTCACCCCCCGTCATGAACCGTCCGCCATGGGTTGCTCGCGACGTGGTGCCCGAGGCGACGCCGGGGGAGCGACATACCGGCGACATACCCTTCCCCATTACTCTCGACCAAGACCTGGCACATTTGTCGCAGTGCCCTCGGAAAGCGCATTCCGTAGATCGCAGTCGGAGTATCTCGTGAGGATTGCTTCTCGCCTGCCGTGGATCGGCGGCGGCGATGTGCGCATGAAGAAGACGCCATGATCAAACAATTATTTGCTTGACCATTGGGGGAAATCTGATGGGAGAAAGTGTTTCGGAACGGGTGCGGGGCGGTGTGGGTTATGTCGCCGAGAACAGTGTACGCGTGCCGCTCGAGGATTTGCTCGAGGCGGATTCACCGCGCCGCCAGGGCGTCGATCTCGAGCATGCCCGCACGCTCGCCGGGGTGGAGGAACCCTTGCCGCCCATTCTCGTGCATTTCGGCACCATGCGTGTCATCGACGGGATGCATCGCCTGACCGCCGCCCGAATGGTCGGCCGCTCGGACATCGAGGTGAAATTCTTCCACGGCGACCCCGATGAAGCATTCCGGTTCGGGGTCAAGGCCAATGTCTCCCACGGGTTGCCGCTGAGCCTGGCCGATCGGAAGGCGGCCGCGGCGCGGATCATCTTCTCGCATCCGCATCTGTCCGATCGGGCCATCGCGCTGTCGGCCGGCTTGGCGGCGGCGACCGTGGCATCCATGCGGAACCAGAGTGACGGGCCGGGCGGAACCGAGGCCAGGATCGGCGCGGACGGCAGGGTCCGGCCATTGAACGCCGCGAAGGGGCGGCTGGTCGCCAGCGAGGTGCTCGCCGAGCGCCCGGACGCGACGCTCCGCGAGATCGCCCAAGTGGCGGGGATCTCGATCGCGACCGCGCGGGACGTGCGCCGGCGCGTGCTCGCGGGCGACGATCCCGTGCCCGAGCGCCTGCGGTCCACCGAAGATGGCGCGTCTTCGCCCAGGGCGTCGGCTGATGGAGCCGGTAACGCAGGGGAGCGGGTCGACCTCACACGAGTGATCGACACTCTGCGGCGGGACCCGTCGCTCCGCTATTCGGAATCCGGTCGCGCGCTGATCAGGTGGCTGGACTCCAGAGCCGTGACGATCCGGCACTGGATGGAGCTCGCGGAGATCGTTCCGCCGCACTGCACGGTCTCCATCGCCAAGGTGGCGCGAGAGTGTGCTCGGACGTGGGCGGAGATCGCCGAGATGATCGAAGACGCGTGACACCGGCCGCTCCCGTCCCACCCAGCCATGTCTCGCCGGAGACGTGGCAGGCCCGAAGGCGGTGCGGGCCGGTGCGGCCGCGCCCCGGGCGATATTCAACTGCTCAAAGCAGCCGGTTGAACAACCTCGCGGGCGGGGATATTCGTGTGCCCGCCGAGTTCTGGCCCGGGTGAACACCGCCTGGGCATGATAATGGCGCGAGCCGAAATGAATCCGCGATTCCGTGCGCGTTCGACCTTGTGCTTGCCCGGGCTAACACCTTTGGTGCCGGATGTGTCAGTGTGCTGCCGCACGAAAGGAATTGTGCTCCAATCTCGTATCGAGGCCGGCCGCGACCGTCGTTGAATATCGCAGCGCGAAAGTCTCGGTGCGCCGGCCCGCTGGGAACTCCACGGCCGACGGTGGAGCGCACCGGGGATTTCATGACTGCGGATTGCGAGCCGGCGTGGGTCTGGTGGAATGGCTGATACGGGGCACAAGGCTGCCCGAGATGATGAAGCCGTGTGTCGACTGCAGTTCGAAGCTGCATCGCCCGTCGGGGAAGTTCCGGATGAACGCCAACGGCAAACTTCTGGACGTCTGGTTACTCGTGTTGTGCGCCCAGTGCGGCAGGACGTCGAAGGTCGCGATCCACGAACGTGTTCCTGTCGCCGTTCTCGGAAACGAGCGGATACGCCGTTACGAGGAGAACGACTCCGCATCCTTCGAGGCCGCGATGATGGACCAGAACATCGCCCGCCGCAACAATTACCGGCTCGACTGGGAGGGCGTGTGGCGGCTGGAGGCCCGGCCCGTCACGCCGTCCGGGGGGCGCGTCCGCGTGCGATTCGAGGTGCCGGCGCCGATACGGCCCGTGAAGATCCTCATGCGCGGGCTCGCGCTCAGCCGGGGCAAGGTGATCGAGGCCGTCGACGTCGGCCGGATCGCGATGTCGATCGATGTGAACGCCAAGGTGTGCCGGGACTTCGAGTTCCGCGTCGCGCCCGGAACGGGAGGCTCCGATGCCGACGCTTGAGTGGACGCAAGAATTTACCAAGGCCGTCGGTAGGCTCACCGAGGCTTCGGTTGAGGACTACTACAACCCTTATCGCACCTTTCAGTGGCCGCCGGAGATCAAGCCTGAATCGTTGTGGATGAGCAGGGAGCTCCTCTCGGTCCATGGCACCGCGATGGAAGCGGACATCCCACCGGACCAGCTGGTCGAGCTCTCCCGCTGGGAGAGCGTCAACCTCTACAGCCTGATCGCCCATGGGATCCGGGAGCTGCTCATCGAGGTGATGCGCCGCATGCACACCCCCGGCTACGAGATCCCCACGCCCTACTTCCACCACTTCATCGGCGAGGAGAACGAGCACATGTGGTTCTTCGCCGAATTCTGCCTCAGGTACGGGGGGCGCATATATCCGGACCGGCGCATGGTCTTCCCGGCTGCCGAGCGCGCACCGGAAGTGAACAACTTCATCGTCTTCAGCCAGATTCTGATCTTCGAGCAGATCGGTGACTTCTTCAACGCGAGGATGGCCGCGGACGCGAGCCTCCCGGACACCGTCCGTGAGGTGAATCGCATCCACCACCGCGATGAGTCCCGGCACATCGCCTTCGGCGGGCAACTGGTCTCGGCGCTCTTCAACCACGTCAAGGCCGGTCACTCGGCCGAGGCCGTGCGGGAAGTCGCCGGGTATCTGCGTCGCTACATCGACCTCATCATTTCGATGTTGTACAGCGTGGACGCCTACCGCGACGCCGGCTTCGACTCGCCGTCGCGGGTCCGCGCCGCCGTGCTGGCCGACCCCGCCCGGCAAGCCGTGCACGAACGCATCACCGAACGAACAGTCTCCTTCTACCGACGCATCGGCCTGTTCGACTGACAGGAGCACTCATGGCCATCTTCCTCGCGTCCGGGGTCGCGGTGCTCGAGCCCGCCGAGGCCGAGATCTTCGATGCTCTGGACGCCCGGTTCTCACGGATCGCCGGACAACTGGGCGCCCGGCCGGTTGTCAGCCCCGCGCTTCTCCCCGCCGGCCTGCTGGCCGAGCTCGACTTCTTCGCCAACTTCCCCCATCTCGCACTCCCGGTGGCCACGTACACGGAGGAGACGACCACCCGGCTGGCCGGACAGGAGCGCGGTGCGCCCGCGCCCGAGGACGCCTTGAGGCCGACAGACTGCCTCCTGCCGACGGCCACCTGCTACGGAATGCTCATGTCGCTCCGGCGTCAGCAGGCCCAGAGCCCACGGCTGCTCACCGCGATCGGTCGCTGCCATCGCAACGAAGAGATCTACGACGGGCTCCGCCGCCTCAGGACCTTCCACATGCGGGAGGTGCTCTACGTGGGCGACCAGGAGGGTGCGGTGGAGCACTTGCGGAAGGCGGAAGAGCAGGTCCGGGACCTGGCCGCCGGACTCGGGATCGAGCTCGACGCGCAACCTGCTACGGATCCCTTCTACCTGGGCGACGGCTCCCGCTCGCTGCTCAGCCGGCTGGACCCGGTCAAGTTCGAGTTCGTGGCCTCGGACGGCACCGCCATCGCCTCGGTCAACCGCCACCGCAACTTCTTCGGCGAGCGCTTGGGCATCGAGCACGGGGATGCTCCGGCCTACAGCAGTTGCCTCGCTTTCGGGGTGGAGAGGTGGATCCACACCTTGATCCGCACTCACGGCGGGGCCGAGCGTGCCCTCGACGTCGTCCACGGTTCGATCGGATAGGAGAGCAGGGCATGGACCTCAGGAGCGTCAGGGATGCCAGGATGGACGAGATCGTGGCCTGGATCCGAGCGAAGAACCCGGATCTGGAAGGCGCGGTCCTTCCCGACGCTGACCTGATCGAGACCCGGCTCCTCGAGTCGCTGGCGTTCCTCGAGTTCGTCGGCCTGCTGGAAGAGCTCTCCGGCGCGACGATCGACGTCGGCTCGCTGAGCATCGACGACTTCCGCACTCTGGACCGGATCGCGGAAAGGTTCCTGTAGCGATGGAGTCGCGGAGCGCGGCGGGGAGGTTGCTGGCGGCGCGGGTGGCCCGATCCGGCCCGGAGTCGGTCGTCGTGTGCGGCCGGGTGGTCGTATCACACCGGGAGCTACAGGCCAGGGCCGCCGCTGTGGGCGATGCGCTGGCGCGGTCCGGGGCCGGACGGGAGTCGATCGTCGCCGTGCTGGCGCCGCGAGGGATCGGCGCGGTGACCGCGATGCTGGGGGCCTGGCAGGCCGGTGCTGCCTATCTGCCCATCGACCCGGCATACCCGTCCGAGCGGATCGCGTGGATGATCGAGGACGCCCGGCCCTCGGTCGTGGTGCTGGGGGCGGATCCGCATGCGGCGGTTCCCCCAGCCCTGCCGACGGTCCACATCGATGCCGGGGGATCGGTGCTCGGCGGAACAGGCGCATCGGCCGCCGCAGGCGTTCGCGACGCACTTGACACCGTGACACCGGACGACGTCGCGTACGTGATCTACACATCAGGCTCGACCGGGCACCCCAAGGGCGTGATGATCAGCCATGGAGCGCTGGCCACCTTCCTGACCGCCATGGAGCGGTGCTTCCCGCTCACGCCGGCGGACCGGCTGGTGTCGGGCACGACCTTCGGCTTCGACATGTCGGTGCCGGAGTACCTCCTGCCGCTGCTGCGTGGCGCGCGCCTGATTGTCGCGACCGCGGACCAGGCTCTCTACCCGCCCGCTCTCGGCGAGCTGGTGGCCGGTTCCGGCGCCACGATCATGCAGGGGACCCCGACCTTGTGGCGCGAGCTGCTCGCGGCGTGCCCCGACGTGGTCGACGGTCTCGACGTCATCGTCGGCGGCGAAGCCCTTCCGGCCGTGCTCGGTGCCGAACTGGCCGCTCGCGCGCGGCGCGTGACCAATCTGTACGGTCCCACCGAGGTGACGGTGTGGGCCACGTCCGCGTCGGTCGGCCGCACGGGGACCGGCGTCGCGCCGATCGGTGTGCCCTTCCCGGACGTGGACGCGTACGTCTTGGACGAGCACCTGCGCGTGGTTCCCACCGGGACGGTCGGCGAGCTCTACCTGTCCGGTCCGCAGGTGGCGCGAGGCTACCTGAACCGCCCCGAACTGACGGCGCAGCGCTTCGTCACGGACCCGTTCGCCGCCGACGGACGCCGGATGTACCGGACGGGCGACCTGGCGCTCCGCAACGCCGATGGCGTTCTGGACTATCACGGCCGGACCGATGCGCAGGTCAAGATTCGCGGCTTCCGGGTGGAGCCGGGAGAGGTCGAGGCCGCGCTGGAGCGACTGCCCGGCGTGCGCCAGGCGGCGGTGGTGGCCCGGCCGGACGCTGAGGGAGTCCCACACCTGGTGGCTTACGTCGTGGGCGATGACCTGCGGACCTCCGCGCTGGCCAGAGGACTGACGGCCGCGGTCCCGCGGCACCTGGTGCCGGAGGCGTTCCAGATCGTCGATCGGCTGCCGCTGACGCCGAACGGCAAGGTGGATCGCCGGGCACTCCCGGACCTCGACAGCGGCGCGCCGGACGACCGCGGGCGCCGCGAGCCACGGAACTCCCTTGAAGAAGCGGTGTGCGGCCTCCTGGCCGAGGTGCTCGCGACCGGCGGCGTCGGGCTCGACGACGATTTCATCGCTCTCGGCGGCACCTCGCTCCACGCGGCTCGTCTCGTTGCTCGCCTCCGCGCCTCGCTGGGTGTCGACATCCTGGTCCGGCACGTTTTCGAAGCCGCTACCGTCGCGGAGCTCTGCGAGCTGATCGGGGACGCGGACGAAGCCATCGCGCAACGGGACCCGGGCGATCACGGCGGGCACGCGTCGCGCCCTTCGCACGCGCAACGACGTCTGTGGTACCTGAACCGGCTGAACGAGGCCGACCTCGGCTACAACCTCGCCTACGGTGCGCGGTTCACGGGTGCGCTCGACCCGGACGCGCTCCACGCCGCGCTCCTCGATGTCGTGGCTCGTCACGAATCCCTCCGGACGCGTTTCCTCCAGGATGAGGGGATCCTGCGGCGGCAGGTGCTGGACGCGGCGGACTGCCTGCCGTACCCGGTAGCCGAGCAGGTGAGCCCGGAGGACGTGCAGAGCTTGTTCGACGAGACCGCGGCGCACCGTTTCGACCTGGAGAGGGAGAGCCCGGTACGGTGCCGCCTCCTGCGGATGGGGACGCGGGACCACGCCCTGTTCGTGGTGGTCCACCACATCGCCTTCGACGGCTGGTCGCAGACCTTGTTCGTCGACGAGCTCGCCACGGCGTACGAGGCCCGGTGCGGCGGGGTGGAGCCGGGCTGGAAGCCCTTGCCTGCCGGCTACGCGGACTATGTCCGGTGGCAGGAGTCGATGCTCGGCGATCCCGCTGATCCCGACAGCCGATATGCCCGCGAAGTCGCCTACTGGCGCGAAGCCTTGGCGGGAATGCCCGGCGAGCTGGCTCTACCGGCCGACCGGGCACGGCCGGCTCGCCTGAGCGGGCGAGGCGGGAGAGTGCGACGCGAGCTCGACCCGCAGTCGCACCGTGCGCTGGCCGCCCTGGCCCGTGAGCACCGGGCCAGCGTGTTCATGGTCTTGCAGGCGGCCCTCGCCGCGCTGCTCACCAGGCTCGGAGCTGGAACCGCCATCCCCATCGGGTGCCCCGTGGCAGGCCGGACCGAGCACTCGTTCGATGCGGTGATCGGGATGTTCGTCAACACGCTCGTCCTGCCCACCCGGACGGACGGCGACCCGGCGTTCCACGCTCTCCTGAGCCGAGTCCGCACAAGCGGGCTGGAGGCCTACGCTCATCAGGAGCTGCCCTTCGACCTGCTGGTCGAGGCGGTCAATCCGCCGCGCAGCGCGGCACGCAACCCGCTGTTCCAGGTCATGCTGGCGCTGGAGACCGAGTCTGAGCCGCCGCTCAGACTGCCGGGACTGTCCGGCGAGCCGCTGCGCGCGGCCCTCGACTGCAGCCGCTTCGACCTGACGGTCATCGCCACCGAACGGCGTGACCTGGACGGGGAGCCCGCAGGCGTGACCCTGGCGCTTGAATACTCCGCGGACCTTTTCGACCGCGATACGGCGGAGCTGATCCTGCGCCGGTTCGCACGGCTGCTCCGGTCGGCCGTCGAAGCGCCCGGCCGGAGGTTGTCGGAGCTCGACCTCATGGACGAGGCCGAGTTGGGGCAGGTGCTGGGCACCTTCGCCCATGGTGACGAAAGGTCCACGGCGACCGAGGCCTCGGCCCTGGTGCAGTCAGCCGTGACGGCCAACGGGCCTCACCCCGCCGTGGTATGCGGCGAGGTCGTGCTCTCCTACGCGGAGTTCGGCGCGCGTGCCGGAGAGCTGGCGGAGGTCCTGCGGCGGCACGGCGCCGGACCGGAGACGCTCGTGGCGATCGTGATGCCGCGGGTCGCCGGGGCTGTCGTCGCGATGCTGGCAGCCTGGCAGGCGGGAGCCGCCTACGTGCCGGTCGATGCCGGCCATCCGGCCGAGCGCGTCGGATGGATGCTCAGGGACGCCCGGCCCGCCGTCGTGGTGGTGGAGGCGGGCAGCGCCCTCACGGCTCCGGCGGGCGTTCCTGTGGTGCGCGTCGACGAGAAGGGAAGGGTGGCCGAGGACGGTACCGCGTGCGGGCACGCCACTGCCACCGACGCCCGAACCCGATGGGGGCCGGACCGTGCTGCCTACGTGATCTACACCTCCGGGTCCACGGGGCGGCCGAAGGGCGTGATCGTCTCGCAGCGGGCTCTCGCCAATTACCTGCAATGGGCCGCCACCACGTATCCGAGCATGCGCGGCCGGGTGCCCGTCACCTTCTCCCTCGGTTTCGACGGCGCGGTCACCCAGCTCTGGGCACCGCTGACGGCCGGTGGAACCGTCGAACTCGTCGACGCCCCCTGGCTGGCCGAGAAACCCGAGCCGGCTACCGGGCGCCCGACCTTTCTGGAGATGACGCCCAGCCAATTCCCGTTCCTCGGCGATCCGGACGACCCGCGATGGCCGACGCGTGACCTTGTCCTCGGCGGCGAGGCCCTGCACGGCGCCACACTGGCCGGATGGCGGCGGGAGCATCCCCAGGTCGACCTGACCAACCTGTACGGACCGACCGAGGTCACCGTCGCCTGCACGTTTCACCGTATCGCCGCCGGGGAGCCGATCGGCGCCGGCGCGGTGCCGATCGGGCGCCCGGTGTGGAACGTCCGGTTGTACGTGCTTGACGATGCCCTGCGCCCGGTCCCGATCGGCGTCGTAGGAGAGCTGTACGCGGCCGGGGTCCAGCTCGCGCGCGGCTATCTGAACCGGCCCCGGCTGACCGCCGAGCGATTCGTCGCCGACCCCTTCGCCGCCGACGGGAGCAGGATGTACCGGACCGGCGACCTGGCACGGTGGACCACGGCGGGTGTGCTCGAGTACGTCGGCCGGGTGGACGATCAGGTGAAGATCCGCGGCTTCCGGGTGGAGCCAGGAGAGGTCGAGGCGGCGCTGGAGCGACTGCCCGAGGTACGTCAGGCAGCGGTCACGGCCCGGCCCGACGCCCTGGGACACCCGCGGCTGGTGGCGCACCTGGTCGGTGACACCGTGCCGCACACCGTGCTGGCACGAGCGCTCGGCACAACGCTTCCCCGGCACATGGTGCCCGAGGTGTTCGTGTTCACCGACCGCCTGCCACTGACGTCGAACGGCAAGGTGGACCGTCAGGCCTTACCCGGATCGGTCCCCGGGCCCGTGCCGCTGCCCGCACAGGGAGGCAGCTCGGAGCGGGAGCCGCGGTCGGCGGCCGAGAAGGCGGTGTGCGGCCTGTTCGCCGAGATACTCGGGGTGGAGCACGTGGGAATGGACGATGACTTCTTCGCCCTGGGCGGGCATTCGCTGAGTGCCGCGCGCCTGGTCGGTCGGATCAGGGCGCTGCTCGGCGCCCGGATCGCGCTGCAGGACCTGTTCGAGTTCCCTACCGCGGCGATGCTCGCCAAGCGCTGCGAGACCTGATCCCATGAGCGTTCCCACGAGACTCAGCACCGCTTCCGGGCTGCACCTCCAGCGCCTGCGGCCCGCACCCGAGGGCGGCGAGGCGCTCGTGGTCGTCGAGTTCCTCGGCGTGGAGGGTGGCGGCACCCTGGCCGGTGATCTGGCCGCCGGAACGGCGCATCTGGGCGTCTACCGTCTCGATCCGGTGTCCGGCATGGCGGGCTCGGCGGACCGCTCGCTGCCTGGTATCCAGGCCCTGGCCGGAGACTACGCCGCCACGCTGGCCTCGGCCGGCGCGGGCGTGTTCAAAGTCATCGGCTACTGCGGTGGCGCGGCGCTCACCACGGCGATCGTCTCCGAGCTGGCCAGGCTGGGTGCGGACGTCCGGTGGTGTGTCCTGCTCGCTCCCGGATTTCCCGGCGCGGCCGAGGTACAGGCGGAGTTCGACATGATGCTGGCGAACGTCGACGGCACCGAGGGCTTCGTCCTCCCCCTGGAGACCGCTTCCGCCGACGCGGTCCAGGCCGCCGCCATGGCTCGCCTCGACGCCGGCCTGGCCGACCTGGTCGGCGGCCTCGGCCTGGAAGGGGATGAGGCGGAGGTGTTCATGACGGACCTGTCCGACCGCTACCGCGCCTGGCTCGGCTTCCTTCTCATGTCGGCGAGCGCCGACCCGTCCACCGGCTCGCGCTGCCGCACCATCGAGATCTCACCGCCCGGCCATGTCGCCGGCGGGGGGCCCGAGCGGGAGCTCGTGCCGTGGCCGGGTGCCGCGGCGGGGCCGGACCTGCTCACCGACCCGCTGCTGGTCGGCTACCTCGCCCGGATGGCCGCGACATGAGCCACGGGCGGCCGGGGACCCGTCCCCGCATTCTTCCGCGTCTCGGCGAGAAGGGGCCGGTACCGGGCACGGCGAGACCTGACGCGGACTGCGAGGTCTGGTACGTCCGCGCCGCGGCCGTGCCGGAAGGACTGGCGGCGTTACTGGACGAGCGGGAGCTGCTGCGCAGGGGGCGGCTGCGCGGTGCCCGCGACCGGCGGCGCTTCCTCGCCGCGTGGGCGCTGACCCGGCTCGTGCTGGCTCGTCGATGGGACCATGATCCTTCGGGCCTGGCCTTCGACCGTACGTGCCGGCATTGCGGGGGCGATCACGGCAAGCCGAGAGTGGTGGATCCCGCCGAAGCGGACCTCGACTTCTCGGTCTCCCACGCGGGAGAGCTGGCCGTCCTGGCGGTGACCTCGCGGGGCGCCGTCGGCGTCGATGTCGAGGACGCCTCGCTCCGTGACGTCCCCGGTCATCACCTCGAGTCATCGCTGTCCGAGTTCGAGCTGCGGGACTTCCGCGCGCGAGGCGGTGGCTACGCCGACTTCGTGGTCCGGTGGACGAGGAAGGAAGCGGTGCTCAAAGCGGTCGGCAAGGGGCTCGCGGTCCATCCGGCCCACGTTGAGGTGACAGGTTCGAGCTCATCGCCGAGAGTGCTCAACCTCCCTGCCGCGCTCGGGGCACCGGACTCCTACTCGCTCATCGACGCTCCGCTGCCCGGCCCGTACCGAGGCTCGGTGGCGGTCGTCGGCCGGGCCGCGCCCCTGCTGGTCCGCGACGGCGCGGATTTGATCGGCGCCGTCGCGGACTGCGGGGATCATGCGCCTTCGGCGTAACGATCCGCGACCGCGAGTGCCTCGTCGAGCTTGGCCAGGCCCTCCAGGGCCTCGGCCTCGGTCGTGTTGCACGGCGGCACTACGTGGATGCGGTTGTGGCTCGTGACCGGCCACAGCCCGAGCCGGTGGCAGGCCGCCACCACCGCCCCCATGGGCGCTGCCGCGTCCCCCGACGAGGCGTAGGGCACCAGCATCTGACGGGTCTCGCGGTCGCGTACCAGCTCCACCGCCCAGAAGACGCCGAGCCCGCGGACTTCGCCGACAGCGGGATGACGCTCGGCGATCCGGCGCAGCTCCGGGCCGATCACGGCCTCACCGAGCCAGGCGGCGTGGTCGACGACGCCCTCCTCCTTCATCGCAGTGATCGTGGCGACTGCGGCGGCGCAGGCCAGCGGATGGCCGGAGTAGGTCAGCCCGCCCGGGAACGGCCGGGTCCGGAACGTGTCGTAGATCGCGTCCGAGACGACGACCCCGCCCAGCGGCACGTAGCCGGAGTTGACGCCCTTGGCGAAGGTGAGCAGGTCAGGCTCCACTCCCCAGTGGTCGACCGCGAACCATGCGCCAGTCCGCCCGAAGCCGGTCATGACCTCGTCGGCGATGAGCACGATGCCGTGCCGGTCGCACAGCTCCCGCACACCGGCCAGGTAGCCGGATGGCGGCACCAGGATTCCCGCGGTTCCGACGACCGGCTCGACGATGATCGCGGCGATGGTGGACGGCCCCTCGAAGCCGATGACCTCCGCCAGGTGCGCCAGCGCCCGCTCGCACTCCTCGGCCTCCGTCCGTGCGTGGAAGCTGGACCGGTAGAGATAGGGCCCGAAGTAGTGGACGACGTTGGCGTCGGCGTGTCCGGCGTGCTGGTTGGGCCACCTGCGCGGGTCGCCGGTGAGGGCGATCGCCGTGCTGGTCCCGCCGTGGTAGGAGCGGTAGGCCGCGAGGACCTTGGAACGGCCGGTGTGCAGGCGCGCCATCCGCACGGCGTTCTCGTTGGCCTCCGCGCCGCCGTTGGTGAAGAACACCCGGTTCAGGTCGCCCGGTGCCAGCTCGGTGGTGAGCCGCGCGGCCTCGTTGCGCTGATGGTTCGCCAGTGTCGAGGCCAGCATGCAGAGGCTGCCGGCCTGGGCCTGGACGGCCGCGACGACCTTCGGGTGCTGGTGCCCGACATTGAGGTTGATGAACTGCGAGGAGAAGTCGAGGTACCGCTTGCCCTCGTAGTCCCAGAAGTAGCGGCCCTCAGCCCTGGCGACCGCGATGGTGTCGGCTTCTCCCTGTGTCGACCAGGAGTGGATCAGGTACCGCCGGTCGGCATCGGAGACCGCCGCTCCGAAGGCGGGATCGCCCATCCCGGCGGATCCGGAGGCTGTCATGGTTGTGGCCTTTCGTCGGTTGCGGGCAAGACGGTCCTCTCCTTGTCGAGGAAGTAGTTGATGTCCCGGGTGATCTGCTCGATCAGGCCTGTTGCGCGGTGGGTGGCCCCCGTCCGGGCGGAGAGCTGGCGGGCGTGGCGTGACCGGGTGGTGCCCGAGAACGGCAGCGCGCCGAGGTGGGCGTAGCGGACCGCGCCGCCGCGATCCCGCGCGGGCAGCACGTCCGAGTGCGCGTGCACGCTGGCGCTGAACGGGATGTCGAGCCGCCCGGTCTGGAACGCCTCGACGATGCCGCCGAGCAGGTCCCCGGTGGCGAACAGCGGCTCCACGAGCTCGCCGACCTCCTGCAGGATCCAGGACTCCTCCTCGGCTATCCGGTCCTCGTCCACCCGAATGAAGTCGAGGAGGTCGCTGGTGCCCAGGATCGTGTTGAGGATGCCCTCGGCGTTGGCGGCGGCGTCCGGGATCCCGAAGCCCTCCTGGGCCGTCTTGCTGACCACCTTGCTCGCCCGGCCGAGCCGGGCCGTCAGACCGCCGTAGATGATCAGAAAGTTCGCGTACTGCGGGGTGCGTGGAAAGGGACCCATGAACTCGTGCAGGACCGGGAAGACCTCGACGTCCGCCCCGAGATAGCGCCGGCCCAGAACCCTGATGGCGCGCAGCGCGGCGATGTCCTGGTGCATCTCCCCGGACTGCGGATAGGCGGGAGAAACGCACCGGACGCCCTCCCGTGCCGCGGCCGCCGCCTCCAGCAGGGTGATCGCCAAGCTGATCGACGGCGGCATGAGGACGGCACTGAGCGTCCCGAACAGCTCACGGTCGATGAGCACGCCGTCCCCGGCGAGGGCGCCGCACACCGCGTCTATTCGCTGCCAGGAACCGAGCGTCGTCCTGAGCGGGACATCCTTGGAATAGGGCAGGTTGTAGCCGATACCGCCACCCTCGAACGACGTGATGCCGGAGGCCAGGCTGACGGCGAACAGGTCACGGGCGTCCGGTGAGCCGTGGCGTACCTGCAAGGGGTGCGGGACGTGGGCGCGGAGCTCGCGGCCACGCCGCCAGCCGTGCGCGACCAGCGGATAGCCGTTCAAGTCGCCAGGAGAGTCACGCATCAGGCGTCGCGCGGTGGCGTACTGCTGGAGCCGCGTGTGCGCATCCACGGTGACGGTGAGGACGTCGGCGCCTGTGGCAGCCAACTCTCCGAGCAGCCGCAGCATCTCCGGGTGGCCACCGACGCCGCAGCGGGGCTGGACCGCGGGGCGTCCAGTGGCGTCGGCCAGGCGCAGCACGTCGGCGATGTGCGGACCGGGCCTGCGCAGCTCCGCCGTGATCTGCTCCCACCGCGGCAGCGTGGCCGTGAGGAGGGGAGAGAGCCGCAGGTCGCCGAGAGGGCTAGCGGGTTCGCGCGTCATGGGCCGGGGCGGAGGGAGTTTCTCGCATCGAACGCAGCAGGTCCAGGAGCGGCACGATCTGCGAGGCGTCGGTCAGCAGGTGATCGACGCCGAGAGCGATGAGCCGTTCACGTTCCTGGGACGTGGTGTCGTGGCCGACCGACACATTGCCGCCGATGATCACCGGGCAACGCAGCCGCCCCGCCGCCCGCAGCGCCGGAAGTCCGGCGAGATCCTGGTGGGCATGCCCGTTGAGGCTGCCGATGAGGACGGCCTCCACGTGCGGATGCTGGTCGCAGGCGGCGGCGAAGGCGCTCAGCGGGGTGCACACACCCAGGTTGACCACGGTGAAACCCTGCTCGCGCAGGTGCATCGCGATCAACTGGTTCGCTACCGCGTGCGCGTCGCTCTCGGTCACGCCGAGAATGATCAGCCGCTCTCCGGCGTAGGGGGTCATGGATGCTCCCACGGTGGTCGTCGGGTCAGTCGTCGAAGGCGGCGAAGACGTCATGGTGCTCGGCCGCGGCTCGTTCTCGTGAGTACTCCCGCGGATCGGCCGCTCGCAGCGAGTCGAAGACCACGTCGATCGCGGGAACCAGACCCCAGACGTGCAGGTAGGGCGGATCGCCGGGTGCCAGCGCGGCGAGCCGGGCCTCCCGTTCGAAGATGTAGCCCGCCCAGCGCCGATCCATCGGATGCCGGTGGTGGTAGTCGTGGCAGACGGTGTCGCCGGTCAGCACCAGGTAACGAGCGGGGAAGTGGATCACTGCCAGGCGGGCCCACCAGCGCAGCCAGGCCACCGCCCGGCGACCGCCCGGCAGGAGGCGATCCGGAGCCGGCTCGCCGATGAAGATCGCGTTTGTCAGGCCGCTGAAGTAGGCGCGGCCGCGGCGGCCGGTCCGACCGGGCGGAGGGAACGTGTGCTTGACACACAACCGCAGGGTGTTGGACACCTGGAACAGGACGGTCACCGGTACGACCCAGGCGGCCAGCACGTACGGCCACAGCTGGAGCCAGGTCGCCAGAGCGGCGGCGGTGGCGTAGCTGGCGAAGGTCCACAGGCGCTCCTCGCGTGACATCCCATGCACGTGCGCACGGACCCGCGACGCCAGGAACCTGGCGTGGAACACGGGAGATGCCAGCAGCCGCAGCAGGCGGGACCACATCTCCCGGCGGGACATCCCCGGCGCGAGACTCAATCCGATCAGAAAGGCGCGAACCGTGGGGTCTCGGACGGTCATGTGGTGCAGCGCGTGATGGTCGGCGACATGCTCGGCGCGGTAGGTGTCGAAGCGCTGCACGATCAGTAATGCGGCGATCAAGCGCCCGAGCAGGTTGTCTGGGCCCCGGCGGCGCCACATGTTCCGATGCGCGCACTGATGGTAGATCATCATGCGCAGGTTGCGGAGTGCGTGCAGCGTGACTGCCCAGCCCGCCGGCAGTGCGGCCAGAGCCGGGCCGCCGGAGGCCAGCGCCAGGCACGAGATCGCCAGCCCGGCGGCGGCCGAGCAGCTCGCGGCGGCCAGATGACCGGTGGGAGTGAAGCGAAACGCTCGTTGCCCGGCGTGCGGCTTGCCGGTGAGCAGGGTCAGGGGGACGGAGAAGAGACCGGGCAGGCGGCGCATCGACTCGCGCACCTCGTCCACGGGGGTGGAGATGCGCAGACCCGATCCCACTGACCCGCGCGTCGTCGCTGATTCCAAGGTTCAGCCCTCCGCTTCGATCCTCCGGGCGGTCGCGAGGAACATCGCGAGAACCTCGTCGACCTGCTCGGGTGGTGTCTCGGGGTTCAGGAACAGCAGCTTGAGATAGACCCGCCGATCGCCCGCCTCGTCCGTCAGGTGCGTGCGGGCCAGCAGGGCGCGCCCCGTGGCCATCAGCTCGCGGCGGGCAGCCCCGTTGACCTCATCGGCTCGGCCGGGATCGCCGGTGAGGTACCGGAAGAGGACCGCGCCGAGAGGGGGGTGGGCGACGAGCTCCAGGCGCGGCTCTTCACGGATCCGGGCCGCCGCGTGGACGGCCAGGTCATGGCAGGCGTCGACCATCGCGCCCAGGCGCTCACGGCCGAGGCAGCGGAGCGCCACGAGAATCTTGAAGGCGTCCGAACGGCGCGTGGTCTGCAAGGACTCGTCCTGGAGGCCGTGATAGCCCTCCTCCGTGTCGTCCTCGGAGGTCAGGCACGTCGTGGGCGCCAGGCCGAAGGAGTCGCGCAGGTGGGTGCGGGACCTGACCAGGAGCATGGCCGAGGAGCTGGGCAGCCATCCGAACTTGTGCAGGTCCAAGGTGACCGAGTCGGCTTCCGAGAGGCCGTCCAGCAGGGGGCGCAGCCGATCGGAGAACAACGCGCCCGCCCCATAGGCGGCGTCGGCGTGCAGCCAGAGCCCGTGCTCGCGCGCCACCTCGGCAAGCTCGTGCAGCCGGTCGACCACGCCGAGGTCGGTCGAGCCGGCGAGAGCGACCAGGGCCACGGGCAGATCCGTGCCGGGCAGGCCCGACAACACCCGGCGAGCATCGTCCGCGCTGGTGCGGCCGCCGGCGTCGACGGCCACCGGGATCAGCTGCTCCTCACCGATTCCGAGAACGCGCAGGGCCCGGCCGATCGAGAAGTGGATGGCCTCCTGCGCCAGCACCACGGGGCGGCGGCGGAGACCGGCCACCCCTTCCCGGCCGGTGGGATGGCCGAGCCGGTGCGCCAGGACCGAGTCCCTGGCCATGGTCATCGCCATCAGGTTGGAGACGCTGCCGCCTGAGGTGAGGGTGCCGCCGCCGTCGGGGCCGTACCCGATGAGGGCGGCCAGCTCGGTCGTGACGAAGCGCTCGGCCTCGAGCGCGAACGGACCGCTCTCCCAGGCGTGCAGGGACTGGTTGAGGATCGCCACGACCAGCTCGGCCGCCGCCGCGACGGCCAGCGGGGGAGGCTGCATGCGGGCCAGAGCCGCGGGATGGGTGAGGTCGACCGATCCGGTGGCGAAGGCGCGGGTCAGGCCGGCGAGGACGTCGCGGGGCGCTCCGCCGGGCTCCGGGAGGAGCGGACCGGCCATCAGCTCCCGGGCCGACTCGGCCACGGCGCGGTGACCACCTGCCGGACCGGGGCCCGAGCGGCTGTGCCGTACCTCTGAGATCACGTCCAGGGCGAGCACGCACAGGATTCGGAGCTCTTCGAGTCCCTCGGGAGATCCGGCGAACGGGAGTGTCCGTGGCGGGGTTTCAGGTACGGCGGTCACGATGATCCTTCTCCTCCTCGTCCGCTTACCCCTGAGCCGTCCGAGGCTCGCTGCGCAACCTGCTGAATGACGCCCCGGTAAAGAAGCCGGCCGGTACGGGTGCGGGTGGGCCGGAATTAGCGGTGGGCGCAGAATACAGTGGGGCGAGCTTCGTTCTCAATGAACGGCGACGAGGTGAGCTTCGTGCAATTTGCCCGGGCGGCGGCTATCTGATAACGCGACTCGCCGGCCTCGTGGAGCCGGGCAGGGTCGCGACGGGTTCTCAAGGGGATGTGCATTGTGCCAGGTCAGGACCGATAGCCAGTGGCAATCTCCGATGTTCAACTGCTGAGAAGTCCGGTTGAACGCGAGTGCAGCCCATGGTTGACTCCGAACTCGATGATCGACCGAATGAAACTGATTCCGGAGGTGAGGAATGCCGATTCCGCGACCGGGTCTGGCTTTTCTATTCCCCGGAGTGGGCTCTCAGTATCCTGGAATGGCGGCTAAATGGGCGCGGCGTTATAGCATTTTCCGCGAGACTCTGAATGAGGCGTCCGACGAGCTCGGCGTCGACCTGTTCGGGCTGTGCGCGGACCCCGAGGCCGGCGACCGCCTCAACCGGCAGGTGGAATCACAGCTCGCCCTCCTGGCCATGGGCGTCGGGCTGTACCGGGTGTTCCGCGAGGAGATCGGCGTCCCCGCCACCCACCTGGCCGGTCACAGTCTGGGTGAGTACACCGCTCTGTGCTGTGCCGGCGCGATGTCGCTGGCCGACGCGTTACGGCTGGTCCGGCTGCGAGGCGAGGCGGTCAGCAGGATCGCCGAGGAGCTGGACGGCGGGATGATGTGGGTCCTCGACCTGGACGCGGACAGGGTGGAACGAATCTGCCGGCACTGGATCGAGGACGGTTCCGCGGTTTACCCGGCCATCGTCGACGGCCCCCGCCAGGTCGCGATCTCCGCCCCCGGCGCGGACCTGAAACGCGCCGCCGCCGAGTTCGAGGCGCGCGGCGCGCGGGTGTTCCCCCTGCGCGTCAGCGGGCCCTTCCACACTCCGTTGATGCGCGGAGCGGCCGAGGAGCTGAAGGAGGCGCTGGCCGGCGTGACGATCGCCAAGACCGCGGTGCCCGTGCTCTCGGGCGTGAACGCCCTGCCGCACCCCGGTGGCACCGCCGGTGCGGCGCTCCTCACCGACCAGCTCGTCAGCCCGGTGCGCTGGGACAAAGTGCAGAGCCGCCTGATCGCCGACGGTGTCGGCGCCGCTGTGGAGCTCGGCCCCGGCCGGGTCCTCAGCTTCATCGCGGCCAGGAACGGCGGACGGCTGCGAGTGCGGCCGGTCGACGACCACGCTGATTTCGACGCCGTCGGCGCCGCGCTCCGGCTCGGGCCGGACGACGCACCGCAGGTGCTCGACTCCTGCCTGCGCGTCGCCGTCAGCGCACCCGCACGACGCCACGGGCCGGACGTCGTACGACATTTCCGGCGTTTGGCGGACTGGCGGCATGCCTCGCCCGGGGTCCGGCCCGCTGGGGCGGAAGGCGCCCTGGCCTGCCTCGATGTGCTGAACGAGCTGCTGGTGGCCAAGGGGCTCGACGGCGCGGAACGGCGGAGTTCCATCGCCGCGGCCGCGGGTGGGCGGGTGTGGGCCTGATGGCGGGCACGTTGAAGACCGGCGCCGGGGCCGCGGGAGCGGAACGGGCGGACGGGACGTCGCCCGGGGAGACCCCTGACTCCTTCGGCCCGGTCGGCGTCGTCGGCGCGGGGGAGATCGGCGTCGGCGTGGCCGCCGACCTGGCGCTCCACGGGTTCCGCGTGGTGCTCACCGACGAGGACCGCGCCCGGCTCGCCGCGGCCGCCACGAAGGCGGCCGAGATCATCCGGATCGCCCCGATGCTGCGTCCGGGGTTCCCGGCCGCCCCGCCGGCCGCCGCCGAGGCGGTGACCTTCGTGACCGGCTCGGGGGAGCTGGCGGGATGCCGGTTCGTCATCGAGAACGTCACCGAGCGGCGGGAGGCCAAGCGTGCGGCGCACCGCGCGCTGGACGCCGTCCTCCCCGAGGACACCGTCGTCGCCGTGAACACCTCCAGTATCCCGATCGGCGAGATCGCGTCCGAGACCTCGCGCGCCGAACACATGATCGGCATGCACTTCATGAACCCTCCGTACCTGACGTCGGCCGTCGAGGTGATGCGTCCCGCGGCCGCCTCGGCACGGACCCTCGGGCGGGTGGAGACGCTCGCCCGGCTGCTGCGGAAGAAGACGATCGTCGTCGGGGACTTTCCCGGCTTCGTCAGCAACCGGATCTCGCACGTGTTCTTCAACGAGGCCGCCCGCGTCGTCGCCGAGCACGGGGTGCCGCCGGAGATCGTCGACCAGGTGTTCAGGGACTGCTTCGGACACCGTATGGGCCCGTTGCGCACAGCGGACCTGATCGGGCTGGACACGGTGGTCGACACCCTGGACCGGCTGCGCGAGGCCACCGGCGACCCGCGTTTCGACAGCTGCGCGCTGCTGCGGTCGATGGTGGGCGAAGGCCGGCTCGGCCGGAAGACCGCCTCCGGCTTCTACACCTACGAATGAGACTACGGAAGGACATCGAGATGGCGGAGCTCGCGCATGGGGCCGTCCAGCAAGTGGTGGCGGCCTTTCTCCGTAAGCACGATCCCATGGTCCGCCCCGCTCCCCACGACGAGCTGTTCGCGTCCGGGATGGTGAACTCGCTGCTCGCGATGGAGCTGGTGGGCTTCTTGGAGCGCCGGTACGGCATCAAGTTCACCGTGGACGATCTCGACCTGCGCAACTTCGCCTCACTCAGTCGCATCGCCGAAACCGTGCTCGCCAAGCAGGCAGCCTCGGCCGGTGCCGCCTGAGCCCGGTCGTCGTGAAGAGCATGCTCACAGAGGCCGAGGCCAGGCACCACAGCGGAGTGATCGCTTCGGCCGGCGCCGCCTGGGCTGCGGACAGCCCGGCGTGGGAGCGCGACGAGACGCTGCCCGAAGAGGTCGTCGCATGGTGCGCCGCGCAGGGACTGTTCGGGGCGATGATCCCCCGGGAGTACGGCGGGCTCGGCTGGAGCGCGATGGAGCTGGGCCTGTTGTACGAGGCGCTGGGCCGGGTGAGCGCGTCCCTGGCCTCCATGGTCAACGTGCACGGCATGGTGGCGCAGACGCTGGTCCGATGGGGGAGCGGCGGGCAGCGCGAGGAGTTGCTGCCCGAGCTGGCCGCGGGACGTAAGATCGCCGCGGTCTCCATGACCGAGCGGGGCGCGGGAAGTGACCTGAGCCTGATCGAGACGACCCTGACCGCCCGGGGCCCGGGATACGTACTGGACGGGACGAAGCTTTACACCACCTTCGGCCAGCGCGCCGATCTTTACCTGGTGTACGCGCGCACCGGCGCCGGTCCGGTCTGCTGCCTGCTCGACCGTACGAACCCCGGCCTCACGGTCTCACCGATCACCGGGCTGCTCGGGCTGAGGGCGGCCCGGCTGGCCAGGATCGAGATGCGCGGCTGCCTGATCGGGCCGGACGCCGTCGTGGGCCGGCCGGGCTTCGCTCAGTCGGTCCTGCTGCCGCACACCCTGGAGCACGGCCGGCACGCCGTGGCCTGGATGGCCGCCGGCATGCTCTCCTCGGCGCTCGCCTCGTGCTCGGCCGCGGTTCTGGACCGCCGGGCGTTCGGGCACGCGGTCATCGAGTACGGGCAGATCCAGAGCATCGTCACCGCCATGGGAGTCGACCTCGAAGCCGCGCGCGCCCTGTGCGTCCAGGCCTCGCGGGCGCTGGCGGAGGCCGATCCCGCGACCACCCGCAAGGTCCTGATGGCGAAATACTTCGCCTGCCACGCGCTGGAGCGCCACGCCGCCCAGGCCGTGCAGGCCATGGGTGCCCGCGGGGCGCTGGAGGACGACGGCGTGTCCCGCACCTACCGCGACGCCAAGGTGCTGAACATCATCGAGGGCACGCCGCAACTGCTGGAGAGGCTCCTCGCCCCGCACATCGCGCGGGAGGCGGCCGAGTCGTGGGGAGACGGGCGGCCGGGCACCGCCGCTTTCGGTGGGAAGGAGTAGAGGCTCATGGTTCCAGCTGTGCTCAGGGCAGCCGTGCGCGCGGTGGCCGAGCACTATGTCGACCGGACCCGTTCCTGCGTCGTCGACGTCGCGGGCCGATCGGTCGAGATCGGCATCGACCCTGACGAGACCTTCGACGCGCTGGTCGCCCGCCTTGCCGGCGGACCGCGGTCGCGTGTCCGGCCACCGAGCGGGAACAGGTCGCCGGGTGACCCGGCGGGCACCGACAGGGACGCGGTGCTGGGGAGGGTCGTCGCGGCGCTCCTGCACCAGGTCGCCGCCGACGGGTCGCGGCCCATCCGCACGTACGCGCTGCTCGGCGACGCCGAGCGCGACAGGATCCGCGACGAGTTCAACGCGACGGAGACGCCGTTCCCCGACGACCTGACGGTCTGTGATCTGCTGAGGGCCCGCGCGGAGGACTCCGCGGACCGCGTCGCCGTCAGCACGGACGCCGGGACGCTCACCTACAGGCGGCTCGCCGACAGATCGGAGCGCCTCAGCACGTTCCTGGCCCGTCGCGGCCACGGGGAGCACGGCCTCGTGGCCGTCCTGGCCCGCAGATCGCTGGATCTTCCCGTCGCGCTGTTCGGGATCCTGGGCGCCGGCCTGGCCTACCTGCCCCTGGACCCGGGCTCGCCTCCCGAACGGCTCCGAAGGATGATCGGCACGTGCGGGGTCACGACCGTCCTGGCAGACCCTGACTGCCCGGTCGCCGCCCGCCTGGCCTCGGGCGCGGGCACGCCGAGGATCTTCCCGCTCACCGCCCCGGAGCTCTACGCCGACACCGGCGGGGGGGGGGGGGGGGGGGGGCGGGGCCTGGCCGGCCGGGCCCGGCGACCTGTGCTACGTGATCCATACCTCGGGCTCCACGGGCGAGCCGAAGGGCGTGATGGTCGAGCACCGCTCGGTGATGAACCGCTTGGCGTGGATGCAACGGCGCTTCCCCCTGACGGGACAGGACGTCGTCCTCCAGAAGACGCCGACCATCTTCGACGTCTCGGTCTGGGAGCTGTTCTGGTGGTTGTTCGCCGGAGCGCGCATGCACCTGATGCGCCCGGGCGCGGAGCGGTTCCCCCTCGCCATCCAGGAGACCATCGCGAGGCAGGGGGTGACGGTCGTGCACTTCGTGCCCTCGATGCTCGACGTCTTCCTCGGCCACCTCCGGGCCGAGGACTCGCCGCACCGGCTCGCCGGGCTGCGCCTGCTCTTCTCGAGCGGGGAGGCGCTCCTGCCACCGACCGCGGCGGCCTTCGACCAGCTGGTCGGGCGCTACGGAACACGGCTGATCAACCTGTACGGACCCACGGAGACCACGGTGGACGTCACCGCGTTCGAATGCCCGCCAGGGCCGCCGCCGGATCGGATCCCGATCGGAAGGCCGATCGACAACACCCGGCTCCACGTGCTGCGCCACGGCCAGCCGGTCCCGATCGGGGTGTACGGAACGTTGTTCGTCGCCGGGGCCGGGGTGGCCCGCGGCTACCTCGGTGACCCGGTCAGGACCGCGCAGCGGTTCCTGCCAGAGCCGGGCCGCCCCGGACAGACCATGTACGACACCGGCGACATCTGCCGCTGGACGGCTGACGGTCAGGTCGAGTATCTCGGTCGCGACGACCTCCAGATCAAGATCCGCGGCATCAGGGTGGAGCTCGGTGAGGTCGAGCACGCGCTGCTCGACGTGCCCGAGGTGGCAGGGTGCGCGGTGTTCGCGGACGGCGCCGATCCCGTACGGGTCGTGCTGAGGGCGGTGGTCATCGAGGCCAGGGGAGAGACCGGGATCGGCCACCAGCCGCTGACGGGGGACCGGCTTCGCGCCGAAGCGGCGGCGCGATTGCCCGGCCATCTGATCCCCGCGACCTTCGACCTCGTCGAGACCTTGCCTCGCACCGCGAGTGGCAAGGTCGACCGGACGCTGCTGGCCCGTCCGGAATACCTCCAGACCCACGGGACACGGCTGTGAACTCCGTTCGTCATTCCTTTTCCGACCGATCCGTTGCCGTCGTCGGCATGGCGGGGCGTTTCCCCGGAGCGGCCGACCTCGGCGAGTTCTGGCAGAACATCGCCGACGGCCGCGACTGCCTGACCCGCCTTACCCGCGAACACCTTCACCGCTCCGGAGTCCCGGACACGTGGCTGGACGATCCGGCCTACGTGCCGGTCGCGTCCGTGCTCGAGGACGCCGACTGTTTCGACGCCGGCCTGTTCGGTTTCTCGCCGCGTGAGGCCGGGCTGCTCGACCCGCAGCATCGGCTGTTCCTTGAGCTCGCCTGGGCCGCGCTGGAGCACGCAGGAAGGCTGGGCCCACGCGGCGGGCAGGACAGGGTCGGCGTGTTCGGTGGGTCCGGCGGAACGTTGTCCGGCTACGGCCCGGTGATCATGTCCGGGAGTACACCGCGATATCCGGCTGTGACACAGGAGCATCTCGGCAATGAGAAGGACTTCCTGGCGAGCCGGATCTCGTACCAGCTCAACCTCACCGGGCCGAGCCTGACCGTCCAAGCCTCGTGCTCCACGGCGCTGACAGCGCTCCACCTCGCCTGCCGCAGTCTGATGGACGCCGAGTGCGACACGGCGCTCGTCGGCGCGGCGCAGATCCGGTGGCCGCAGCACGTGGGCTACTTCCACCGGGAAGGCGGCATGCAGTCGCTCACCGGCCGCGTCCGGCCGTTCGACGCCGCGAGCGACGGGACGGTCATCGGCAACGGCGGCGGGGTCGTGGTGCTCAGGCCGCTCGCCGATGCACTGCGTGACGGCGACACGGTCTACGCGGTCATCCGTGGCACCGCGATCAACAATGACGGCGCGGACAAGGTGGGCTACGCGACGCCGTCGATGTCAGGCATCCTCGGCGCGGCGCGGCGGGCCATGACGGTCGCCGGCGTCGCCCCGGAGAGCCTCGGCTACGTGGAAGCGCAGGGCTCCGCGACGGTCCTCAGCGACGCCACGGAAATCGCAGCGCTGCATCGGGCGCTCGGCGGCACACGCTGCGCGGTCGGCTCGGTCAAGGCCCTTGTCGGCAACCTGGACGTCGCGGCGGGCATGGCCGGCCTGATCAAGTCCGTGCTGGCCGTCCACCATGGGCTGATCCCGCCGAGCCCCTACTTCACGGCACCACATCCGCGCGTCAGCCTCGGCGAGGGCGGGCTGTTCGTGAATCGCCGGCCGCTGCCGTGGACGGACGCCGTCCGCCGGGCGGGCGTCACCTCCTTCTCGATCGGAGGTGCGAACGCCTTCGCCGTCGTCGAGTCGGCCCCGGAGCCGAGCCGGCGTTCCCAGCCGCTGCCCCATGAGGTGATCTCGCTCTCGGCGCGGACGGCGGGCGCCCTGCGGGAGCTGGCATCTCGCTGGCGCGACCGGCTGACAGCCGCCGAGCCCGACGAGTTCCCCGACCTCGCGTACACCGCCGCGGTCGGGCGCCGCCGACTCGCACATCGCCTTTCCGTGGTGGCCGCCTCCCCGGCCGAAGCGGGGGAACGGCTCAGCGAGTGGCTCGACAGCGGGACGCCCCGGGGCGAGACCGGTGCGGCCGCGATCGGGCCGCCCAAGCTCGCCCTGGCCTTCCCCGGAAGGGCCGACCGGCTCGGCGGCATGGCCGCGGAGCTCGCGGGCACGTTCCCGGCGTTCCAGGGCTACCTGGATCGCATGGCGCCGCTCTTCGCTGAGCTCACCGGGCTCTCGCCAGAGGAAGGGCTGGCCGCATCGGACCTGGGCGAACGCCCGGAGCTCCGGGAACCGGCACTCCTGCTGACCGAGCTGGGCCTGGCCGAGATGTGGGCGTCGTGGGGAGTGTGGCCGAGCGCGGTCATCGGCGACGGCCTCGGCGAGTACGCGGCCGCGGTGGTGGCCAGGGTCCTGACACCCGAAGACGCCCTGCGCCTGGTGGCGGCCCGCGGGCGGATCGTCAGCCGGTCGCCGCGCCTCGCGGAGGCGGCGGGGCCCCTGGCCGAGGCGGCCCGCGCGGTCGAGCACCACCCGCCCGGCCTGGCCATCGCCTCCACCGTCACCGGGACACTCGCCCGTCCGGACACCATCGAGCCCGGCCACTGGGCCCGGCACCTGACGGCTCCGGCGCGTCGCGGCGAAGGGATCTCGGCCCTCGCCGAGGCGGGTGTGACCGTGCTCGTCGAGTGCGGCCCTGGAACGACGCTCGGTGACGCGGCCGCCGTGGGAGCCCATGCCGGGCGGCTGACCTGGATCGCGGCCCTGCCCCGGAGCGTCCCGGCCTCAGCGGCGATCCAGGAGGCCCTCGCCCGCCTGGATCGGCTCGGGGCGGACGTCTGCTGGGAAGCGTTCTACGCCCCCCTCACCCGGCGAAGGATCGCCGCTCCTCTCTACCCCTTCGACAGGGCTCCCCATTGGTACGCCGAAGGCACGGTGCCATCACCTCGCGCGGCGACGCCCGGAGCGGATGACGAAGCCGCCGTCCGGACGCTCCCGGCACCGCAGGCCCGGGAGCGGGTACGGGACTTGCTGGCCGCCCGCCTGGCCCGCGAGGCCGAGCCCGGCGCGCGCCTGGTGTCGCTCGGACTGAGCTCGATGGCGGCGATCGAACTGCGCGCGACGCTCCAGGCCGAGCTGGGCGTCGACGTCTCGCTGGCCGGCCTGCTGAACGATCTCACTCCAGCGGCGCTGGAGAATCTGGTGGCGGACCAGTGCGCCGGCGTCACTTCCCGCGCCGTTGCCAGACGCGGGGACGGGGACGGGGGCGAGGAACTGCCCACCGGCGCGGAAGGACCGCTGAGCCCCGGCCAGCACGCGCTGTGGATCACCGCCCAGACCCATCCGGACGCTGCCGCCTACAACATCGCGTTCGCGGCACGCTATACCGGAGCCCTCGACCCCGCCGCGCTGCGTCGCGCGCTCGCTCTCCTGGTGGACCGGCATCCGTCGTTACGCACCACCTTCCACGACAGGGACGGTGAGGCCTTCCACCGGACGCACGCCAGGCTGGAACCGGAGGTTCACGAGATCGAGGCCGCGGGCTGGGACGAGGCACGGCTGTCGTCCGAGGCCGATGGGTGCTGCGCCCGGCCCTTCGACCTGGAGACCGGGCCGCTGGTCCGCATGATGCTCCTGACGACCGGACCGGACACCGGAGTGCTGCTGCTCGTCGTCCACCACCTCGTGGCCGACATGTGGTCCCTCGAAGTGATGATCGACGAGCTGAAGGCGCTCTACCTCGCCGGGACGGGCGGGCCACCGGCGCGCTTCGGCGACCGCTCCTGCACGTACGCGACCTACGTCCGCCGTCAGCACGCGTACCTCGGCAGCGATGAGGGGCGCAGGGCCCGCGCGTACTGGCACGGAAAACTGGCCGGTGCTCCCATGACGACGCGGTGGCCGGTCTTCGGCAGGCAGGCAGGTGAGGCCGCCGGCGGTGCCTCGTCGATCGCCTTCGCCCTGGGGCCCGAGCTGGCCGCGAGGATCAGGGGCCTGGCATGCGACGGGCACGCGACTCCGTTCACGGTCTGTCTCACCGGCTTCCAGGAGCTGCTGCGGCGCTACACCGGGCAGGACGATGTCCTGGTCGGCGTCCCGGTCTCCGGGCGCACGGACCCGGACCTGCGGGACTGCGTCGGCTACTTCGCCGATCCGGTGGTCCTCCGGGCAGACCTGCGCGGCCGGCCGAGCGTCCGCGACGTCGTGGCCCGCAACCAGCGCGCCGTCGCCGAAGCGCTGGAGCACCAGGATTACCCGTTCGAGGAGCTCGTCCGGGAGCTGGCACCCTCCAGGGAAGCGGGCAGGAACCCGATCTTCCAGAGCATGTTCGTGTACCACAAGGCCCGGCTCGCGCCGGAACTCGCGGCCATCCACGCCGGAGGCGACGGAGCGGCGCGTCGGCCGGTGCCCTGGGCCGGGCTGGAGCTCAGGCCCTTCCGCGTGGCACAGCAGGAAGATCAGCACGACCTCACCCTCGTGCTCGCCGAGGACGGCCAGGACGTCCTCGGCACTCTGCGGTACCGGCGTTCGGTCCTTCCCGACTCGGCCGCGCGCCGAGCGGCCGAGGACTTCCTGGCCCTCCTGCGGGCCACCACCGCCGAGCCGGACGCGGCCCTCGATGACCTCGTCACGGAGCCGGTCTCCGCCGGGCGGGAGAACGAGGCGGCCGGCATCGCCGACGACGACAGCATCGTGACCCGCTTCGCCCTCGCGGTGACCACCCACGCTTCCCGGCCGGCGGTCCGCTGCGACGGTGTGGAGATCGACTACGCGACGTTGGACGAACTGTCGTCGCGATGGGCGGCACAGCTCCGGAGCCTCGGCGCGCGGCCTGGCCGGCGGGTCGCGCTGCTCCTGCCGCCGAGCGTGGACACCGTCGTCGCCGTGCTCGCCGTGCTGAAGAGCGGGGCCGCCTACGTTCCGCTCGACCCCATGAACCCGCCCCGGCGCGTGCGCAAGATGATCGCGGACTGCGGTGCGGTCGCCGTCCTGACCCACAGGGCCGCGGCCCGCGGCCTCGACGAGGCGGGGCTCAACGTGGTGGTGATGGACGGCACCGTGCCACCCTCGCCCGGCGACACCGGACCTGGTCCCCGCGCAGGCGACCTGGCCTACACCGTCTACACGTCCGGCTCGACCGGCGAGCCGAAGGGCATCGACGTCGAGCACCGCCAGGTGCTCGGGCTACTCGACGCGATGCGCCGGCACGTCACGCCCGATCCGGAAGCGGTGTGGACGCTCTTCCACTCCACCGCCTTCGACGTCTCGGTGTGGGAACTGTGGGGCGCCCTGCTGTCCGGTGCCCGCCTCGTCGTGATCCCGGGCCCGATCGCCCGGGACCCCGAACGCTTCCTCGGCCTCCTGGTCGCCGAGCGCGTCACGCATCTGAACCAAACCCCTTCGGCCCTCCACGGGCTCGACGCGGCCGTCGAGCGCGCCGGCTCCGCCGGGCTGGCGATCCGCCACACCTTCTCGTGCGGGGAACTGCTTCCAGGGCCGCTCGCGCTGCGCTCGCTCGCGTGGTGCGGAACGCTGTGGAACCTCTACGGCCCCGCGGAGGCGACGGTGTGCGTGACCGCGCGCCGCGTCAGCCCCTCGGACTGCACGGGAAACGGAGTTCCGGTGGGACACGCCCTCAGCAACGCGACCTTGAGCGTTCGCGACGCGCAGGGCCACGAGTTGCCGAAGGGCATCGTCGGCGAGCTGTACATCGGCGGATCCGCGGTGGCACGCGGTTACGCCGGGCGTCCGGAGCTGACCGCCGCCCGCTTCGTGGCCGCTCCTGACGACCCGGGCGGCCGCAGGTACCGAACCGGGGATCTGGCCTGGGTCCGGGCCGACGGCCAGCTCGAGATTCTCGGCCGCGTCGACAACCAGGTGAAGGTCAACGGTTACCGGATCGAGCTGGAAGAGATCGAGGCCTGCCTGGAGCGCGATCCCGCGATCGCCCAGGCGGCGGTCTTCGTGGACGGGTCCGGCGCCGACGACAGGCGGATCACGGCATGCGTCGTCCCGGCCGGCGGCAGGTCTGTCGACGAGAGGGCGTTGCGCTCGTCGCTGCGGACCAACCTTCCCGAGTACATGGTGCCCGCCACGATCGAGTTCGTGCCGAGCCTGCCCTTGACGATCAACCAGAAGATGGACCGCAGGCTGCTCGCCGAGCAGGTGGGCCGTGCATGCTCCGCCGCGTCCCGCGTAGCGACGGTGGCCGGCCGGGGACGGGACGAGATGGAGCGGCTGGTCGCCGGCGTCTGGGCCGAGGTGCTGCGGCGCGACACGGTCCGCGACGGCGACAACTTCTTCGATCTCGGCGGGAACTCCCTGCTGCTGCTCCAGGTCCATCGGCGGCTGGTCCGCGCAGGGGCAGGGCGCGCGCTGACGGTCGCGGACCTCTTCCGGCATCCGACCGTGTCCGCGCTGGCCGCGCGCCTGTCCAAGGGGGCCGGGGACGTCCTGACCGAAGGGGGCGACGAGTTCGGCGCGGGCCGTGCCGAGGCCCGCCAGGGAGCGGCGTCCCAGGACAGGCGGCGTACCGCCGCGCGGATGGCGGCCCGCAAGACGGCCACCAAGGATCGCGTGGAGCGGCCTCTCGACGGGGGGATGGGCACTTGAGGCGGATGGGGAGCTGGGAATGAACGAGATGGATGGTGTCGCCGTCATCGGCATGCGGGGCAGGTTCCCCGGCGCGCGCGACATCGATGAGTTGTGGGCCCGCCTGCGCTGCGGCGATGACCTGATCACCGACTATTCCCCTGCGGAGCTGCGGAAGGCCGGTACCCCCGAGCACCTGGTGAGGGATCCCGCGTTCGTTCCCGCCGGGGCGCCGCTGCCCGACGCCTACGACTTCGATGCCCGGTTCTTCGGCTACAGCCGCCGCGAGGGTGAGCTCCTGGACCCCCAGCACCGGCTGGCCCTGGAGACCGCGTGGCAGCTCCTCGAGACGATCGGCTACGCGGGCCAGGCCGGGACCGCGACCGGCGTCTTCGCCGGAGCAGCGATGAACACCTACCTGAACAACGTCCTGGCCCGGGACATCGACCTGCTCACGGCAGACGGCACCGAGCTGATGCTGACCAACGACAAGGACTACCTGGCACCGCGTCTGTCGTACAAGCTCGGCCTCACCGGTCCGAGCGTCACCGTCCAGACGGCGTGCTCGTCGTCACTGAGCGCCATTCATCTGGCGGTCCAGAGCCTGCTCGCGGGGGAGTGCGACCTGGCGCTGGCGGGCGGGGTCTCGGTGCTCGCCAACCCGCATCCCGGCTATCTCCACAAGGAGGCGATGATCCTCTCCCCGGACGGCAGGACCCGGGCGTTCGACGCGGACGCGGGCGGAACATTGTTCGGCGACGGTGTCGCCTTCGTGGCACTCAAACGCCTGACCGACGCCGTCCGCGACGGCGACACCGTCTTCGCGGTGGTGAAGGGCTCCGCCGTCAACAACGACGGGGCGGCCAAGGTCGGCTTCGCCGCCCCGAGCGTCGACGGCCAGCGCGCCGTGATCGCCGAAGCTCTGGCGGTCGCCGGATTCGACGCGGCGTCGGTGTCCTATGTCGAGGCCCATGGCACCGCCACCGCGCTGGGTGACCAGGTAGAGCTGGCGGCGCTGAGCGAGGTGTTCGGCGCGGTGCCACGCGAGGCGCCGTGCCTGCTGGGCACGGTCAAGGCGAACCTCGGGCACCTCGCAGCGGCCGCGGGGGTGGCCGGCTTCATCAAGGCGGTGCTGGCGCTGCACCACGGCGAGATTCCGCCCCACCCGCATTTCCGCCACCCCGGCGAAGGTCTCGCGCACGACCTGTTCCAGGTCAACACCGAGCTGGTGCCGTGGCGGCCGGCCGGGGCGCCGCGCCGCGCCGGCGTCAGCTCGTTCGGCATGGGCGGGACGAACGCGCACGTGGTGCTGGAAGAGGCGCCGGCAGCGCCGCCGGCACGGCCGGGACGCGCCCAGTGGGAGCTGCTCACCGTCAGCGCCCGGGACGAGGCGGCGCTCGCGGAGCTGTGCGAGAGCCTTGCCCAGCGCCTCGATACCGGTGGCACCGGGCAGAGCCTTGGGGCCGGCCTCGCGCCCGATCTCTCCGACGTCGCGTTCACCCTCGCGGCCGGCCGCCGCGCGTACCCCTTCAGGTACGCGATCGCGGCGCCCGATGCGCAGGGCGCCGCGGCGGCTCTGCGCGGGGTGACCCGCCGGCAGATCACCGGCCCTGTCCACACGGCGGGACGGACAGCGCTGATCATCGGTGACGGGCCGTTGGGCGGACTCGGCGATGCGGTGGACCTCGGTCCGATCCGTGAGACTCTCCACCGGTGCGCCGACATCCTGACCGGGCTCGGCGTCGAGCTCGACGGCGTGCTGCCGGCCGAGGCGTGGCTGGCCGATCTCGTGTCCCGGCTCGCGATCGGTTCGCTGCTGACCGGCTCCGGCTGGGTGCCGGACGACATCCTCGGCGAGGAGAACATCGCGGCACACCTGCGTGCACGCGTCGGCCTGGCCGAGACGGTGCGCCGGATGAGCGCAGGCCCGGCCACCGCGACGGCAGGTCCGGACGGCATGGCGGCCGATGCGGTGGTGGTCATCGGCGACACGTCCGCACCCGTTCCCGGCGCCGTCGTCATCGGCTCCCACACCGAGCAGGGCACCCCCCGGTCGGCGCAACTGCTACGCGCGGCCGGGCGGCTCTGGACGGCGGGCGTCCCGCTCACGTGGACCTCCTGGCGCCCCGGGGCTCCCCGGCGTGTCCCATTGCCGGCACATCCCTTGAGGCGCGAGCGCCTCGCCATCGCCGCGCCGGAACGGAGGAGCCGGCAGGTACGCGAGGTCGATCCGGCGAGCTGGCTTCACACCGAAGCCTGGCAACGGCTGACGCCGGCGCCGCCGAATCCCGGGCCTGCGGCCCGTTGGCTGCTGTTCGACGACTCCGGCGGGACAGGCTCCAGCGTCGCGACCGAACTGACCCGGCTCGGCCACGAGGTGACGAGGGTCCGGGTCGGCCCTGCCTTCGCGCGAACGGCGCCGGACTCGTTCACGATGGATCCGGACACGCCGGACAGCGCGGGCACCTTGTTCACCGCCTTGGCCGCCGAAGGCCGGCTCCCCCACCACATCGTGCACTTCTGGACGCTGGACGATGACGCCGGCGCGCCGTCCACTGATGCGGACTCCGGCACAGGCGGGGCTCCCGGCTTCCACCAGGTGCTCGACCTGGTGGAGCAGGCGTCGCGGCACGCCGCTCCGCACACACGTACCGCGATCACCGTCGTCACGGCAGGGGCCCACCAGGTCCTCGGGAACGAACCGGTCAACACGGCGGCGAGCATGGTGGACGTCGCGGCCCTGGTGGCTCGCCAGGAACACCCCCTGCTGGATACCCGGACGATCGACATCGAGCAGCCGGCCCAGGCGGCAGTCCTCGTCGACGAGCTGCTTGGCCGCGCCGCCCACGGGGCCGTCGCCCTGCGCGGCGGCAGCCGCTGGGTCAAACGCTACGTTCCCATGGCCGGAACCGCGCCGCCGCCACCGGCGAGTACGGGCGGTGTCTACCTCATCTCTGGCGGCCTCGGGCGGGTCGGGCTGGCGCTGGCCGAGAAGCTGGCCGCGAACGGGGACACCCGTTTGATCCTCACCCGGCGATCAGCGTTCCCCGAGCCCCGGGAGTACGACGGCTGGCTCCGTAACCATGGCCCCGGCGATCACGTCAGCAGGATCATCGAACGGATCAGGCGGATGGAACGCCTCGGCGCGCAGGTGTACGCCGTGACCGCCGATGTCGCCGACGAGCGAGCGATGCGTGCGGTCGTCGCACAGGCCGAGGATCGCTTCGGCCCGATCAGCGCCTGGATACACGCCGCGAGCATCCGCCCCGCCGCGGCCTCGTACCTGATCAGCAGGGGGCAGCGGGCCGACTGGCAACGGATCTTCACGCCCAAGGTGCGGGGCGCGCTCGTCCTGCGACGGATCTTCGCGGGCCGGGCCCCCGGCGTTCTGATCTCCTCGCTCTCGTCGGTGCTCGGTGGTATCGGATACGCCGGTTACGGTGCGGCGAACGCCTTTCTGGACGCGCTGGCCCGGGCCGACAGCACTCTGACGAGCATCGCCTGGGAAGCCTGGGCCTTCGACGACGACCCGACCCCTCTGTCCGCTGCCCAGAGAGAGCTTCGACATCTCGCCCTCACCCCGGACGAGGGTGCCCAGGCATTCGAGCGGATCCTGCGCCAAGCGGGCGCCCCTTCGGTGGTCCTCGTGTCGGCCGAGGACCTGGACGCACGCGTCCGGCGCTGGTCCCCTCCGTGGCGCGATCCGGCCGGAAGAACCGCCGCGCCCGCTGTACGGCGGGAGGGCGATGCCCTCAAGCGGGCCCTGGCGCGGCTGTGGAGCGAGCAGTTGCGCAGCGAGGTCGATGACTACAACGCCAACCTGTTCGACCTGGGCGGCGACTCGCTGCTCGCGGTCGAGCTGGCCGAGAGGATCAGGGAGGAACTCGGCGAAGAGCTGACCGTCGAAGACCTGCTCGGCGCGCCGAGCATCGAGCAGCTCTCGGCGTTCCTGCGCGCCGGCGCCTCCAGCGCGCCGGCTGATGCGGCGGACGAGCGGGCGCGCCTGCGCACCCGCGGCAGGAGCGGCCTTCGCGGGAGAAGGATGTGATGGGCGCTCAGGGCGACGGACGGATCGCCGTCATCGGCATGGCGGGCCGCTTCCCCGGCGCGAACAGCGTCGAGGCGCTGTGGCGGATCCTCGACGAGGGCCGGGACGCGGTCACCGACTACTCGGACGCCGAGCTGCTCGCCGCCGGCGTCACACCGGAGCTCGTGGCGCACCCCGACTATGTCAAGAGCGGCGCTCACCTCCTCGGTGCAGGCCTGTTCGACGCCACGTTCTTCGGCTACACCGGCCGTGAGGCGGAGCTGATGGATCCGCAGCAGCGGATCTTCCTCGAAGTCTGTCACGAGGCACTGGAGGAGTCCGGGCATGGGCCGAGGACCTTTCCCGGTCCTGTCGGAATCTACGCCGGGCCACGCAACTCCGACTACACCAAGCTGCTGACCGGGACCGAGTACCGCGATGTCGCGGCGGAGTTCGCCAAGGCCGCGAACGCCCCTGACGGCCTCGCGACCAAGGTCGCTTACAAACTCGACCTCACCGGCCCGGCCCTGACCGTCCAGACCGCCTGCTCGACCTCGCTGGTCGCCGTGCACCTCGCGTGCCAGCAGCTCCTCGGCGGCGAATGCGACCTGGCGCTGGCCGGCGGGGTTTCGCTGCGGCTGCCGCAGCACGCCGGCTACCTCTACCGGGAGGGTGGGACACTGTCACGCACCGGTCGCTGCCGGTCGTTCGACGCCGCGGCCGATGGTCTGATCTTCGGGGACGGCGCTGCCGTGGTCGTCCTTCGCCGGCTGTCCGACGCGCTTGCCGACGGGGACAGAATCCTCGCCGTCATCCGGGGCTCCGCGGTCAACAACGACGGTGCGCGCCGCGCGGGATACGCCGCCCCGGGACTGCTGGGGCAGGCGAAGGCGATCCGCGAGGCGATCGTGGTCGCCGGGCTCGAACCCACCGACGTGAGCTATGTCGAGGCGCACGGCGCGGGCACCCCCCTGGGCGACCGGGTGGAGTTCAGCGCCCTGACCAGAGCCTTCGAAACCGACGAGCGCGGTTTCTGCGCTCTCGGGTCGGTCAAGGCGAACGTCGGCCACCTGGACTGCGCCTCGGGAGTCACCGGCTTGATCAAGACCGTGCTGTCGATCCGGCACGGCCGTATCCCGGGCAACCCGCAGCTACGCGTGCCCAACCCCGAGCTGAATTTGATCGAGTCGCCGTTCTACCTCGCCGCCGAAGGCATGGAGTGGAATCCTCCGTCCGGACATCGGATCGCGGGGGTCAGTTCCCTGGGCATCGGAGGCACCAACGTCCACGTCGTCGTCGAGGAAGCACCCATGGCGCCGCCTGCACCCCGGTCGCCGGCGCGGCAACACCTGATCGTGCTCTCGGCCCGCAGCCCAGAGGCGTTGGAACAGGCGAGCGACGACCTGCGCCGGCACCTGGAGGAACACACGGACGCCGACCTCGCCGACATCGCTTTCACCCTGCGGAACGGCCGCCAGGCGCATCGGCACCGCAGGGCCGTCCTGGCGGACACCTGCGCCTCCGCGGCACGGGCGATTCGGGACGGTGACTTCGTGACGGAGAGCACCACGGTTCCCCGCCACCTGTCCGGTCTCGTGGACGGCTGGTTGCACGGCCGCGAGGTCGCCTGGCAGCCGCTGGACGCCGGGCAGCCCGGACGGCGGCTCTCCTTGCCCACGCACCCGATGTTCCGCGAGCACCACTGGCCGGTCACGCCGGCTGAACAGTCCGAATTGTCTGCCCCCGCCGGGCTCCCCGAGGAAGAGACCGAGACCATGGACTCCTTTCTGGCCGAGCTGACGGCCCTCATCGCCGCCCGGTTCAAGGTCGATCCCGCCCTGCTGGATCCCGACGTGCCCTTCCTGGAGATCGGCGCCGACTCCCTGGCGCTGCTCAACGTCCTGGCGCCCATCGAGGACCGGTACGGGGTCCGGCTGTCCATCCGCCAGTTCTTCGACGAGGTGGGAACCCTGTCGGAGCTCGCCGACTACCTGAGGAAGAAGTCGACGAGACCGGAGGCTCCCGAGGCTGCTCGCCCACCGGTGCCGCTCACCACACCGGTGGGCGAGCCGGAAGGCTCTGGCGTCCCGCTGCCCTCCTCTTCGACCTCCGAGGTGGAACGGCTGCTCGCCGACCAGATGCGCCTGATGCACCACCAGCTACAGGTCATCAGCGGCATGGCCACCGGCCCCCATCAGATCGGGCCGAGCCCGGCCGTCACCGCTGTTCCTGTCGTGCCCGGCACGACAGCTCCGACAGCTCCGACGGTCCCGGCCGTCCCGCTCGCTCCGGGCAAGCGCCGCGAGCCCGGGCGCGGCGTCGCGGACTCTGCCCGCCGCGACGCATACCTGCAGAGCCTGGCAGCTCGTTACACGGCCAGGACCGCCGCGTCCAAGGCGTACGCCGAGAGGTTCCGCCGGATCGTCGCCGACAGCCGCTCCACCATCGGTTTCCGGATGTCGACCAAAGAGATGCTCTACCCGATCGTCGCCGACCGCGGGCAGGGCGCACGCCTGTGGGACATCGACGGAAACGAGTACATCGATCTGACCCTGGGGTTCGGAGTCCACCTGTTCGGCCACAATCCCGCTCTGGTGACGCGCGCGATCGCGGAGCGGATGGAGACCGGCTTCAGCCTCGGCCCGCGCAGCGAGCTGGTCAACGACGTCGCCGAGAGCATCCTCGCCCTGACCGGCATGGATCGGCTGGCCTTCCTGAACAGCGGCAGCGAGGCGGTGGTCACCGCGTTGAAGCTGGCGCGCGCGGCGACCGGCAGAGAGAAGATCGTCATTTTCGAGACGGGTTACCATGGCCACTCGGAAGGGGTTCTGGCCGCGCCGAACAGGGTCGGCGGCGAACTACGCGCCAAGCCGCTCGCGATCGGTGTCACCCAGGGTGCGATCGACAGCGTCTACGTCCTCGACTTCGGCACCGAACAGGCGCTGGAGTTCATCGACCGGCACGGCTCCGAACTGGCCGCGGTCCTCACCGAACCGATCACCACCCGCCACCCCGGCGTGCAGGAGCCGGACTTCCTGCGGCGCCTGCGCGAGCTGACCTGGAAGCACGGCGCAAAGCTGATCTTCGACGAGATGGTCACCGGATTCCGCTGCCACCCGGGCGGCGTCCAGGGGCTGTACGGGATCGAGGCCGATCTGGCCACCTACGGGAAGATCATCGGTGGCGGCCTGCCCCTCGGCGTGGTGGCCGGGCGGCACGGGGCGATGGACGCGATCGACGGCGGCGTCTGGCGGTTCGGCGATGGCTCCCACCCCACCGTGGAGTCGACCTTCTTCGGCGGGACCTTCAACCAGCACCCCCTGACCATGGCGGTGGCGAAGGCGTCGCTGGACGAGCTGCTGCGGCAGGGCCCCGGCCTTCAGCAGCGCCTGGACACCAAGACCAAGCGCTTCGTCGACGCCATGAACGCGGACTTCCAGGCGCTCGAAGCCCCCATCGGGGTCAACCGGTTCTCGTCGTTCTACCGCTTCACGCACGACGCGAACATGGACCTCTTCTACTACAACATGCTCGATCGCGGGATCTTCATCTGGGAATGGCGCAACTGCTTCCTGTCGACCGCGCATGAGGACGAAGATCTGGACCTCGTCCGCGAGGCCGCCCGCGAGAGCATCGCGGAGCTCCGGGACAACGGCCTGATCCCGCCACCGTCCAGGCCCGTGACGCCGGTCGCGCCCCCGCTCGCGGCGACGGCACCGAGCGGGGGCGGTGCGGTGCCGCCCGCTGTGTCCGCTCCCGCCCCGCTGACGGCCGCCTCGCGAGCACAACAACAGCTGTGGGCGCTGGCGAACGTCTCCGCCGAGGGCTCACTCGCCTACACGCTCTTCGCCGGATTCTGGCTGGACGGACAACTGGATCGGGGCGCGTTGCGCTCCGCGGTGTACGGGGTCATCGAACGGCACCACGCGCTGCGCACTGTCTTCACCGAGGACGGGGCCTCCACGCGTCTGCTGAGCATGGAAGAGCTTGCTCGGCGGGAGGTGTTCTCCGAGGCGGAGTGCGCCGAGTCAGAAGTGGGCTCCTTCCTCGACGCCCAGGCCCGGCGCCCGCTCGACGTGCTCGGCGGCCCGTTGCTGCGGATCTGCCTGGTACGCGTCGGCGCCGACAAGCACCTTCTGCACCTCGCGGTTCACCATGCGATCGCCGACGGCTGGTCCCTGCTTCCCTGGATCGAGGACCTGGCGGCTCTCTACAACGATGAGCTCGGCTCCCCTCCTGCACGTGGGTTGCCCGCGCCGGTGCAGTTCGCGGAGTTTCTCGCCTGGCAGGCCGGTCAGGCCGGCTCGGCGCGCTCGCGTGAGGATCGGATCTATTGGAGCACCCTGCTCGACGGTGCGCCGGCGCCGGAGCTCCTCGGCGGTCGCGGTGCCAGGCTGCCTTCCTTCCGGACCCAACGACACCGCTTCGAGCTGGACAGGGAAAGCGCCGGCAGATTGCGTGCGGCGGCCCGTGCGAACCGCGTGACGCTGTTCGCCTTCCTGGTGGCCGGCTGGGGGGTGCTCCAGCACCGATTGACCGGCCAGGACGACGTGGTCGTCTTCGCGCCGTCCTCGGCCCGGCCGGACAGGTTCGAGCGGACGGTCGGCTATTGCGCCAACCAGATGGCTCTGCGTCTGAGGACGAAGAGCGACACCGAGGTCAGCGCCTGTCTCAGGACCGCGCAGGACCAGCTCCTCGATGCCCTGGAGCACGCCGACTTCCCGTTCGCCGAGGTCGTCGCCGATCTGGACGCCCGTGAGCCGGGGCTGGCGCGCCGGCTGTTCCGCTCCTCCATCGTGCTGGATCGCAGGGTGGACTGCCCGGAACTTGTGGGTCTGCGGATGAGCGAGGTCGAGCACATGCCGCTGCACTGCTCGCCGTACGCACTCAGTCTGCAGGTGGTGGACACCGCCGAGGGCGGTCTGCGCTTCGAGCTCGACGTGGACGCCGAGGCGCTGCCACCCGGCCTGGCCGAAGACCTGGTGGGACACCTGACCCGGGTGCTGGACCACATGGCGGCGGACGGCGGGCGCAGCCTCCAGGCTCTCGACCTCCTCGACGACACCGCGCGGGAGAAGGTGCTGGAGCTCGGGCGAGGACCGGCGGCGGAGCTCGGGTCGCAGAGGATCCCGGAGCTCTTTGACGAGATCGCGGCCGCCGATCCCGGGCGCGTCGCGGTCACCTGCGAGGGCAGGGAGCTCACCTACGAAGCGCTGAGCTCGGCCTCGAACCGGCTGGCCAGGGTGCTCAAGCGAAAACTGCCGCAGGACGGCGGCGAGGCGTTCGTCGGCCTGCGCCTGCCGCGTTCCGAGCAGTACCTGGTGGCGCTCCTGGCCGTGTGGAAGGCCGGCGCGGCGTATGTGCCGATGGAGCCGAAACACCCGATCGAGCGCCACGTCCGGATGCTGGAGCTGGCCGGGGTGGAGTTCGTGCTCTGCGATGAGCCCGCCGGCGCGGCCCCCGGAGTCCGCTGGCTGCGACTCGCCGACGCGCTGGCCGAGGCAGAGGGACAGGACGCGGCTGCCGTCGGTGTGCCGACCGGGCTGGACGCGGCCGCCTATGTCATGTTCACTTCCGGCTCGACCGGCGAGCCGAAGGGCATCGTGATCGAGCACCGCTCGATGCTCAACCACGTCCGCGCGATGGTCGAGGCCTTCGGCATCGCCACGGATTCCGTCGTCGCGCAGAACGCTCTCAGCTCGTTCGACGTGTCGGTCTGGCAGTGGACGGCGGCCCTGACGGCCGGCGGCTCGGTGGCGGTCTGCACCGACGCCGAGGTCGCCGAACCCCGGCGCATGCTGCGTCAGCTGGCGGAGGCTCGGGTCACGGACCTGGGGCTGGTGCCGAGCTATCTCACCATGCTCCTGGACGAGGCGGACCTGCGGGAACCCGAGGAGGGGCCGCTCCTTCCGGATCTTCGTCACGTGGTGCTGAACGCGGAGCCGCTCAAGCCGGTCCTGGTCGAGCGGTGGTATGACCGCTTTCCCGGGGTGCCGCTGTCGAACGCCTACGGCGCGACCGAGACCGCCGACGACGTGATGATTCCCGTCACCGGGGTGCCGGACGGGCTGGTGACGCCGACCGGTGGCCCGATCGCGAACACGTCGGTGTACGTGGTCGACGATGCTCTGCGGCCGGTGCCCGTGGGGGTGAAGGGCGAGATCCTGGTGGCCGGGGTCGCGGTGGGCCGTGGGTATCTGAACGCGGTGGGTGCGGCGGCTGGGGCGTTCCTGGACGTCAACCCGGTGGAGCCGGGGCGTCCTGGCCGGGTCTACCGGACGGGTGACTTGGGGCGGTGGCGTCCGGACGGTCAGCTGGAGGTTCTGGGGCGCCGGGACCATCAGGTGAAGGTCCGCGGTCAGCGGGTCGAGTTCGGCGAGATCGAGCGCGTCCTGCACCGCGTGCCCGGAGTGGCCAACGCGGTCGTCAAGGCGTTCCACGACGCCGCGACCGATGGCCCCTATCTGGCGGGCTACGTGGTGCCCGCCCCCGGAGCCGCTCTGGACATGACGGCGATCCGGGCCGCGCTGCAGGCGAAGCTGCCCGACTACATGGTTCCCGCCAGATTGGTCGTCCAGGACGCGCTGGCGCTCAACGCGACCGGCAAGGTCGACCGGATGGCTCTGGCCGAGCCCGCCGCGGACGACGAGCGTCCGGTCACGCGGGCCCGGCACTCCCTCGACGAGAAGGTGATCCACGCGGTCGCCTCGCTGTTCGGGCTGGACCGGGTCGGCATCGACGACGACTTCTTCGCCCTGGGCGGCAACTCGATCGCCGCGGTCAGGCTGTCGCAGCGGCTGCGCACCGCGATCGGCGCCGACGTCCCGGTGATGACGATCTTCGACCATCCCGTCCTGCGCGACCTCGCCGACGTGCTGGAGGCGGGCACCGGTCAGCAGACTGCGGGCCCCGCGGAGCCGGACGCCGACCGGGACCGTGTCCTGCGATGGGGCCGCGGCGCGGACAGGGACCTCGGCTCAGCGACCGTCGCGGAGTTGTTCGCGGCACGGGCCGCCAGGGAGCCCGACCGCCCGGCGTTGATCGTCGAGGGGCGGGAGCTGACGTACGGGGAGCTGGACGCCCAGGCGAACCGGCTGGCACGAGCGCTGCGGCGCTCCCTGCCGGCGCATCCCGGCCGCGAGACCTTCGTCGGTGTGCGGCTGCCTCGCTCCGATCGTTTCCTGGTGGCGCTCCTGGCCGTGTGGAAGGCCGGCGCGGCCTACGTGCCGCTGGAGCCGGACCACCCGATCGAGCGCCAGGCCCGGATGCTGGAGCTGGCCGGGGTGGAGGTCGTGCTCTGCGACGAGCTCGCGGACCAGGTGCCCGGCCACCGGTGGCTCGGGTTCGCCGATCTGCTGGCCGAGGCCGGGGAGGAGGACCCGGCTGCCGCCGGTTTGCCCGCCGGGCTGGACGCGGCCGCGTACGTCATGTTCACTTCCGGCTCGACCGGCGAGCCGAAGGGCATCGTGATCGAGCACCGCTCGATGCTCAACCACGTGCTCGCCAAGACGGACTCCTACGAGGTCGACTCCGGCACCCTGCTGGTGCAGAACGCTCCGGTGTCCGTCGACGTGGCGATCTGGCAGTTCTTCGCGCCGCTGCTGGCCGGTGGCCGGGTCCTGGTGCCGTCCGATGCCGAGATCAGCGATCCGAAGGCCTTCCTGCGGGTGCTCGATGATCGGCCCGCGACCGTGGTCGAGCTCGTCCCGAGCTTCCTGGCGGTCCTCCTGGACGAGCTGGACCTGCAGGATCGGGCATCAGGTACGGTCCTGCCGAAGCTGCGCCACATGGTGCTGAACGCGGAGCCGCTCAAGCCGGTCCTGGTCGAGCGGTGGTATGACCGCTTTCCCGGGGTGCCGCTGTCGAACGCCTACGGCGCGACCGAGACCGCCGACGACATCATGCACCCCAGGACGGAGATCCCGGACGGGCTGGTGACGCCGACCGGTGGCCCGATCGCGAACACGTCGGTGTACGTGGTCGACGATGCTCTGCGGCCGGTGCCCGTGGGGGTGAAGGGCGAGATCCTGGTGGCCGGGGTCGCGGTGGGCCGTGGGTATCTGAACGCGGTGGGTGCGGCGGCTGGGGCGTTCCTGGACGTCAACCCGGTGGAGCCGGGGCGTCCTGGCCGGGTCTACCGGACGGGTGACTTGGGGCGGTGGCGTCCGGACGGTCAGCTGGAGGTTCTGGGGCGCCGGGACCATCAGGTGAAGGTCCGCGGTCAGCGGGTCGAGTTCGGCGAGATCGAGCGCGTCCTGCACCGCGTGCCCGGAGTGGCCGACGCCGTGGTCAAGGCGTTCCCCCAGGTGAGCGGCGATCATTCGCTCGTCGCGTACCTGCTGCCGTCGCCCGGGACGGCGCCGGACGTCGAGGAGATCCGGGCCGTCCTGCGGGCGAAGCTGCCCGGCTACATGGTTCCGGCGCGGTTCGTGATCTCCGAGACGTTCGCGTTGACCACGACCGGCAAGGTCGACCGGATGGCTCTGGCCGAGCCCGCCGCGGACGACGAGCGTCCGGTCACGCGGGCCCGGCACTCCCTCGACGAGAAGGTGATCCACGCGGTCGCCTCGCTGTTCGGGCTGGACCGGGTCGGCATCGACGACGACTTCTTCGCCCTGGGCGGCAACTCGATCGCCGCGGTCAGGCTGTCGCAGCGGCTGCGCACCGCGATCGGCGCCGACGTCCCGGTGATGACGATCTTCGACCACCCCGTCCTGCGCGACCTCGCCGATGCGCTCACCGCGGAGGCGGGCGCCCTGGAAGGGATGATCACACAGGCTGGGGAGCGCACGTTCTACCGGGCTTCGGCGTCCGAGGAGCGGATGTTCTTTCTCTGGACCATGGAGCCCCGAAGCTGCCTGTACAACCTGCCGCTGGCTCTCGTCGTCGACGGCAGGCTCGACCGCGACCGGCTCACGCGCGCCGTGAACGCCGTCGTGGCCAAGCACGACATCCTGCGCACCGTCTTCGACGTCCGCGAGGGCGCCCTGGTGCAGCGGGTCCTCCCCGGCGTCGCTCTCACCGTGGCCGATCTGGGCGAATCGGAGGAGGCTCTGGAGGACCTGGTGGCCCGCTGGATCGAACCGCACGACCTGAGGACGGGACCGCCGATCCGGCTGGGACTCGCGCTCCGTCCTGGCGGCCGAGCCTCGATTCTCGTCCTCGACACACCGCACATCGTCCTCGACGAGGGCTCGATACCGGTGCTGTTCCGTGATCTGGCCGCGGCGTACCGGGGCGAAGCCCTGGACAGGACGGCGCTGACCTACAAGGACTTCGCCGAATGGGAGCACCTCTACCGCACCACGGACGCCTACCGGGAGGACCGTCGCTACTGGCTCGAACGGCTCGCCTCGCCGCCGGCCCCGCTGGACTTCCCGATGAGGGCGCGCCCGCCGGTGCTGACCACCCAGGGCAGGCGGCAATCGTTCTTCCTGTCCGCCGAGCTGGCCGGGAAACTGAAGGAGTACTGCCGGGAGAACCGCGTCACGCCTTACATGGTGCTGCTGTCGGTCTACAAGCTGATGCTGGCCAAGTACGCCGGGCGTGCGGACATCGTGGTCGGCACGCCGGTCGACGGCCGCTACCACCCCGCGTGCGCCGACGTGGTCGGGATGTTCGGCAACTCCCTGCCGATCCGCTCCGCGCCCGTGGGGTCGAAGCGGTTCGGCGCCTTCGTCGCCGAGGTCAGAAGCGCGGTCGTGGAAGGGCTTCAGCGGCAGTCGTACCCGTTCGAGGAGCTGGTCAGGGAGCTGGAGCTGCCCCGCGATCCGAGCCGCAACCCGTTGTTCGACTTCATGTTCGTCTACACGGATCTGGAGAACTACCGCTTCGACATGGGTGGCAGTGTGGGCGCCGCGATACCTGTCACCATCGGCGTCGCCAAACTGGATCTCACGCTGTCGGCCTTCGAGCGCGACTCAGGGATCGAGCTCGTCCAGGAGTACTCCACCGGAGTCTTCGACCGGCTGACCATCGAGCGCATGGGGGCGCACTACACGAACCTGGTCGAGCAGGTGCTGGACCACCCCGAGCAGACGCTGGACGAGTTCGTCCTGGACCCTGGTGAGCAGTCGATCGTCGGCCGTCGCGACCGGTCCGAGGAGCCCCCGGCAGGAGCCGGGCTCGGCCTCCACCAGGTCTTCGAGGCCGTGGCCGACCGGATGCCCGACCATACCGCCGTGGTCAGCGGCTCGGTGCGGCTGACCTATCGGGAGCTGGACGAGCGTGCCAACCGGCTCGCGCACCGGCTCCGGGGGGCAGGCGTCGGTGCCGGCACCCCCGTCGGGCTGCTCGTCCAGAACCCGCACGACACGATCACCGGCATGCTGGGCGTGCTGAAGGCGGGCGGCTGCTACGTCCCGTTCGATGAGACGACGCCCGCGGCCCGGGCCTTCACCCTGCTGGCCGAGTGCGGAGCGCCCTGCGTCGTCGGCGATGAGGGAGCGGGCCACGATCTTCCTGACGGGCTCGAATTGCTCGACCTCCGCGAGGAGGGGAGCGATCCGTCGCGACCGGAGCCGCTCGGATCGGATCGGGACCTCGCCTACATCATGTTCACCTCGGGTTCCACCGGACGCCCCAAGGGGGTGCTGGTCGAACACGCCTCGGTGCGTCGCCTGACCCATCGACCGCAGTACCTTCCCGTCTCGGGCGGGGAACGGGTGCTGCAGGCCACGAGCTGGGGCTTCGACGTCTCGGCGGCGGCCCTCTACACCGCGCTGCTCAACGGCGGGACCGTCGTGTGCCCGCGACGCGATGAGCTTCTGGACGTGCACGCCCTGCGTGCCCTCGTCGAGGGCGAGGACGTCGACCTGGCGTTCCTCAGCACCGGGTTCTTCCATCTGCTCGTCGATCGCGCCCCCGAATGCCTCGACCCGATCGGCACCGTCGTCGTGGCCGGCGAGCGGCTCTCCGCCGGCCACGCCCGTCGAACGGTGGCACGCCTGGGTGCCGGTCGGCTGGTCAACGCCTACGGCCCGACCGAGGGGACGATCTACGCGACCGCCCACGCGGTGGACCACATGGACGGCGTGGATTCCGTGCCGATCGGGAGGCCGGTGGACGAGACCGAGGTCTACATCCTCCTGCCAGGCGACGTGCCGGCGCCGATCGGGATCGCGGGTGAGCTGTGCATCGGCGGGCGCGCCGTGGCCCGCGGCTACCTGCGCCCCAGCGACCGTGATCCCTTCCAGGCCGACCCGTTCATCGAGGGCGGCCGGATCTACCGGACAGGTGACCTGGCCCGATGGCTGCCCGACGGCACGATCGAGTACCTGGGACGTCGTGACGACCAGGTGAAGATCCGCGGGTTCCGGGTCGAGCTCGCCGAGGTCGAGACGGAGCTCCGACGCTGCGACGGGGTCGTTGACGCGGCAGCGACGGTGCTGACCGACGCGCAGGGCATGGCGGTGCTCTGGGCGTACCTCGTGGGACCGGACGAGGCGCAGGTGCCCTCGATCACCACCGCGCTGCGATCCGCTCTCCCGGACTACATGGTCCCGGCCCGATTCGTCGTTCTCGACCGCCTCCCTCTCAACGCGAACGGCAAGGTGGATCGGCCGGCCCTGGACGAGCGAGCCCGGAACGCGGCCGAAGGCGGTCAGATCGCCACCCGGCGCACCGAGACCGAAGAGGTGCTGATGGGCATCTACCGCGACAAGCTCGGGCTGGCCGGCGCCGGCCCGGATGACGACTTCTTCGGTATCGGCGGCCACTCGCTCAAGGCCGTGGTGCTGATCGCGGAGATCCGGGAGGCGCTTGGGGTCGAGGTGCGGCTCATGGACTTCCTGCCGACGCCGACGATCCGTGCCCTGGCCGAGCACGTGGACAACCTCCGCTGGCTGACGACGGGCGGCGCGCCTCAGGACGGATCCGACGAAGACCTCGAGGAGTTCGTGCTCTGATGACTTCAGCGACCGCGATCGAGGTTCGCGAACTGACGGCGAGCCTGCGGCTCCTCGGCGTCCGGCTGCGCGCCGAGGGCGGGAATCTCCGCGTGGAGGCTCCTTCGGGGGTGGTCGGACCCGAGCTGCTGGCCCTGGTGAAGAAGCACAAGGACGCGCTCGTGCGGGTCCTCGCCGACGGCGAGGCGGACCGGGTCGGCACGCAGCTCCGCCGGCTCACCGAGGTGCCGCGTGACTCCTGGCCGCTCTCCGAAGTTCAGGAACGGCTGTTCTACCCGCAGTTCGCGGACCCTGAAACGGTCGACTACCACATCACCGGCCTCTACCGGATCGACGGGGTTCTCCACGTGGAGCGGCTGGAGAACGCCTTCCGCGCGGTGATCGGCCGTCATGAGGGATTCAGGACCGGCTTCGGATGGGCCGGTGGCGATCCGGTCCAGTCCGTTCACCCAGAGGTCGCGTTCGAGCTGGAACGGGCCGGCCCCGCCCCGTTCGACCCCCGGGAGCTCGGGGACTTCGTGCGCCCCTTCGATCTGGCGCGGCCACCGCTGCTCAGGGGGCGGCTCCACACCGTGGGCCCGGCCCGGCACGTCCTACTCGTGGACAGCCACCATCTGGTGTTCGACGCGGTGTCGTGGCCGGTGTTCCTGGCCGATCTTCGCAGGGCCTATGACGGGCAGGAATTGAGGCCGCTGAGCCCGGCTGCCAAGGAGTACGCGGCCTGGCAGCGTGATCTCGCCACACCGCACATGGCCCGCCTCGGCCGCTACTGGGAGGAACTGCTCACGCCCGACCCGGCGTCGAAGGGGACCGCCGTGCCGACCCATCCGGGCCTGGCGCTCGGGGAGGAAGAGGTGCGCAGCGTGCGAAGGGCGCTCGAAGGCAGCACGGCCGCGTCGATCCGCCGGTTCTGCCGGCAGCACGTCCTCACGCCGTCGATGGTGTACCTCGCCGCCTACACCCTCGCTCTCCAGGACCTCGGCGGCCGCTCCGAGGCGGTCGTCGGATTCCCCGTGGACGTGCGTGCGGACGCGGGGCTGTCCTCCGTGATCGGCCCGCTGGTCAACACCGTGCTCGTCCGGGCGGCGGCGACGGGGTCCGCTGGGCGGCCCTGTACGGTCCGGGAGTACCTGGAGCGGATCCGGTCCCAGGTCACATCGGCCATCGAGCACAGTCACTACCCCTACGACGCGATGATCGAAGCCGCTGCCGCGCGCCGGAACGTGCGAGAGGACCCGGTGGTGGACGGCTTCTTCAACTACACCGGTATCGACGCGCCCCAGGCGCCCGATGACCTTTTTGCGCCGGTGGCGAGGGAATCGGCGGCTCTCCCATTGCTGCCCTGCCTCAGCAGCAGGTACGCGGCGACGCTGATCGTGGCCGAGGAACCCGGCCTCGTACGGCTCGAGGTCGAGCGCGACAGCACGCAGATCTCCGAGCAGACCTGCCGCCGCCTCGTCGACACGGTGACGTTCCTGGTCACGGAGCTGATCGCCGACGTGGACCGGCCGCTCGGCAGGCTGTCGAACGGCCTCGCCGCCGTGACCGGGTGCGGCTGATCCGATGCCCGTCATCGCAGCACACAGGACGAAGCCCTGCAATCGAAGGTGGATGAACCACAGGAGGGAGGGAAGATGAGGGTGCAGGAATCGGGAAGCCTGAGCCGGGCTGAGGCAGGCCCGGCATCGGGCCGGAGCCTGATCGACCTGTTCGCCGGGACGGTGTCCCGGTACGGGTCGCTGCCCGCCGTGACCGATCGCTCGGCGACCCTGACGTTCGACGAGCTCGACGCCTGGTCGAACGCGGTCGCGGCGCGGCTGTCCGCCCACGGCGTCGGTCCAGGGGACGTCGTGGCGTTCCAACTCGACCGCGGGAACCGGCTCTTCGCGGTGCTGCTCGGCATTCTCAAGGCCGGCGCCGCATACGTCGCTGTCGATCCGCGCCATCCGCGGGCCCGGCGTACCGCGATGATCGCGCGTGCCCGGGCCAAGGTCCTTGTCATCGAGGAGCCGGCCGACGATCCGGGAGAGCCGGGGACGACGGTGGTGCGGCTCGGCCAGGAGCCGGTGCCGAAGCACGCAGGGGAGACCCCCGCGCGTGGGCCCGGCGCTCAGGACATGGCGTGTGTCCTGTTCACCTCGGGCTCGTCCGGCGAGCCGAAGGCCGTCGCCCTGGGGCACGGGAACCTCGTCTTCTTCGCCGAGAACCCGTCCCTGCCTGCGATCGGGCCGCACGACCGCATGGGGCATATCTCGAATGTCTCGTTCGACGCGTTCCACTACGAGACCTGGTGCGCGTTCGCGGCCGGCGCGGAGATCGTGGTGCTGGAGCCGCTGCCCGTCCTTCTCGGCCAGGATGTCCGCCGCGCCCTGCGCCGGCACCGGATCACGGTGATGCTGGTACCGAGCATGGCTCTCAACCACGTCGTACGGGAGGACCGGGAGGCGTTCAACGACCTTCGGGTGCTGTGCACGGGCGGCGACGTGGTCTTGCCCGAGACGTGCGCGCAGCTCATCGAGGGTGGCTTCCAGGGTGAGCTGTGGAATCTCTACGGGCCCACCGAGGCGACCACGGCCTGCGTGGGCCACCGGGTCACCGAGGAGGACGGCCGGTCCGCCTCGGTCCCGATCGGCAAGCCGTTCGAGGGCGTGAGCGTGCGGATTCTCGACGAGTCAGGAGCCGAGCTTCCTCCCGGTGAGATCGGAGTCCTCCACGTGGGCGGGCCCGGGGTCGCTCGCGGCTACCTGGAATCGGTCCCGGCGGATCCGTTCACCTCGGAGGGCGCGGTCCGCTGCTACGCGACCGGAGACCGGGTGCGCCAGCGTGAGGGCGGAGTCCTCGAGTTTCATGGCCGCGCCGACAGCCAGGTCAAGATCCGTGGTCATCGGGTCGAGCCCGCCGAGATCGAGCGGACGCTGACCGGCTGCGATGGGGTCCATGCCGCCGTGGTCGTGCCGGTCGGCGCGGGCCAGGACCGGCTGCTCGCCGCCGTGGTGGTCGCGGACGCGACAGTCCGGCCACAGGCGCTGCGCGCATACACGGCCGGTGAACTTCCGGAGTTCATGGTGCCGGCGGTGGTCGTCCGCGTCGACGCGCTGCCGATCAGCGAACACGGCAAACAGGACAGGGACGCCATCGCGGCGCTGGCGGCCACGGCGGCCCGGCGCAGCGTCGCTCGCGTGGCTCCACGTGACGAGGTCGAGCGATACCTGGCCGAGATCTGGGAGGAGCTGCTGCTGGTTGAGGGGCCAGGAGTGGAGGACGACTTCTTCGCCCTGGGCGGCAACTCGCTGCTGGCGTTCCGGATGGCGCGGCGGCTCGAGGAGCGCTTCGGTGCCGCGATCGGCGCCCGGGCGATGCTGGGGCAGACCACGCTGGGCGAGCTGGCCGCGCTGGTCCGCGAGGCAATGGCGGCTTGAGCTGTGGACCTGACACTCGACCTCAACGACACCCGGCTGTTCACGGAGCAGCGGCACCACGAGATCTTCTCCCTGCTCCGTGAGAACGACCCCGTCCACTGGAACGCGCCTTCCTCCGGCATGCCCGGCTACTGGGTGGTGTCCCGCTATGGCGACGTCGCGGCCGCGTACTCCGACACCGCCATGTTCAGTTCGGTCGGCGGCTCGGTGCACGGAGATTCCTACCGGCACGAAGGCGACAGCGCCGCGGGGCGGATGCTCAGTGCGTCGGACCCCCCGTACCACCGCCTGCTCCGCAGGCAACTGCGCGAGCTGTTCGGAGCCGACATGACGGCGCGGGTCGCTGTGCGCGCCGCCGAGCGGATCGGGGCAGCCTTCGATCGCGCGCTGGCCGACGGCGGCTGCGACTTCGCCGCGGACATCGCCCCCGAACTCCCGGCCGCGACCATCGCGGAGCTGCTCGGCGTCTCCCGCTCGGCGGCCTGCGACCTGGCCGCGCTGACCAGACGGATCATCGGGTTCCGCGACCCGTCATTCGGCGGCGGGGACGACGATCGCCTCGGGTTGGCGGTCGCCCAGGCCGAGGTGTTCGAGTTCTTCGCCACGCTCATCGCCGATCGCCGCGTTCGCCCGGGCGAGGACCTCGTCAGCGCGCTGCTGGCGGCGAGGGTCAACGGACGCCCCCTTCCGGAGGAGGACGTCTACTACAACTGTCTCAACGTCGCGGTCGGCGGCAACGAGACCACGCCGTACACGGCAACGGCGGGTATCCTCGCGCTCGCCGAGAATCCCGGCGAGCGCGCGGCCCTGGACGCGAACCCGGACCTGGCCGAGCCGGCGGTCGGCGAGATCCTCCGCTGGACCTCCGTCAACGCCTACACCCGGCGCATCGCCACCGCGGACGTGGTGCTCGCAGAGCGGAAGATCAGCCGCGGCGACTCCGTCACGCTGTGGAACGTCTCAGCCAACCGGGACGACGAGCAGTTCGGTGACGCGTCGCGGTTCAGGGTGGGGCGAATGCCCAACCGGCACCTCTCGTTCGGGTTCGGCATTCACCGTTGCATCGGCTCCGTCATGGCCCAGGCCGAACTGACGGCGCTGTTGCGGCTCATGACGGAGCGGCGGCTGCGCGTCGAGGTGGCCGGCGAGCCGGTCAGGCTGCGCTCGAACTTCATCCAGGGCATCACCAGCCTGCCTGTCGTCGTGACCCGAGAGGGGAGCTCTTCATGATTGGCCACAGAGTGCCTGACCCGGCACGGGTGTACAACGCCATCGTCGGAGGCGGTGACAACGGCAACGTGGACGGGACCGCGGCCACGTGGGTCAACGCGTCCGCTCCCGACTTCACCGCGATGCTGCGCGAGAACCGCGCCTTCCACCGCCGGGCCGTGCGCTTCATGGCCGAACAGGGCGTCACCCAGTTCGTGGATCTCGGCGCCGGATTCCCGGTCCCGCCCACCACCCATGAGATCGCGCACTCGATCGACCCTCGTGCGGTCGTGGTCTACGTGGACAATGACCCGGAGGTCGGGGCGCGGCTCGAGGAGTTGCCGGCGGCCGGCGGCCCCACGGCCTTCATCCGGGACGACGTGACGCGGCCGGGCGCGGTGCTCGACGACCCCGCCGTACGGTCCCTGCTCGACTTCGACCGGCCCATCGGGCTGTTGCTCGTCGCCCTCCTGCACTTCGTCACCGAGGAGCAGGATCCCACGCGGTTGGTGGCGGCCTTCCGTTCGGCCCTCCCCGAGGGAAGTTTCCTGGTCATCTCGCACGCGGCGGGCGACGTCGCCTGGGACGCCCGGAACTCCGAGAGCGTGCTGGAACGCGCCCTCGCCGACCTGACCCTGCGCACCCGGAGACAGGTGACGGAGTTCTTCGGAGACTTCGAACTCGTCGATCCGGGTGTCGTGACGGTCGCGAAGTGGCGACCGGCCGAGAGCCCGGACCCGGAAGCGCCGGCGCTGGGTATCCATTGCGGGGTCGCTCGCAAACCCGCGCCGGCTTCGTCTCTGTGGCCCGGCCAAGTCCGGACGATCACCGGTGCTCCGGACACGGCGCGCGCCGGCGGACTCCGATGAGCGCGCCGGACGGATTCAGGCTTCTCCACCGGGACGGCGCCCAGGTGCGGCTCCTGATGTTCCACCACGCCGGCGGATTCTCCGCCTCCTACCTGCGACTGGCCGAGCTGATGCCGCCGTGGTGCGAGCCGTGCCTGTTCGAGCTCCCAGGGCGCGGGATCAGGAGCGGCGAGCCGTACGCGCCGGACTACACGACCGCGGCCGGCTCGGCCGTCGCCGCCGCCCTCCCTCTGGTGGACCGCCCGACCGTGCTGTTCGGGCACAGCCTCGGAGCGCTGCTGGCCCACAGCGTCGCCTGCGACCTCCCCGAGCCGGCCAGGAAGATGATCCGTTCGGTCGTCCTCTCCGCGTGTCCGCCGCCGGGATGGGTCGCCCAGCGGGCCCGGCACCCCAGCCGACCGTTCCTCCTGTGGCCGGCCGAAACCCTCGACTCCGAGCTGCGGGGGCGGGGCGGGTGCTCCGAGGAGGTCTTCGAGAACCACGACCTCCTCATCTACGCCCGCACCGTCCTCGGCCAGGATCTGCACCTGGCGGACACCTACCTCGCCCCCTCCGGAGCACCCGCGGGCGACGATCACCGGCTCTGGCTCGGCCGTGACGATCCCTACCTTCCGCCCGCCACGCCCCAGGGCTGGGCTGGCGACCTCGGTTCCGCCCCTGTCACACAGTGGTTCGCGGGCGGCCACTTCTACCTCGACGCTCGTCGTTCCGAAGTGTCGGCGGCGCTGGCCGGCCTCGCGGAACAGGCGCGCGACCAAGCCGATCACCAGGAGGGACGGCTGGATGCGCCCAGCGCCTCCGACCGCGCGAACTCCGAGGTGTTCACCATCGCGGTGGAGGCCTGGCGCACGGTCCTGGGTGTGGCGGACGTGTCGGCCACGGATGACTTCTTCGCTCTCGGAGGCACGTCGATCCTCGCTACGAAAGCGGTCGTCCTCGTCCAGTTGCGCCTCTCACGCAGGATCCGCCTCCGGACGCTTGTGGAGCATCCCCGGCTCGGCGACTTCGTGGCCGCTGTCATCGAGGAGCATCCCTGACGTCTTCCGCGCGATCAACGCGACCTGGCCGGCGATGGTGGGCGCTTCGAGAATCTCGTCGATGGGCACGTCGGTCCCGAACTCCTCAGCGAGCCTCATGACGAGCCCGACCACCGCGATGGAGCGGCCTCCGAGGTCGTAGAAATGGGCATCCCGGCTGATGTCATCGGTCCCCAGCACCTCCTGCCAGATGGCGACCAGCCGCTCTGTGAGCAGGCCGTCCCCTTCGGCCTGCGAGGACGCGCTCGGATCGGCCTGGAACTCCATCATCATGCCTACTCCTTCTGCCGGACGGCGGCTCACGCGGGAGCGAGGACCAGCGCACTGATCAAGGCGTCGCCATCGCGCTGGACTTGGCGGGCAGATCCGCTCGCCCGGAGCCTTCCCGCAGGACGCTTCGCGGGCGCGAGTCCGCGAAGCGTCCTGGTCGTCGGGCGGCGACGCGACCACGACGTACCACTGCGGCGTCATCACACCGTGTTCCTCGGGCCCGAGCCGCGCCACGCAGGCGGGGTGCAGCTCGCCGATGTTCACCTCGTCACGGGATGTGAGGTATGCGATGAGTGTCCGCTCGGCGCCGTCCGGCACGGTGAACATCCGGGCGACGCCGTGACGGAGCTCGCCCTCGACGAGCCGCCGCCGCACGGTGCCCACGTCGATCCAGCTCCCCTCAATGCACGTCCACTCCGGGCCTCTGGCCACCGGGCGGATCCGGGTCAGCGCCGCGAGGTCGGCCAGCGGGACGCCGCTGCCGGACGCGGCGAGCAGTACACGTTCGGCGCTGTGGAGGAGCTCCGCCATCGTCGCCGGCGACATCAGCCGAGGGTCGCAGCTGAGCTCGACCTCCAGCCGGGGAACCAGCCGCACGATCGTCACGCGCACAGGCTCATGGCCTGGCTGCCGCTGGGCGTCGTAGTGGGCGTACCGGTACGCGTTCATCGTACAGCTGTCCGTCCACCAGGCCGGCATCGTCATCGCGCAGGGCGGCAGGGGCAGGAGCCGCGACTGCTCCGACCAGTACCGCAACGTGGCGTCCAGCCGGCGGGTTCCCCGGATGGACCGCTCGTCTCCGGCTTGATCGATGGGTTGCCGCCGGGGTGGCCCCAGCACGCGCCGGGTCGAATCCGTCATGAGGTCGACGAGGTCGCGCTCGACGAGCACGGCCGCCGCTGGATCCGCGGGGACGTGGGAGATGCCCAGCCGCATGAGGGCCGGGCGCCTGTCGCCGAGGTAGACGGTAGCACGCAGAGCAGGTCGGTGACGTGATCGAAGGGTTCCGCATCCTGCCACAGGGCCTCGGTCCAGCGGCCCGACGTCGCGTCGTCCGGCATGGGCAGGAGGACGACCGGACATGGGGTCGTCAGACAGCCATGCCAGGACGCGGCCTGGGTGAAGGTGGTGGGCCAGGTGCCGGCGCGGGCGCCGGTGAAGGGGACCTGCACGACGTCCTTCCAAGGAGCGCTGTTCACGTGTTCCTCCATGCCGCCGGTGCTGAGAGCCGCACGGCGAGCGTTATTCAACCGCTCAGGCACCCGGTTGAACATCGTCGCGGCCATCACGACGCGGAAAGGCGCAGACCGGACCGGCCTGAAGCAATAATGAGCGGCCTGCAAAGGGCGGACCAGGTCGGATAGCCTGACCGATCGAACCAGAGCCGAGCTTTGTCCTGCGAATCCTCACCTTGGCGCGTGCGCCGGGTTTCCCGATTTCAACCAGAGCCACAGGAAAGGTTTCGTTGTGACTGCTGACCGTGAAACTCTGTCGAGAGGGTTCTATTACCTATGGACCGCTCAGACCGTCTCCATGGTCGGATCCATCACCACCGCATTCGCGTTACCGCTGATCGCGGCTCTCGTCCTGGATGCCGGTCCGTGGTCGATGGGGGTCCTGGCCGCCGCGGCCGAGGCCGCTGTTCTAGTCTTCGGGTTGTCCATCGGCGTCTGGGCGGATCGATTCGAGCATCTGCCGCTCATGCACCTGGCGAATGTGCTGCGGTTCGTGCTCGTGCTGTGCGTTCCGGTCCTGTACGTTATGAAATATCTCGACATGGCGATTTTGATCGCCATAACATTCCTCGTCGGCGCGCTGTCAATGCTCTATGACGCAGCGGCCGGCGCCTTCCTTCCGCGGCTGCTCGCCGGACGGGGCCTGGCGAGAGCGAATTCCTGGAACGAGGCGAGTGAATCGGCCGGCGACGTGGCGGGGCCGGGATTCGCCGGACTGCTTGTCCAGCTCGTGGGCGCGCCGTTCGCGATGCTGCTGGACGCGGTCACCTATGTGTTCGGCACCGTGCTGCTGACCCGGCTGCCGGCTGTTCCGCCTAAGGAGAACAAGGAAGTCGACCAGGAGGGGCATTGGGCCGCCGTCAAAAGCGGATTCCGCGCCGTCCGGCGCTTTCCGTACCAGGTGCCGTTGGTTCTCGCCTCCACCCAGTTCAACTTCTTCGGAGCGATGTTCGGAGCCGTGATCATCCTCTTCTGCGTCCGGGACCTCGGAATCAATGCCGGGACACTGGGCGCGCTGGCCATGCTGGGCGGAGTCGCCGGGCTCATCGCGGCGTGGATGGGGCAGCGGCTCACCGCGCGGCTCGGCCTCGGACGCACGCTGACGCTGTGCTATTTCGCCCCAAGTGTCACCGCCCTGCCCATCGGTTTCATGGGGGAGGCGCCGTTTCCGCTCGCCGCCGCCGCGATCGCGATGTCGCAGTTCTTCTGGCCGTTCTGGATCGTGATCATGCGGGTCAACAACGTCACGCTACGCCAGACCGTGGTGCCGAACGAATACCTGGCCCGGGTGAACACGTGCAGCGGGTTCTTCAGCACCGGGGTCATGCCGATCGGAGCGCTGCTCGGCGGCGCACTGGGGTCGTCGGGCCTGGGCATGGGCGGCACCATCGTCCTGGCCTCGGCGGGCCTGGGCACCTCGGCGCTGTGGACCCATTATTCATCGGTGCGCGGGCTCAAGGTCCTGCCGGACGCCGGCCTGGCAGTGGAACGGACCTGACCGGGGACGGCCGCGGTGGTCTGCCGGTCCCCAGACAGCGGTATGCGAAGTGACAGTGTGGTGAGAGAGGCATAGTGAACGATTCGTACGAGATCTCGTTCGGCGGGCTCACCTCCGAAACCGGCCCGATGACCTGGGGCCAGCGCCACATCTGGACGATCCAGGACGCGCACGCGGACCATCGGCAGCAGTTCAACCTCTTCCAGCTGTGGCGAGTTCCGCCCGGCAACGGTGATCGCGCCGTGCTGTCCGCGCTGCGGCTGCTCGTGGAGCGGCACGAGGCGCTCCGCACGCGACTGCTGGCTGCCCCGGGTGGCGGCCTCGTCCAGCAGGTATACGGCGAGGGCGGGTTCGCCGTCCGCGTTCGCGACATCGGGACCGGTGATCGGAGCGAAGAGGAGCTCTGCCGGATGGCAGAGGAACTGGTGGACGGTGACTTCGCCTGGGACGAAGAATTTCTCGTAAGATTCGGGATCCTGACCGCGGGTGGAGCACCAGCCTTGCTCGTCACGGTGGTGTCACACATGATCGCGGACGGGGCCGTCGGCCCGATCCTGGAGCACGACTACATGGCGCTGCTGGCGCAGACGCCCGGGCTGCCCGAGCCTACCTGCCAACCGCTCCAGTGGGCCGCCAAGGAGCGATCCCCGCGGGGCGCCGAGATCAGCCGCCGCAGTGCCGAGTACATGCGTGATGTGCTCCAGAAGCACCCGGGCCGGTTGTTCGGCGCCTCCGGCGTGACCTCGGGCACCCGTGGCTTTCCCGTCGTCCTGGGGCACGGCCCCGGCCTGGGAAGACAGGTGAAGGGGCTTGCCGGCAACTGGGGAACATCCGAGGCTGCGGTCGCGCTGACGGTGCTGGCGAGGACGTTCGCAGCGCAGACCGGAATCGACTCCTTTCCGCTGGGAGTGACCTGCTCGAACCGGTATCTGCCCGGATCCAGTGGATATGTGGGCATGCTCGCTCAGAACGGTGCGATCGGCGTCGACGTGTCCAGCGGTCCGCTGCCCGAAGCGGCGGCCCGGATGTGGCGGTCGCTACTGACCGGATATGCACATTCCGCCTACGACCAGGACGAGCTCGGCGGTGTTCTGGCCGAGGCGGGACTGGACGACGACTACCTGGGCTTCGGCGCCGTCGGGCATTTCGTGAACTTCCGTGTCGAGACTGACCCGATCGAGCCGGACTCGTCATGTTCCGCCTCCACGATCCGCATCGAGGAGGGCGACCCGGCGGACTACCGGATCCCCCGATTCGGAGTGGTCATCTCGTTGGCTGCGGACGATCTGGCGGTGCGCATGTTCGCGGATCCGGCCGTGATCCCGGCGGACCTCGCCAGGTCTGTCACCAGATCCTTCCTGGAAGATCTGCAGTCGCTGCGGGGGTGAGCGTCGCGAGGGAGACCATGGTCACCGCTGCCGGACTCGGACGCGAGATCGCCAAGCGCCTCGGCCCTCATCCCTGACGTCCCGCCCGGGCTCGTCCTCGACCTGCGGCTCCCGAACGTCGGCGCGGTCGCCGGTTTCAGCGTCGGGGCGAGCGCCGGGCCGCGGCATCAGCCGTCGACTTCCGGTACGCGCCGCCGGAGACATACGGTCTGTGCACCGATGACGCTCGCTTGAGCGTGGCACGCTGCGCTCATGTCGCTGATCTGGCGCTTTCTTGTCTCCAGTACAACGAGTAGGCATGGTGGAGGAGGCGGGGGAGACCGCTGGCCGCCGACAGCTCGTGTCCTGAGCTTCGTAGGGGTACCAGGCCTGCGCCGCCGCATGGGCTACCTCGGGCAGCACTGTCGTGTGGAGGTCAGAGGTAGTCGCGAGCTTGGGGTGCCTCAGCATCGCTGAGGCGATCTTCATGCCGTTGCCTGCGGCGAGTGACAGGGGGGCCGCGCCGTGGCGCAGGTCATGCGGCCGGATCGGGGGCAGACCAGCTCCGAAGGCGAGCAGTGGGAAGCGCAGGGTCACATGGGTCGGGTCGATCTCGTCGCCGGTCTCCAGCAGCGCCACCAGCGCCCGCGCATCCGACAGCGTCAGTTTTCCCGTCTGGTATGACCCGGCCTCAGCCGCCCGCGCCGCGCGAACGAGCCCTTCCTGGCCCATGAGACACCGTAGGATCGGCGCCGTGGCGAAGAAGCATAAAGCGAAAGCGAACCCCACCCGGGGAGTCAGCGGCCATCCTGCCCGGCGCGCGCAGCAACTCGCCGCCCGTCAGCCCTCGCCTGATGCTCGTTCTGTGCTGTTCGAGTCGCTGCTGGGGACCGCTGGGGATCAGTGGTGGCCGGACTCCCAGAATGCGATCATCGAGCGCCTTGCCGACCTGCCCGCCCACTCGCCTCTGCGGCTGGAGAACGCCGTCGTCGACCTGGTGGGCGAGGAGATGTGGACACGCACCCAGACCGAGACCATGGGTTTCCACTGGGACCAGTACCTGGCCTGTCTGGCCGACCTCGTCCGCGACGAGATCCAGATCGCCGCGCGCACCGGCGGGCAGATGGCTGACCTGTGGCGACTGCTGCACGGGCTCGCCGCGATGACCGCGCCGTCCAGCGGGGAGATGCTGCGCCGCGACCTCGATCTCGCCGTCCGCGAAGTCATCAAGGACACCACGACGGCCTTGGCCAAGGCCGGCATCGCTCCCGGGTGGCCGAGTGAGATTCTGCGGGCCGCTCCGGCCGGAGAGCCAATGCTGCTGACCGACGAGTACGGCTCGCGGTACGCGCTCCTCGCCCCCTTCGCCTGGGGCGAGGAGGACCCGCACTGGTACTGCTGGGACATCGACCGCTGCACCGGAGACCGGGTCGTGCACGCCGCCGTCTTCGCCTCACCGGAGGAAGCGCTCGCCGAGTGGCGAGCCGCCGTGGGGACCCACGCGGCGCCCGCCTCCACCCAACCGGCCCCGTGCGACCAAGCCACCGCCCGCGACCTGTTGGATCCGCTGTGCCGTTCAGACCTCCTGGATGCCCTGCTGCTCGGCAGTGAGTCGCAACAGCTCATCGCCGAGCATTTCCGTCTGCGCCAGCGCGCCCGCGCCCTCTGCGAGTCGTTCACCGTCGCTCCTGAGCCCAAGCCCCAGCAGGACCTGAACCCGATCATCGACGACTTCGCCGCCTGGCTACGCGATCGTGATGACCGTAGCCCCGAACGGGAAGACGTCGCCACGCTCGCCGACAGTTGGTCCCACCTTTCCGGACCCGGCTACTATGCCTGCTCCCCGCATCGGATCGAGCACACCGTGATCCTCGTCGCAGACGGATACATCAAGAAGTACGCCGAGGCCATCCTCGATCTGCTACCACAGTGGGTCGAATGGTGCATCGAACGCACCGGCCTGACCGGCGAACTGGCAGAGCGAGCCCGCCAGGCGGCCGCGAACAACCGGTGGGACGGATCCGACAGCATGGACCTGCGCCGCATCGAATAGGGCGGGCCGTTGCGCTTTCCGCGTGATGTGGTTCAGGGACTGAGCGGCGGCAAGATGGTTGGTCAGGGGCTGATCGCCGAGGAGCAGAGACGCGTCCTCACGGGTTTACGCCTTCCGGTTGAAAGTTGCGCGAGCGTGGGGTGCTGGCTGTCACGAGTGCGTTTAGCAGGCGGCCGAAGGCGCTCAGGTCGGCGCATTGGATCAGGCGAGCGTAGGTGATCGGCTCCGTGCCGGTGTGCAGTCTCTTGGGGAATCGGCGCATGTTCGAGCCATGCCGTAGGTCGGACTGGACAGTGAGGCCGTGAACAGCGTGCAGCGGGGTTACATCGGTTTCGGGGTGAATCATGACGGCGATCGTGTTGTGAGGGGTGCGTTGCCGGTCGAGGTAGCACGTGATGTGGCTGTCAGGATGATTTAGTTCGCAGTAGTACTTCACGAGGTGGGTGAGGGTGAAGCCCCGGTCGTCGGCGACATCGACGAGGCGCTGCTCGAAGTCCGTCAGGGGATGCCTAGCGAGGTCCATTCGGCCTCCTCTTAACAGTCGCCAGGCTATCCATTATGGTCGTTCGGGTCCCCGGGGGTGAGGGATGTCGCCGTGCTCGGTGCGTGCTCGTACGCCCCGTCACGCGTCGTCAGGACCCGGCACTGCCTGACACGCAAAACGCGCTGAGGCGGCACGAACCATCACCCAAAGGCGCAGGGCGGCATTAAAAGATCTTGCTTCTCATCCGTAGGTCGTAGGTTCGAATCCTACAGGGCGCGCTTCTCCACCTGCGGAAACTCCAGCCGCGCCCGTGCGCTGGGGCGGCATGGGCAAATATCAGGCAAAGCTGAGTCAGCCGCTGAGCTGACGCCCCAGCGCGGACGCGGCGGTCAGCACCGGCCGGGCCGTCTCCTGGGCGGCTTGGTGGGCCACCTCCGGCAGCACCGAGACGTAGGTGTCGGCGGTGAGCACGATGCTGGCGTGCCCGAGCATGGCCTGCACCACCTTCAGGTCGGTGCGTGCGGCCGGCGCCAGCGTGGCGGCGCCATGTCGTAGGTCGTGCAGCCGGATCGGCGGCTGTCCGGAGGCGGTCACCAGTCGGCGGAATCGGCCGGTGAGGTAGTCCGGTCGCAGCGGCGTGCCGTCCGCGGTGGTGAACACGTACTCCGAGTCCAGCCAGCGTGTGCCCGCCGCCGCGCTCAGCTCCTCTTGCCGCTCGCGGTGCCGGGTCAGCACCCGCACGGTCTCCGCGTCCAGGGCCACCCCCCGGCAGCCGGCGGCGCTTTTCGGCGGCCCGGTCACGACCTGGCCGTCGGCGTGCACGCGCTGCTGCGCCACCGTCAGCTCCGCGGCCTGCAGGTCGACGTCCGTCCAGCGCAGCCCGGCCAGCTCACCGCGACGCAGGCCGCGCAGCGCGGCCAGCCGCCAGGCGGCGTACAGGCGGTCCTGCGCGATGCCGGTCAGGAAGGTCGCGAGTTGTTGTTCGGTCCGGACCGCCACCGCCGGACGTTCTCCCGTTTGCTGCCATCGGGCCGTCCGCCCGACGGTCCAGAAAGGCCGGATGCGGTCGGCGGGGATGGGGGAGTTCGGCTCCGTTGGCCGGGTTGACCTGGATCAGCCGGGCGCGGACCGCGGCGTTCAGCGCGGTGCGCAAGGTGGCGTGGATCCGCCCTGATACTTGACCTGGGCGATCGGATCGGCGACTTCCGATTCCTGATCAGAGACCGGGACAGTAAGTTCACTGCTCTGTTCGATGAGGTGGTCAGGTCCGAGGGCATTCGTGTGGTGCTCACAGCACCTCGGGCTCCTCGGATGAACGCGGTCATGGAGCGGTGGGTGGGCGGCGTACGCCGCGAGTTACTCGACCGGATCCTCATCATGAACGAACGCCACCTGTGCAAAGTCCTCGCCGAGTACGAGACCTACTTCAATGGGCATCGTCCGCACCGGGCCTTGCAGGAGGCCAGCCCGCTACGGGCGCTACCCGACCCGGTCGACGCCGACATCGAGGTCTCCCGGCGAGACCGGCTTGGCGGTCTCCTGCATGAGTACGCCCCGGTCGCATGAGGAGACACAGTATTCGGCACCCACACGCTGGAGGAGCGGCCGGTCTTTGACTATGGGAGGGTCCATTGCTGGTTGGGTGCGCCGTGGCAGATGTAGATCACCAGTTTGGTGAAGTCAGTGGTGCCCGCACTGCTGGCGTCCAGGCACTTGCCGAGGGCGGTGAGGTTCCTGGTGGTGGAGTCGTAGGTCCATTTCTGTGCGGAGGTGCCGTTGCAGGTGTACAGCTGTACGGCTGTTCCGCTGGCCGGGTTGGCGTTTTCGACGTCCATGCATTTGCCCAGAGAGCGGATCTCTCCGTTCGTGGGGTTGTAGGTCCATGACTGGTTGGCGCCGCCGTTGCAGGTGTAGAGGATCAGGTCGGTGCCGTCCTGGCTGTTGGACGCGGGGACGTCGATGCACTTGGCCGATCCGGCTCCCACGATCGGCCCAGCGGGAGCGGTGCCCCACGGGACTTGGGTGGAGCGGTAGTAGTCGGTCTTGCGGAGGTCCCAGCGGGGTCCCTGGGCGCCCAGGCGGGCGCTGAAGTTCTGCCAGTTGTGGGTCGAGGCGGGTGACCAGCCGATCTCGGCGATGGCGGCCAGCCGGGGGTTCGTCATGAACTCGGCGTCTTGGATGTTCGCTATGGTCTCGGTCCACAACGGGGCTTCGACTCCGCGGATGCTCGACTCGCTGACGCCGCTGATGATGGTGGCGGGGTCCCAGCCGTAGGCCTTCTGCACGTCGACGTAGCCTGCCCAGTCGAGACCGAGCGGGGTGCTCTGGTTGTACTTCATGTCGAGGTAGGCGTTTCCCGGAGGTGAGAACACCAGCTTTCCGCCCTGCGCCACGACGCTGCCGGCGTGGGCCGCGGAGCCCCAGTACTGGCCTGTGGTGTCGGTGGGGAGGGTGGCCTGGCCGATCTCCTGCCAGCCGGCCATCTTCTTGCCGTGGTCGGCGACGATCTTGCCGACACGGTTGACGAACGCTATGTAGTCGGGTTTGGCGGTGCTGTGGGCCTCGTCGCCGCCGATGTGGAGGTAGGGGCCGGGCGTCATCGCCGCGAGTTCGCGGATGACGTCGTCGACGAACCTGTAGGTGATCTCTTTCGAGATGCAGAGCGAGCTGTATCCGACCGCGGTGTCGGTGCGGAGCGGCGGCGCCTTGCCGTCGCAGTTGAGCTCGGCGTAGGAGGCGAGTGCCGCGTTGGTGTGCCCGGGCATGTCGATCTCGGGGATGACGGTGATGAACCGGTCGGCGGCGTAGCGGATGATCTCTGCGTAGTCCTGCTTGGTGTAGTGGCCACCGGCGCCACCGCCGACCTCGGTGCTCCCGCCGTAGGTGGCGAGCCGGGGCCAGCTGTCGATCTGGATGCGCCAGCCCTGGTCGTCGGCGAGATGCAGGTGCAGGACGTTCACCTTGTACAGCGCCGCCTGGTCGATGAAGCGCTTGACCTCGTCCACGGTGAAGAAGTGACGGGCCACGTCGAGCATGACGCCTCGCCAGGCGAACCGCGGTTGGTCGGTGATCGAGACACCGTTGATCGTCCAGGGGCCCGGTTGGACGGTGGGGCTCTCCACCTTCGGCGGAAGGAGTTGCCGGAACGTCTGCACGCCCCGCATCAGCCCTTCCTGGGTGCGTGCGGTGATGGTGACCCCATGTGCGGTGACCTCCAGCTGGTAGGCCTCCTGTGCCATGGTCGCGGCCCCGGACAGGGAGAGTTCGATCCCGGTACCGGACGTCGTGATCGGGAACGGATAGCCGGTCGAACGCCGCAGGATGCCCGCCAGGTACTCGGCCACAACGCCTGATCCGACGATCGCCGTGCTCCGCGACAAGGTGAAGGACGTCCCGGCGGTGACGCTGACCGACGCAGGGACGGGGACGACCTGCGGCGGGTCGCCGGGAGCCGCAACTGCGGTCTCAGCGCTCGGCAGGGGGAGCAACACCGCCGCAGTCGCGATCACGGCCAGCCGCCGTAAATGGGTCGGTTTCATCTCGTACCTCCTACGTAGGTGTCGATGCGGTCGACGAGCATGTACTGGCCGGAGCGCTTGACGGCTTTGAGGGTGTGCCGGCCGTAGGGCAGGTCGCGGTGGGAGTAGAGAAGCTGCTGGGACAGCCGGGTGGGGTTGGTGGTGTCGACGGTGGGCTGGGGCTGGCCGTCGAGGTAGAAGTCGACCAGGCCCTGGTCGCTGTACTTCTCGGATCGGAAGTCGATGCCGGTGCCGGTGAAGGTGTAGGAGAACGCGTCACCGTTGGTCGTGGTGTAGTGGACGTCCTTGTTGTAGTCGTCGGCGTAGCTGCGGTTGGCGCTGGTGTGCCAGGTGCCGGTGTAGGTCATGCCGGGGGCGTCGTCGTTGAGGGTGGTCGGCGGCCCTGAGGGATAGAGCTGGGTGGCGGGGACGATCTGCTGGGGTGTGTCGGGGCTGGACCAGAACAGTTTGGCGGCCGACGCGCCGCCGTTCTGGGTGACCTCCATGGTGATGGGGTACCGCTTGCCGGCCGTGAGAGTGATGGTGCCTCTGTCGATCTTCGCGGCGTGCGGGGTCGTGTTGCTGATCACGAGTTGGTCGCCGATCCAGAGGCGGATGGTGTCGTCGGACAGGGCGGCGAAGGTGTAGGGCTGGCTGTAGCGGGGTTCGATCGACCCGGTCCAGCGGGCGGAGAAGTTCGTGGTGGGGATGGCCGGGGCGGGGGAGCCTTCGTACTTCCAATCGGCGTTGACGGTGGGGTCGACGCGGGTGACCGCAGGGGTTCCGGTGAAGGTGTTGTTGGTCCAGAATTGCGCCGTCAGTCCGGTGCCTGTGCCGACGGGCTGGGCGCGTGCCGGCGTGATGTCCAGTTCGATCACCGAGGCGATCGGATCCGGAGCCGCGCCGGTCGGCCGCAGGTCGTAGCCGTCCCCGGAGGTGGTCACCGACACCGCGACACCGGTGGCCGGCACGCGGGCGCCGGTCACCGTGAACGCGGAGTTGGCGGTCAGGTGCAGGGCTGCGCCGGAGGCGGGCCAGGTGTAGACGGAGGCGTAGAGCTTGTTGCCGTTGCGGCTGACCATGCCCCAGGAGGGTTTGGCGACCAGGCCGGTGTAGGAGGCGCCATAGACGGCCGGTCCGTTCGCGCGGAGCCAGTCACCCATCCCCTTGAGCCTGTCGAGCTGTGGCTGAGGGATGACTCCCTTGTCGTCAGGCCCGACGTTGAGGAGGTAGTTTCCGCTGCTCGCGGAGATGCCCACCAGATTGCGGGTGAGGTCGCCGGTGGACTTGTAGTTCGCGTCGTACGCGGCGTATCCCCAGTGGTCGTTGATGGTCATGCAGGACTCCCACAGCTGGCCGTCGGTCGGGGTCGCGGGGATCTCCTGTTCCGGGGTTCCATAGTCGCCGTCAGAGACGCCCCGTTTGGCCACTCGGTTGTTGACGATGGTCGTGGGGGAGAGGGCCCGGACGTACTCCTCCAGACGCGCGCCTTCTTGCGCGGTCCACGGGTCCTCCCACTCGCCGTCGAACCATAGGACGGCGATGTCCCCGTAGTTCGTCAGCAGCTCTTTGAGCTGTGCCTTCATCCGTGCTACGTACGCGGCGTAGTTGGGGGAGCCCGGCTGGGCGTCGGGGTCGTGCCAGTCCCAGATGGAGTAGTAGAAGCCGAGCTTCACGCCCCGGGCGCGGGCGGCAGTGGCGAGTTCGGCGAGGATGTCGCGCTTGAACGGCGTGCGGTCGTGGATGTTCCAGTCGTTCACCTTCGTGGGCCACATCGCGAAGCCGTCGTGGTGCTTGGTGGTGATGACGAAGTACTTCTGCCCCGCGGCCTTCGCCGCGCTGATGACGGCGTTGGCGTCGAAGTCGGACGGGTTGAACGTGGTGGCCTTCGCCTCGTACTCGACCCACGGGATGGCGCAGTTGCGCTTGATCCATTCCGCGTCGCGGCAGACCGTGCCGTCGGGGCGCCGGTACTCGCCCCGGTAGGCGCTGTAGAGGCCGAAATGCATGAACATCCCGAAGTGCCCGTCCCGCCACCACTGCGTGCGTGCCGACGCGAACACATCATCCGGCGCGTAATTGTCACCGGGTTCCGCCCAGACGGGCTCGATGGTCAGCGCGAGGGCGGAGCAGAGGATCAGCGAGCTCAGCATGGATCGGAGTCGCATGGTCTACCTCCCTAACGGGGTTTGATGCACTTCGCTGTGCTCTCTTGCCTGGCGATGGAGCAGTACAGCTGCGGCAGCGTGTCCCCGTCGACGGTGCGCGCCGCGCCCGCGTACTCGGCGGTGTGGCTGAACGGCTTCGTTCGGGTCGCCCAGAATCGGCCGGTGTCCGACTGCCAGACACGCCAGCCGGCGACCGATGGGCTGGTGGCCGGTGTCTTGCTAGAGGCCATTGGCCGGAATCAACTCCTGGTCAAGGGGACCCGTACGGCGTCAGCAGCGCCGACGGGTCCCATCGATTACGGGCGAGACCGAAGAATCAGCCGACCTTGGTGAGGCGGAACTTCTGGTTGTCGGCGTTGGTGCAGTTCCATTGGATGACGGCGCCGCCGTCGGCCTGCGAGACGCCGCTGACGTCGAGGCAGAGGCCACTCGCCGCGGCGGTCACCTTGTAGGTCCCGTCGCTCGCGACGGGGAAGAACCGCTGGTGGACGAGGTGGGCGTGGCCGGACGGGTGGCAGGACCACTGAACCAGCTGGGTGCCGCCCGTGGTGGAGCCGTTGGGGACGTCCAGGCACTTGCCGCTCTTGACGTTCTTGAACTGGTAGCCGCCCGCGGCCACCGGCATGGCCTGCCATCTCTGCTCGGTGCCTGTGCCCGCGGTCATCTGCACGATCGGCGCGCCGTCGGCGGCGGAGGCGTCCTTGGGGGTGACGTTCTTGCCGCTGTGTTGTGCGGTGATGGTGTAGACACCGGCAGCGGGACCGCCCTGGGTCTCGCCCGCGAACTGGATGGCGTCCAGGTCGAAGCCGTTGTTCTGGCTGTTCTTGAAGACCGCGTAGATGGACTTGGTGCGGACGTCCGACTTCACCGGGACGGCGGCGGTCATCTGGTAGTTGTCCCATCCGCCGGTGTTGTGGACGGGTGCGGTGGCCAGCAGGGTTCCGGTGGGGGAGTCGGCGTGGAGTTCGATGTTGCCGCCGCCGGACGGGCTGGAGATGCGGAAGGCGGCGGAGGTGATGTTGTTGAGGTCCATCGGGGTGAAGGCGATCCAGTCGTTGTCGCTGATGTCGCCGATGCGCTTTCCGCTCTCGGCGCCCGCCTGGTCGATGACGCGGACCCCGGACATGGTGGTGAAGTACTCGGCCTGCTTGCGTTTGGGCTGCAGGACGGCCTTGGCGTATCCGGTCAGCGGGTTCTCGCCCTGGTCGGTGTAGTGGGCGTTGATGGCGTAGTAGAGGTTGGCGCCGGCGGGGTGGCCGCCCAGGTCACTGGTGGTGATGGTGCCTTCGCAGCCAGGCTTGTCCACCGTCTCGTGCTCGTGGTCGTCGTGGCCGAGCGCGGGGTTGACCAGGACCTTCGAGCAGTCGATGGTGCCGCCGTCAGGGTCGGTGACCTTGACCTTGTACGGAATGTCCTGGCCGAATTCGATGAGCGTGCCGTTCAGAGGAGTCTCGATGGTCACCACCGGCTTGGAGTTGCCCACGGTGATCTCGACGTTGGCGAAACCTTCCTTGCCTGTGGAGTCCTTCACACGTAGCTGGGCGGTGAAGCGTCCCTTGGTCTGGTACGTGTGCGACGCCTTGGCCGCGGTGGAGTCGACGGTGCCGTTGCCGTCGAAGTCCCAGGCGATGCTGAGCGGGTCGCCGTCGGGATCGGAGCTGCCCGCGCTGTCGAACTCGACCGCCAGGGGTGCGGGTCCGTCCGTCTTCGACGCGGCCGCCTTGGCGATGGGGGCGCGGTCGCCGCCGGAGTAGTCGATCCGGTAGAGGCCGGAGTCGCTGTTGCCGCCGCCGAACTGGCTACCCCACTCCAGCAGGTACATCGACCCGTTGGGGCCGAACGTCATGTCCATGGGCTTGGTGAACGAGCCGAGGAACGGGTCGATCTTGAGCACGTTGTCCTGGTCGTCCAGGTGGATGGTCTTCACGAAGTGCCGGGACCACTCGTAGAAGAAGTTCTTGCCGTCGAAGTAGGCGGGGAACTTCGTGGCGGAGGGGTTGGCGGCGTTGTACCGGTACACCGGTCCGGCCATCGGCGCGGCACCGCCGCTCCCGAGTTCGGGGAAGGCCGGGGAGGTGCCGTAGCCGTACCACATGACAGGTTTCTGGATCGGCGGCAGGTCGGTCAGCCCGGTGTTGTTGGGGGAGTCGTTGACGGGCGCGGTGCAGTTGAACTTGGGGCCGATGACCTTCGTTTCGGGGTTGTAGGGGGCGTAGGGCTGGTTGTCGCCGTGGCAGAACGGCCAGCCGTAGTTGCCGGCCTTCTTGATGATGTTGTACTCGACCAGCCCTTCGGGCCCGCGGTCGGTCGTCGGGCCGCCGCGGTCGGGGCCGTAGTCGGCCGCGTGCACGTATCCGGTCTTCTGGTCCACGGTGAAGCGGAAGGGGTTGCGGAATCCCATGGCATAGATCTCGGGCTTGGTCTTGGCCGTGCCAGGCGGGAAGAGGTTCCCGGTCGGGATGTCGTACGTCCCGTCCGCCTTCGGTTTGATGCGCAGGATCTTGCCGCGCAGGTCGTTGGTGTTGCCCGCGGTGCGGGCGGCGTCGAGCATCTGCTGCCCGGGACGCCAGTCGAGGGGTGCGTACCCCTGCCAGTCGGGCGACAGATTCGGCGGGACGTCGTCACCGGTCCCCAGGTAGAGCGTTCCGTCCGGCCCGAACTCGACCGCCCCGCCGGTGTGGCCGGGCTCGGGATAGGTGCGCTGCCGGTACGCGGGCACCTCGAGGATCTTCTTCTCCGTGGCCAGGTCGATCTTGTCGCCGCTGACCGTGAAGCGGGAGAGCCGGTTGACGTCGGTGCTGCTGCTCTCCGGCGACCAGTAGACGTAGATCCACCCGTTCTGGGCGAAGTCAGGGTCGAGCTCCATGCCGACCAGGCCGTCCTCGCCGCCGGTGTAGACGCTGAGCGTGGCGGCGGTGACCGTGGTGTGCGTGTCCGGCTTGAAGATCTTGATCTCGCCCTTGCGCTCCACGTAGAAGACCCGCCCGTCAGCGGCGACGTCCAGCTCCATCGGGTCTGCGGTGTTGTCGTCCAGCGTGACCTTCTCGAAGCTGCTGGTCACCGTGCCGCCGCAGTCGCCCTCCGCGGCGCCCGCGGCCCACTGGATGCCGCCGAGCACATGCTGGCGGAAGAGGGACTCGGCGTAGGCGGCGGTGTCGTGACCCATGGCGGTGGCCCAGACCTTGCCGCCCTCGGCCTTGCGGCACCAGGAGATGGGGTGGTCGGGTCCCATCTTGGAGGGCCCGGGGTCGTAGGTGGTCTCGTCGGCAGAGACCAGGACGTGCAGGTTGCCGCGCGGGTTGGGCGAGAAGTTGTACCACTCCTCGGGGCGCTGCCAGCGCAGCGGCAGGTCCTTGGTGGAGGGGTGGACGCGGTCGGTCACCTTGGCGGTGCCCTGGAGCACGCCCGGAGAGTGGGCGGGCATGTGCGCGCCGCCGTTGATCAGGTCGTCCCACCAGGGGAACTCGCTCTCGATGCCCATGTCGAGGGTGTTGTGGATGCCGACGATGCCCTTGCCGGAACGGACGTATTTCTGTACGGCCTGCCGCTGGGTGTCGTTCTCCCAGACCATGCCGGAGTTCTGCAGCATGATCAGCACGTCGAACGTGGCGAGGTTGGCGTCGTTGAAGGCGCTGGAGTCGTCGGTCTGGATGACCTCGAAGTGGTTGGCGGCTCCGAGATCTTTGATCATCTGGATGCCTGCGGGGATGGAGCCGTGGACATAGCCGACGGCTTTGGTGAACAGCAGCGCCCGGAATTGGTCATGCCGGGCAGTGGCGGCGACGGCCGTGCCTGAAGGTAATAACAGCAGGAACGGGGTGATCAGGACAGCAAGAGCTCGACGCATGGGGGTCTCCGGGGTTCGGGGAGCTCTGGGGAGGGACTGGCGGTGAAAGCGGCGCCGATGATGGCAGATCGCCAGAGATCAGCCGGTTTCCGGCTTATATCCCTCATGTTGCCGGATGTTAAGACCACCTTATGACGATCGTCAAGCATAAGACGGAGTGATAACAGCGTAACTCTGAAGCGTTCGGCGCGATCGTCGACGATCACCGTGAGGCGAGCGCATGGGTCTAAAAAATCTTGAGAAAGTGCGTAATGGCAGGCTGTGTGAGCACTCCCTCATAGCAGGAGAGGACTGCCCGCGCACGGTGAGCGTCAGAAAGCGCTCGTGTGAAGAACCGGACGTTCTAGGAAGATCAGCTGATCATCGTACAACTTTCGATTTTTCTCGGCGAAACATGCTGGACTTCATCGCATCGTGTGTCTAAATTCAGGTGAAATTCGCCGCAAACGCCCTCGAAACGAAGGGATCGCGTGCATGTTTCGTCGCACCCCCCGCTGGCTCGCTCGCTTGAGCGCCTTAGCCCTGGCCGTCTCCGGCATGATGACCTTGGCCCTGCCGGCCCGAGCCCACGACGCCATCGATGCAGCCGACTACCAGACCGTGACGCTGGCCAAAGGCGCCGCTGAAACAGGCGAACCCATGAGCCTCGCCGTGCTCCCTGATCTGTCAGTCCTCCACACCTCGCGTGACGGGACGCTCCGCCGTACCGACAAGGGCGGAAACACCCAGGTCGTCGGCACGCTGCCGGTCTACAGCCACGACGAGGAGGGCCTGCAGGGAGTGGCTGCCGACCCGGGCTTCGCCACCAACAGGACGATCTACCTCTACTACGCGCCCAAGCTTTCCACCCCGGCCGGTGACGCACCGGCCACGGGTACGGACTGGAGTGCCTGGCAGGGGGTGAACCGGCTGTCGCGTTTCACCTTGAAGGCCGACTGGACGCTCGATGTCGCGAGCGAGAAGAAGGTCCTGGACGTCACTGCGGATCGGGGCATGTGCTGCCACGTCGGCGGCGACATCGACTTCGACGCCCAGGGCAACCTCTACCTGTCGACCGGCGACGACACCAACCCCTTCGACTCCGCCGGATACGCGCCCATCGACGAGCGGACCGACCGTAACCCCGCCTACGACGCCCAGCGCACCTCGGCCAACACCAACGATCTGCGGGGCAAGATCCTCCGGATCAAGGCGAATCCCGCCGACGGGTCGTACACCGTGCCGTCGGGCAACCTGTTCCCGCCGGGCACGGCGAAGACCCGGCCCGAGATCTACGCCATGGGCTTCCGCAACCCGTTCAGGATGAGCGTCGACAAGAAGACCGGGGTCGTCTACGTCGGCGATTACGGTCCGGACTCGGGCGGCACCAATCCCGATCGCGGGCCCTCAGGGCAGGTGGAGTTCAACAAGGTCAGCCAAGCGGGCAACTTCGGCTGGCCCTACTGCACGGGGACCAACACGTCCGCGGAGACCTACAACGAATACACCTTCCCCTCCGGGCCTTCGGGCGCCAAATACGACTGCGCAGGAGGCCCGGCCAACGACTCCTTCCGCAACACGGGCCTGGCCAAGCTGCCGGCCGCGCAACCGGCCTGGATCAGGTACGGCGGCGACGCGGGCAGCCCGCCCGAGTTCGGCACGGGGTCGGAGTCTCCGATGGGCGGCCCTGCCTACCGCTACGACCCGGGCCTGCAGTCGGAGGTGAAGTTCCCGCAGGAACTGGACAACATGGTCTTCCTCGGAGAGTTCGGCCGCCGCTGGATCAAGGCCGTCAGCCTGGCCGACAACCACATCCTGAACTTCCCGTGGAGCGGCACCCAGGTGATGGACCTGGCCTTCGGCCCCGACGGCGCGCTCTACGTGCTGGACTACGGCACCGGCTACTTCAGCGGAGACGCGAACTCCGCTCTGTATCGCATCGAGTACATCAAGGGCCGCGACCGGAGCCCGACCGCCAAGGCATCCGCGGACAAGACCTCGGGGCAGCCACCGCTGACCGTCGCCTTCTCCTCCGAAGGTTCGAGCGACCCCGACGGCCAGGCGCTGACTTACGCCTGGGACTTCGGCGACGGCGGCACCTCGACCCAGGCCAATCCCACGCACACCTACACCGCCAGAGGCGAGTTCCAGGCGACACTCACCGTGAAGGATCCGGCGGGAAACTCAGGCACGTCAAGCATGCCGATCACCGTGGGCAACACCGCGCCGACGATCGCTTTCCAGACGCCGCGCGAGGGGCAGCTGTTCGACTGGGGCGAGACGGTTCCCTTCAAGGTCACCGTGACCGACCCGGAGGACGGCACGATCGACTGTGCGGCGGTCAAGGTGACCTACATCCTCGGACACGACAGCCACGGCCACGCCATCACCTCGAAGAACGGCTGCGAGGGCACGCTGACCATTCCCAAGGACGGTGAGCACGACAGCGCGGCCAACATCTTCGCCGTGTTCAACGCCTCCTACACCGACAAGGACAAGCTGACCGGCAGCAAGGAGCACATCCTGCAGCCCAGGCACCGGCAGGCCGAGCACTACGCCGCCGCCTCGTCGGGCGTCCAGCAAGAGAACAAGCCGACGGCCGCCGAGGGTGGCAAGACGGTCGGGTCCATCGAGAACGGCGACTGGATCTCCTTCAAGCCCTACGAGCTGAGCGGTGCCAAGTCGGCACGCTTCCGGGTCTCGTCAGCAGGCGCGGGCGGAAACATCGAGATCCGTACCGGCTCGCAGAGCGGGCCGCTGGTGGGCAAGGTGGCGGTGCCGAAGACCGGCGGATGGGAGACCTTCACGGACGTGGAGACCGCACTGACCGGCGTCACCACCAAGACCGACAGCCTGTTCCTGGTGTTCACCGGAGGGTCGGGCGCGCTGTTCGACGTCGACTCCTTCATCCTGTCGCCCGAGGCCGTGACGCAACCCGTCACCGGAACGATCGGCGGGCCCGGCGGCGGCTGCGTCGATGTCGCGGGAGCGAACACCGCCGACTCCACCAAGGTGCAGATGTACGAATGCAACGGCACGGATGCCCAGAAGTGGACCATCGACAGCACCACCGGCACGATCAAGGCGCTGGGCAAATGCCTGGATGTCAGGGGAGCAGTCACCGCCGACGGCACCAAGGTGCAGATCTACACCTGCAACAACACCAACGCCCAGAAGTGGACCGTGGACGGCACGTCCGGCACGATCAAGGCGCTCGGCAAATGCCTGGACGCCACCGACCGGGCGCAGCTGGTCATCCGCACCTGCGATGGGAGCGCCAACCAGAAGTTCGGCCCGCCCGGCAGCTCGCCCGCCGATGGCGGTGACGTGCTGGTCTTCAGCCGGACGACGGGATTCCGGCACGACTCCATCGCGGCCGGCATCCAAGCGATCAAGAACATGGGCTTCAAAGCGACTGCCACCGAGGACTCAGGCGCCTTCACCACGGCGAACCTGACCTCGTACAAGGCGGTGGTCTTCCTCAACACCACCGGTGACGTGCTGAACGCCGACCAGCAGGCCGCCTTCGAGTCCTACATCAAGGCGGGCGGCGGGTACGTGGGCGTGCACGCGGCGGCCGACACCGAGTACGACTGGCCGTTCTACGGAGAGCTTGTCGGAGCCTGGTTCTCCAAGCACGCGGCTATCCAGCAGGCCAAGATCAAGGTCGAGGATCGGGCGAACCCGGCCACCGCTCACCTGGACACCGCCTGGACCAGGACCGACGAGTGGTACGACTACAAGTCCAACCCGCGTTCCACGGCGCACGTCCTGGCCACGCTGGACGAGTCGTCCTACAGTGGCGGGTCGATGGGCGCCGACCATCCGATCTCGTGGTGCAAGACCTACCAGGGAGGTCGCTCCTTCTACACCGGTCTCGGCCACACTGCCGAGACGTATTCGGAGCAGGCCTTCCTGCAACATCTCAAGGGCGGCATCGCGTACGCCATGGGGACCGCACAGGCCGACTGCCGTCCGGAGACCGGGTACACCGCCCTCTACAACGGCTCGACCACCGGCTGGGAGCAAGCCGGACCCGGCAACTTCAGCAACGCCGATGCCACGCTGACCTCCACGGGCGGCATGGGCCTGTACTGGTACAAGGCCAAGGAATTCACCAAGGGCTACTCACTCAAGGCCGACTGGAAGCTCGCCGGAGACGACAACTCCGGGATCTTCATCGGATTCCCGCCCTCCACCGATCCCTGGTCGGCGGTCAACAACGGCTACGAGATCCAGATCGACGCCACCGACGCGGCCGACAAGACCACCGGCTCCATCTACGGCTTCAAGTCAGCAGACACCGCCGCACGCGACAAGGCGCTCAACCCGCCCGGCCAGTGGAACACCTTCGAGATCAGGGTCGAGGGCGAACGCGTCCAGGTGCTGCTCAACGGCGTCAAGATCAACGATTTCACCAACACCGATCCGGCACGCTCGCTCAAGGACGGGCACATCGGCCTGCAGAACCATGGCAACGGCGACACCGTCTCCTTCCGCAACATCCGCGTCAAGGAACTCGGCCCGCCCACCGGCGACGCCGTCATCCAGGCGGAGAACTGGTCCCAGGCCAACGGTGTCCAGACCTACCCGCACGCTCCGGCACACGGCGGGATCGTGCTCGGCTACGTCAACCCCGGTGACTGGGCGGCCTACGACGAGGTGGACCTCACCGGCGTCACCTCCTTCACCGCCCGCGTCGCCTCGGTCAACCCGACGGGGGGCTTCGAGATCCGCACGGACTCGCCGACCGGCCCGATCCTGGGCCGCGTGACCGTGCCCAACACGGGCGGATGGGAGTCCTACCAGGACGTCTCGACCCCGCTGACCAACGTGCCCGGCAAGACCGTCAAGCTCTACCTCACCTTCGACGGCTCGAGTCTGGACGTGGACGACTTCACGCTTCGCCGCGACTGACTCCGCGACGGAGCCGGCGCAGGCTGGCGCGCGGCGCCCCTGACGGTGACATTCGGTCCCGAGTGCCGCCGGCAGGGGCGCGAGCCTCCTCCGGGATGGCACGCCGTGTCCCGTGCCAAGCGCGCCAGGACGACCGAGTGCGCTCACGAAACCGCGTAATCCGTACGGGGCGACGAACTCCTTCTTGGTGAGCAGAGGGAGTGCTGATGAGCGAGAGGAGATCGGAAATCTCTTGCTGCCAATGGTGTCAAGAGCGGGTGCGCCCGAATCGAATCACGCCACGCACGCACGTCCTCGCGATCCCTTTCCTGACGTCTGGGACGCAAGAGGCGTCCCACGACAGACCAAGGAGTTCCCCTTTGCACCGCATCCTCGCTGCCGGTGGCGTCCTCGCGACCGTCGGCCTTCTGTCCTCGGCACTCATCGCCCCGGCTCAGGCCGCCCCTGAAGGGGCCCCCGCATCTGGAGAGCCGGTCGCCGCCCAGGACGCCTTCGATGTCGTCTCGTTCTGGCTGCGAAGCAACGGCAAGGCCCTCAAGGACTCCGAGGAGTACCACCCGGACTACAAGGTCAACACCCGCACCGCTCGCCTGAAGTCCACAAGTGCTCCCACGAGCGACGGCAAGCCGGGTGTCATCCCCGCGATCGGTGACGAGCGGACGAAGACCGCCAAGTCCAAGAACATCAACCTGCCCAAGAGCGTGGGCAAGGTGTTCTTCGTCCGTGACGGCAAGCCGTACTGGTGCTCGGCCACCTCTGTGCAGTCCAAGTACCGCAACCTGGTCGCCACCGCCGGCCACTGCGCCTACGACACCGACGACGACGGCCATGTCCTCGACCGCTGGGTCTTCGTCCCGGGCTACTACCAGGGCAGGGCCCCGTGGGGCATCTACGCCGCCAAGCAGGCCTTCACCCACTACGACTTCGACGTCTATGAGGACTTCGACCGCGACTATGCGTTCGTCTCGGTCTACAACGGACTCAAGGTCAAGCTGGTCGACGAGTGGCGCTACGCCGTCCTGGAGGACGCCGGTCGTCTGGGTGACGCCGTCGGAGGTCTGGGCATCGCCTACAACATCAAGCCAGGCCAGAAGATCTTCGCGTTCGGTTACCCGGCCGGTGAGCACCCCGACGGCGACAAGCCCTACACCGGCGTCAGCCCCAAGTGGCTCTACGGCAACACCACCAAAACAGTGGTCGACGCCACTCTGAAGATCGAGGAGCAGATCGTTCTCAAGGGCGCGGCCACCTACGGCTTCGACGGAGGCCCCTGGTTGCTGAAGTACCGCAACGACAAGCGCCTCGGCTACGTCAACGGCGTCACCTCCACCTTCATCGACGCCGACGACAACGGCCGCTACGACCAGATCGGCTCCCCGTTCTTCGACGGAGAGACGTACGGCGTCTACACCGCCGCCGCCAATGTCTGGTCCGGCAGCATCCTGCCCAAGGACCCGAAGGTGCGCGACCCGAGGCCCACCAAGGAGACCCCCACGACTGCGGCACCCTCACCCAGCTCCACCAAGACGCCCCCGCCGTCATCGGGACCCGTCGGCACGGCAGAGGAGAACGAGGTCGTCCGCCTGACCAACGCCGAGCGGGCCAAGGGCGGCTGCAAGCCGCTCATCCACGATCCGCAACTTCGCGCCGCTGCCTTCGGCCACTCCGACGACATGGCCAAGAAGAACTACTTCAGCCACGAATCCAAGGACGGCCGCAGCTTCATGGACCGCATCAGGGCGGCCGGGTTCACGGGAGGATCCGGCTGGGCGGAGAACATCGCCAAGGGCCAGTCGTCCGCGGCCTCGGTGGTCCAGAGCTGGATGAACAGCCCTGGCCACCGCAACAACATCATGAACTGCGGCTACAGCCTGATCGGTGTCGGCCTGGCCAAGAACTCCAGCGGGACGAACCACTGGACGCAGGTGTTCGCCGCCAAGTAGTCCTGCCTGAGCGAGGCGCGTAGATGGCTCATCCCACCGTCTCCGGCCTCATCTTGCTCGTGGTGCCGAAAATCTCAGAAATCGCGTAACCCGCAGGCGCGACGCGACTCACTCCTAATAGTGAAAGGAGCTCGGGCGAGAAGGTCATGGCCAGGTACGCCGGTGCGTCGTATCCGGGAGGGATGCACAAATTCTTGATCAGATGACGGAAGGTCGTATGTGCGAGGACGCGGAACTGACCCAGCGGGTCAGGGCCGGTGACAGCCATGCTGTCGTGGAGCTGTATGAGCGGCACCACGCGGCCGTCCTCGCCTTCGCCCGCCGTCTGTCCGCGGATCCGCAGGCCGCCGAGGACCTGGCCAGCGAGGCGTTCACCCGAACCTTACGGACCGTCCGCACGGGTGCGGGCGGTCCGTCCGGCGGGTGGCGTCCCTATCTGTATGCCGTGGTGCGTAACACGGCGGCCGAGTGGGCGCGGACCGACCAGCGTCTGGTCCTGATGGGCGAGTTCAGGGCTGAGGAGTTCGCCGATCTGCTCGTGACAGAGCCCGAGGTTCCCGACGACCTCGTCGTCCGGGCCTTCCGCTCGCTGCCGCCGCGCTGGCAGACCGTGCTGTGGCACACCCTGATCGAGGAGGAGGAGCCCGAGCGGGTCGCACGGATCCTCGGCATCACTCCCGGGAATGTGAGCGTGCTGGCCTTCCGCGCGCGCGAAGGGCTGCGTAAGGCCTACCTGGCCGCTCATGTTGTGGCCGGCTCGCCCGAGTGCCAAAGTTTCGCCGACCGGATGGCGACGGTTGTCCGCAAGCCCAGCAGTCGCATTCCCCGGGCGCTGCGTGCGCATCTCGACGTCTGCCCAAGCTGCGCACGGGCATTCGCCGAGCTGCGCGACCTCAACTCCACACTGCGGGCCGCGCTGCCGATCGTGCTGCTGCCGCTCGCCGTAGGGAAGGCCACCGCATCGAAGGGGGCCGCCATCGGGATGTCGGGCTGGGCGGTCCCGGTGACCGCTGCGGCAGCGGTGGTCGCCGCTACCGCAGCAGTCGTCTTGACCCTGCCGCCGGATCCCCAGCTCCCAGCGGCATCACCCCCACAGGCGTCCGCCGCGTCGACGTGGAGGGCGGTACCGTCATCCACACCCACACCGAAGTCCGCCTCCAAGCAGAAAGACACTCTGAAGCCGACCGCGGGCTCCACGGTCAGGACGGCCCCACGCACGCGGATCACCGACGTGGACCGATGCACCAGGCGGGCAGGCGGCCAGGTCACGGCGCGGTCGTGCACCACCCCACGCCATCCCCGGAAGACCGCCACAGCCCCGCCCGGGCCCACGACATTGGACATCGACCCGGTCACCACGAGCGCCCTGCGCAACGTCGGCACCCGACTCTGCCTCGACGTCCCCGAGGGCAGCCGCAACAACGTCGGGCAGATCTGGGTCTACAGCTGTAACGGCACGAGCGCCCAGCTGTGGACCAGAACGCCCTCCGGGCAGATCACCGTCTACGACGGCCAGAAGTGCCTGGATGCCCTGGAGCAGGGCAAGACCGACGGCACCGCGGTCGGCATCCGCGACTGCCAGGGAGGCGACAACCAGAAGTGGGCCTTGAACGCTGATGGCACGATCCGTGGAGTCGGCTCAGGCCTGTGCCTGGACGTGGACGTACCCACCTCCCGGGTCCAGCTCTGGTCCTGCCACGACGGCGACAACCAGAGGTGGCAGGCGATCTAGCGAGGTCGCGGCCGGGGGCCTGTACCGCGCCGGGAGGTCGTCTTCGCCCATCCGGCGCGTCGCTCGTGAGAGCATGCCCGTGCCGCTGCCCCGCTCGTAGCGGGGCAGCGGCTTATGAGGGGTGTTCGGTTGTCAGCCGCCGATGACCGAGATCATCTTGTCGGCGTCGCGGGTGAGCACCTGGCGTACGTCGGCGCGCGGGACGAGCTTCCCGTCCGCGACGAGTTTCTTGAATTCGGCGAGGAGCCGCACCGCTGTTTCGTCCTTGCCGGAGGCCTCGGCCTTACGGGCCTGGGTCAGTTTCCTCGTCAGCTTGTCGTGCGCGCTCGCCGACAGCCAGCTGGTGGCCCGGAATCGGTCGAGCAGGTTCTGCATGTCCCGTAGCGAGGTGGTGACGTTGAATCGCACCGACGTGGTCACCGTGTTGCCGGCGTTGTCCGTTGACGTCACTGCGACCGTGTGCTTGGCCAGCGTCTGCGTGAACAGTGGCAGCACCGAGCCCGAGGTGTGCGGGGCGCCGTCGAGGGTGCCGGTCGTGGTGCGGACGCCCGAGGTGGCGTCCACGGCCTCCCAGGTGATCACCACGTCCTGGGAATCGCCGTACACCTCGCCGTCGGCCACGCCCGATACAAGGAGGATGGGCTTGGTGCCGTCGATCTTCAGCACCGCCGCCTTCTCCTCCTCGCGATTGCCCGCCGTGTCGGTCGTGCGGTAGCGCAGTTCGTGCTCACCGTCACCGTCGACGACCACGGGCGTTCCTGCGTAGGCCTTCCAGCCGCCGCCGTCGAGCGAGTACTCGATGAGCTTGACGCCGGAGTGGGCGTCCTGCGCGGCCAGCTCGACCGGGACCGAGTCCTTGCTCCATCCGCTCTCGTTCGGCGGGGCGAACGAGGCGGTGGTCTGCGGAGCGGTCGTGTCGATCTTGAACGCGAGAGAGCGGGCCTGCTCGACGTTGCCCGCGCCGTCCCGCGAGCGGTACTCGAGGGTGCGCGCCCCGTCACCGCTCACCGTGAACGGCGTGCTGTACGCGGTCCAGGCTCCGCCGTCGAGGCGGTACTCGGTGGCGGCCACGCCGCTGCCGTTCTCCTCGTCCACCGCGGTCAGGGTGACCTCGACGGGAGCGGCGGTGTACCAGCCGTCCTTGCCGTTCGGCTCGGCCGGGTTCTGCTTCGCCGTGGTGGTCGGCGCGGTCTGGTCGGCTGGGCCACCGCCGACCTTGGTGAGGCGGAAGGTCTGGTTCGGCGTGGCCGAGCAGTTCCATTGGATCACCGCGGCGCCGTCGGCCTGGGAGACGCCGTTGATGTCGACGCACAGCCCGGTCTTGGCGGAGACGATCTGGAAGAGTCCTTCGCCGCCGCCGGTCGGAACCACGGTGAAGTACTGGTTGGGCGCGTCCCCGCTGCCGCTGGCGTGGCAGGTCCACTGGACCAGCTGGGTGCCGGGTGTGGCCGCGCCGCCCGGAATGTCGGCGCACTTGCCGCTGCCGACGTTCTTGAGCTGGTAGCCGCCGGGCGCGGTCATCAGTTCCCACCGCTGGATGGGGTCTTCGGCGGCGCCCATCTGGACGAGCTTGGCGTTGTCCGCGGTCGACGCGTTCTCAGTGGTCACGTTCTTGCCGCTGTGCTGGGCGGTGACCTTGTAGACGCCCGGCTCGATCGCGGGAGGCGGAGCCTCGCCCACGAACTGGACGGCGTCCAGGTCGAAGGCGTTGTTGGCGGAGTTCTTGAACACCACGTAGAGCGTCGAGGTGGTCGCGTTCGCCGCCACCGGGACGGTCTGGGTCTGCTGGTAGTCGTTCCAGCCCCCGGTGTTGGGGACGGCGGCGCTGGCCAATAGCCGGCCGGTGGGGGACTCGGCGCGCAGCTCGATCAGCCCGCCGCCGGTTGGGCTGGACAGGCGGTAGTTCACGCCCTTGACGGCGTGCAGATTCATCGGGGTGAACGAGATCCAGTCGTTGTTGCTGATGTCGCCGATGCGCTTGCCGCTCTCGGCCCCCGGTTCGTCGATGACCCGTACGCCGGCCTGGGCGTCGAAGAACTCAGCCTGCTTGCGCATCGGCTGCAGGACTGCCTTGGCACGGCCGGTGAGCGGCATTTCCTGCGAGCCGTCGGTGTAGTGGGCGTTGAGGACGTAGAACAGGTTGGCGCCGTCGGGGTGGCCGCCGAGGTCGCCGGTGTTGACGACGCCCTCGCAGCCGGGGATCTCCACGGTCTCGTGCTCGTGGTCGTCATGGCCGAGCGCCGGGTTGACGAAGACCTTGGCGCAGTCGATCTCGCCGTCCTCGGGGTCGGTGACCTTGATCTTGTACGGCACGTCCTGGCCGAACTGGATCGGCGTGCCGTTCAGCGGGGTCTCGATGGTCACCGCGGGCCGGCTGTTGCCGGCGGTGATCTCGATGTTGGCGAAGCCCTCCTTGCCGGTGCTGTCGGTGACCTTGAGCTGGGCGGTGAACCGGCCTGGGGTCTCGTACACGTGGGTGGCCTTGACCTGGGTGGAGTCGACGGTGCCGTCGCCGTCGAAGTCCCAGGCGTAGGTGAGGGAATCGCCGTCGGGGTCGTAGCTGCCGGAGGCGTCGAACTCGACGGTCAGCGGGGTGACTCCGTCGACCCGCGAGGAGGTGGCCTTCGCCACCGGCGAGCGGGCGCCGGCCGCATAGTCGATCCGGTAGAGGCCGGAGTCGTTGTTGCCGCCGCCGAAGTCGGTGCCCCACTCCAGCAGGTACATCGCGCCGTCGGGGCCGAAGGTCATATCCATCGGCTTGAGGAAGGGCGTGGTCCCCAGGAAGCTGTTGATCTTGAGGACTTGGTCGTTGGAGTCGAGGTGGATCTCCTTGATGTAGTGGCGCGACCACTCGTAGAAGAAGTTCACGCCGTCGAAGTAGGGCGGGAACTTGGTCTTCGAGGGGTTGTCCGCGTCGTAGCGGTAGACGGGGCCGCTCATCGGCGCCGAGCCGCCCGAGCCGAGCTCGGGGAAGGTCGGGGAGGTGCTGTAGCCGTACCACATGATCGGCTTCTCGATCGGCGGCAACTCGGTCAGGCCGGTGTTGTTCGGTGACTCGTTGACGGGGGCGGCGCAGTTGAACTTGGCGCCGATCTCCTTGGTGTCCGGGTTGTACGGCGCGTACGCCTGGTTGTCACCGTGGCAGAACGGCCAGCCGAAGTTGCCCGGCTTCTTGATGACGTCGTATTCCACCAGGCCCTCGGGGCCACGGTCGGTGGTGGGGCCGCCCCGGTCCGGACCGTAGTCGGCCACGTGCAGGTAACCCGTCTTGGCGTCGACGGTGAACCGGAAGGGGTTGCGGAAGCCCATGGCATAGATCTCGGGACGGGTCTTCGCGGTGCCCGGCGGGAAGAGGTTGCCCTCGGGAACGTCGTAGCCGCCGTCGGCCTTCGGCTTGATCCGCAGGATCTTACCGCGCAGGTCGTTGGTGTTGCCCGCGGTGCGGGCGGCGTCCAGCATGTGCTGACCGGGCCGCCAGTCGAGCGGCGCGTAGCCCTGCCAGTCGGGCGACAGGTTCGGAGGGACGTCGTCGCCGACGCTCAGGTAGAGGCTGCCGTCAGGGCCGAACTCGACCGCGCCGCCGGTGTGGCCTGGCTCGGGATAGGTCCGAGCGCGATAGGCGGGAATTTCGATGATCTTCTTCTCGGTGCTCAGGTCGATGGTGTCGCCCTGCACGGTGAACCGGGACAGCCGGTTGACGTCCTGGGCACTGTCGGCAGGCGACCAGTAGACATAGATCCACCCGTTCTGGGCGAATTTCGGGTCGAGCTCCATGCCGACCAGGCCGTCCTCGCCGCCGGTGTAGACGTCGAGGGTGGCGGCGGTGACGGTCATGTGGGTGTCGGGCTTGTAGATCTTCACCTCGCCCTGGCGCTGGACGTAGAACACCCGCCCGTCCGGGGCGACGTCCAGCTCCATCGGGTTGCTGGTGTTGTCGTCCAGGGCGACCTTCTCGAAGCTGCTCCATACGGTGCCGCCGCAGTCGCCCGGCTGGGCGCCGGCCGCCCACTCGACGCCGCCGAGAACGTGCTCGCGGAACTCCGGCTCGGCATAGGCCGCCGACTCGTGTCCCATGGCGGTGGCCCACACCCGGGCGCCTTCGGCCTGGCGGCACCAGGAGATCGGGTGGTCAGGACCCATGGCGGAGGGGCCGGGGTTGTAGGTCGTCTCGTCCGCGGCGACCAGGACGTGCACGTTGCCGCGCGGGTTGGGCGCGAAGTTGTACCACTCCTCCGCGCGCTGCCACCGCTGCGGGAGTTTCTTGGTGGAGGGGTGCACGCGGTCGACGACCTTGGCCAGCCCTTGGAGCGTGCCGGGCGAGTGCGCCGGCATGTGGGCGCCGCCGTTGATCAGCTCGTCCCACCAGGGGAACTCGTTCTCGATGCCCATGTCGAGCGCGTTGTGGATGGCCACGACGCCCTTGCCCGACCGGACGAACTTCTGCAGCGCCTGCCGCTGGGCGTCGTTCTCCCAGACCATGCCGGAGTTCTGCATCATGATCAGGACGTCGAACGTGGCCAGGTCGGTGTCGTTGAACACCGAGGAGTCGGCGCTCTGCACCACCTCGAAGTCATGGGCCGCGGCCAGCTCGTTCACCATCTGGATGCCGGCCGGGATGGAGGCGTGCACGTATCCCGCTGCTTTGGTAAACAGCAGGGCACGGAAGCTGTGGAGGGTGGCACCGGTCGCGTGGGCGGGAGCCGGCGCCAGCGCCAGCAATAAGGCTGGGAGTAAGAGGGCAGTGAGAAATCGTCGCATGGCGAATCTCCTGGGGGGTGCGGCGACACCTCGGACCGAGGTGTGAAGGAACGCTGCTGCGAAGGCGCGCGCCACTGGGGGCGCACGCCGACGCGCGTCAGGGGGGTGCGCAGGTGAGCTGGTGTCGGACGGCAAGGAGGCGTCGGGGGCGCGAAGGTGACCCGGTGTCGGATGGGCGAGCGGTGTCAGAGGGTGCGCAGGTAGGCGAGGCCGTCCGTGGCCAGCGTGTCCTGGCTCTCGGCGAGGGGCCGCCAGATGGAGGCCGCGGTCGCGATGGTCTGGTTGTGCGCGGTGAACGACTCGATGACGAGCGGCCCTTGATAGCCGACGTCGCGCAGGGCCCCGGCGAACCCGGGCCAGTCGAATCGGTCGGCGCCCGGCGTGCCGCGATCGGTGCCGCACACCTGCACGTGCGCGATCCGGCCGGCCGCGGCCCGGGCCGCCTGGGCGGGGTCTTTCTCCTCGATGTTCATGTGGTAGGTGTCGAGCGCCAGGTGGCAGTCCTCGGGCAGCGCGTCGAGGGCTTGTTCGACGGTGTTGATGAGGCTGGTCTCGTATCGGTTGAGCGGTTCGACCGCGAGCTTGATCCCGCGGTCGGCCGCGTAGTCCAGGACGGGCCGCAGATGCTCACGCAACTCGGCGTAGACCTGCCGGCGCTCGTCCGGCGACAGTCGCCAGGTACGGCCGACCGAG
>NZ_JBIEIS010000052.1:0-87760 GCF_043496855.1 Nonomuraea sp. JJY05
CGCGGCCGTGCCGACGGGGATCAGCAGCGCGAGGCCGGCGCCCAGGACCGCGGCGGCGGCCACGGCGGGGACGAGGGCGGCCGGCTTGAGGCGCGGCGAGCGCTTGGGCGGGGCCGGGGGAGCGGCGGGGGCGTCGGCGGAGAGAGGGTGGCCGACGATCTCGACGCCGCCGACCGTGACGGTCGCGACCTCGAAGGCGGGCCGCGCGGCGGCACCCTGCAGGACCGCGTGGACGGTGGCCGCGTCCGGGCGGCGGGCCGGGTCCGGGTCGAGCAGGTCGCGGAGGAGGGCGGTGAACGGGTCCTTCGCCTCGATCGCGATCCCCTGCCGGACGGCCTCCGCCGTGGCGGCCGGCGTGGCCCGGACGAAGGGCGGCCTGCCGAGCGCCGCCGTGTAGAGGATCGCGCCGAGTGCCCACAGATCGGCGGCAGGCCCAGGCACGAGTCCGTCACCGGCGCGTGCGGGTTCGGCGGCTTGGCCGTCGGCGGCTTGGCGGTCGGCCGGTCCCGGCGTGGGATCGGCTTCGGCGTCGGCGGGTCCCGGCGTGGGATCGGCGTCGGCGGGTTTCGGCCTGGCTTCGGATGCTGCCGGGTCAGCGACTTCCGGCAGGGTTCCGGGCGCCGGGCCGTCGTCGATGGGGAGCTCGGGTGCGGTGAAGCCGGGGAGCCGGGCGGCCGTTTCGGCGGCGAGGGCGGGGATGGCGAAGTCGTTCAGCACCACGTGGCCGCCCGGGGCCAGCAGGATGTTGCCCGGGTGCAGGTTGCCGTGGGTGACGCCGTGCCGGTGCGCGTACGTCAGCGCGTCCAGCACGCGCAGGCCGATCGCGGCGGCCGCGGCCGGGCCGAGGGCGGCGCGCTGGTGGAGTTCGGCGCGCAGGGACCAGCCGTTGACGATCGGGGAGAGGATCCACACCTCGGCGCCGACGCCGACGACCTCAAAGACCGGGTGGATCGACGGGTGCCGCAGGCCGCCCGCGGCCATCGCCTGCCGGCGTACCTCGTCGAAGTCGAACCGGCCCGGAGGCGGCGGCAGGCGCTTGGCCGCGACCTCCATGCCGGTGCGGCGGTCGAACACCCGCAGGGCACGACCGGGCGCGCCCAGGGCGAGGGGGCCGATCGGGTGGAAGCGTTCGCCGGTCATGAGCTCCCCTGCAGTCTGGCCGCGGTGGTGCGTGCCGCGCGCATGGCGGTGTCCCGCATCTCGGAGGTGACCGCCGCGCCGTTCCCCATCACGGACACCTCGATCACCATCGTGCGCACGCGCAGCCAGACGTTGCTGCTCACGCTGGACAGGATGCCCACGGTGGTGTCCTGGGAGAAGCACTGGTCGCCGAGGCCGGGCACGTTCTTGACGGGGGTGGTGACCGCGCGCTCCACCTTCGAGGTGCCCGTCTGCGACTGCCGGCGTTTGCGGAGGGCGTCGAACACCTTGCGGGCGGTGTCCACGTTCGGCTGGGTCTTGATCGTCACGCTGGCGTCGTCCACGGTGACGGAGCACGTGGACGACGTGCTCGGCACCACCCGGTCCGTCGGGACGACCAGCGCGCACGGGTCGGGAGAGGGAGCCGCCGCCGCGGTCCGGGACCGGCTCGGGGTCGGGGTGGCGGGCGTGGTGGCGGCGGTGGTGGCGGTGGAGGCCGAGTCGCGCGTCGCGGTGCCGGGCCTGGCGACGGCGAGGGCCGCCACGGTGGCGACCAGCGCGGTCGCGGCGGCGGCGGACAGCCAGAGCGTACGGCCCCTGCTCGTGGGCCTGATCTCGGTGGGCACGGTAGGCACCTCGGCCGCCATGACCGCCGCCCGGGCCGCCGCCTCGGTCAGGACGGCACGGACCTCCGCCCCGTCGCGCGCCCGGGCGAGCGCGGCCCGTAACGCGGCCGCCTCCCGTGGCAGGGGAAGGAGCGCCGGGGAGGCGGCCGCGTTGTCAGGGCGGGGCGTGGAGCCCCCGTCCAGGGCGAACATGAGGGTGGTGACGAGCATGCGCACATCAGCGGAGGGAGCGGGGGTGGTGGTGCCGAGGCCCGCGAGCACGGTCTCGCCGGTGGCGGCGATGAGGACGTTGCCCGGCGTGACCGCGCCGTGTAGGTGCCCGTGCGCGTGGACGACGGCCAGCGCGTCGAGCAGCCGCAGCCCCATCGCGGCGACCCGGCCCGGCTCCAGCGGCCCTTCGGCGGCGGTGACCCGGTCGAGCGAGCCGCCCCGGATGAGGTCCATGACGACCCAGGGCTGAGGGCCGGTGGCGAGGACGTCGTGCACGGTGACGAGCCCCGGATGGCTCAGCGACGCCGCGAACCTGGCCTCCGCCAGCACCCGCTCCCGCTCGACCGCCCCCGAGCCCGGCTGCGCGCCCGTCGTCGCGTGGGCGGCGGTGAGGGGGATCCGCTTGACCGCCACGTCGCGGTGCAGCACCTCGTCCCTGGCCAGCCAGGTGCCGCCGCCCGGGCCGAGCGGTTCGGCCAGGGTGTAGCGCCCTGCCAGTACGGTGCCCCTCATCGCGTCAGCGCCTCGACGATCGAGCGGGCCGCGGCGCCCGCCTGCTCGGGCAGAGCGGGGTCCTTGGCGACCTCGTGCCGCAGCGTCAGCTTGGCCACCAGGTTGCTCACCCGGAAGACGATCGCGACCTCGGTCTGCGGCCGGCGGTCGTCGGTGACGGTCCACGTCATCGCCTCGTCGCCGAGCCCCTCGAGGTCGATGATCTCGGAGCTCTTGCCCAGGGTGGAGTACTTCCTGCTCCGTTCGGCCTCCTCCCGCCGCGAGTCGAAGTCGTCGGCGGCCAGCGCGATCTCCGCATGGGTGTCGGTCGGCTCCTGCATCTCCAGTTCGAGCCGCAGCGACCGGGACTCCTTGACCAGGCTCCGATGCCAGGTGCATTCGGCGTTCTCCCTCGGCATGATCAACGCCTTCGGGACGGCCTTGGCGGCCTGCTCCGGGGTGAGGAGGCCGCACGCGCGCGGCAGGGCGGCGAACCGCCCCGCCGCGGACGTCGCCGACGGCGCGGCGGCGAGGGACGCGGGGGCCGCCGCGGAGGGTCGCCCGAGCTGGGGTACGACGACGGCGCCCGCGCCCACCAGGCCCGCGAGGACGAGGGCGCCCAGCGCGACCGGCAGCCGCACGCCGGGTGGAGTGGCCTGCGGCGGTTCGGGAAGTACGGCTGTAGCGGCCGGCCCCTGCACGACCGCCTCCAGCCAGCCCCGGAGCCGATCGGCACCGGGACGCTTGTGTGGGTCCTTGTCCAGCGCGGCGGCCAGCACCGGCCACAGCACGCTCCCCGAGGGGGCGGGCGGCTCGGTGAGGACGGCGCTCAGCGTGGCGACGGCGCTGTCCCTGGCGAACGGGCCGCGCCCTTCGACGGCGGTGTAGAGGGTGGCGGCCAGCGACCAGAGATCCGAGGCCGGTCCCGCGGCCTCCGACCAGGCATCCGAGCCGGACCCGGCGGCCCGGGGCGACGCCGGGTCGGTGGGTTGGATCGCGGTGGCGCCGGGGTCGGCGGGGTTGGTGGGTTGGATTGCGGTGGCGCCGGGGTGGGCGGGGTTGGTGGGTTGGATCGCGGTGCGGGAGTCGGCCGGGCCGGTGGGCTGGATGAGGGCGGGGGCGTGCAGGCATTCGGGGGCCGTGTAGCCGGGCGTGCCGACCGGGGTGCCGGGCAGGCCGCCGACCAGGGTCGCGATGCCGAAGTCCGTCAGCACCACCCGCCCGTCCCCCGCCAGCAGCACGTTGGCCGGTTTGACGTCCCGATGCAGCACCCCCGCAGCGTGCGTGGCCGCCAGGGCGGACAGCACCCGCAGCCCGATCTCGGCCGCCCGGCGCGCGGGCAGCGGCCCGTTCTCGCGGATGACCTGCTCCAGGGACGGCCCGTGGACCAGCTCCATCACGATCGCCGGATCCCCGTCCTCGACGATCAGGTCGTGCACGGCCACGATCGAGGGATGCCGTAGCGCGGCGGCCGTCCTCGCCTCGGCGAGCGCGCGGTCGCACAGAGCCGCCCGCGAAGCGGTGTCCAGCCCGGGGGCCAGCCGTACCCGCTTGACCGCCACCTCCCGCCCGAGGCTCTCGTCGCGGGCCCGCCAGACGACGCCCATGCCGCCCTCGCCGACGGGCTCGATGAGCCGGTACCTGCCTCCGATCAGCGACGTCATGTCACCCCCGCCTGCTCAGCGCGGCGGCCGTCAGCTTGGCGGCCCGCAGCGCGGCCGAGCGCACCCGCGCCGCCTGCGTGCCGTCGAAGTCGACGTACTGGACCTCGACCACCATGTTGCTGACCCGGAACACGACGTTGGACCTCACCATGGTGCCCGACCTCCGATCGGAGACGTCGTACTGGAACGCCTCCTCACCGACCCCGGCGACCGGGGCGGCGGCGGTGGAGGTGGTCCCGATCGGCCACTCCATCCCGACGGCGCCCCACTGCCACACCCCGCCGCTGGACCCGTCGCCGTTGACGGTCCGCTTGTTGAGGAACTCCTCGTGCGCCTCCACGGGGAGCGCCTCCCAGTAGTCCTTGTTCTGGGCCTTCGTGGGCTCGACGGAGAGCCCGACCTTCCGCTTCGTCCAGGCGCAGCCGTCCTCCGAATGGCCGCGCTTCAGCTCGCGCCCGTACGCCGTCTCCTTGACCTGCGCGCCGGTGAGCAGCGTGCAGAAGTCGACCGGCACCGTGAACCGGCCCTTCGACGGCCCCTTCGACGGCCCCTGAGACGGCCCCTGAGACGGCAGGGCCGTAGCCGGCGGAGCGGCGGCGGACGCGAGCGGGCCGGCCGCGCGGGGCGGCGGGTCAGGGGTGTCGCGGGCGACGCCGTACCAGGCGAGGGTCCCGACGACGGCGAGCCCGGCGACGGCGGCGGCCACCGGGACGGCCCTGCCGAGGCGCGGGCGCGGACGGCGGGGACGGTCCATGAGGGGCGGTACGCCGGAGGCGGCCGCCTCCAGCCACCGGCCCGCCAGCGCGGGGTCAGGGCGGTCGGCGGCCTCGCGTGCCAGCATCCGAAGCAGCACCGGCCCCAGCAAGGGACCGGCCTGCGCGGACGGCGGCGGTTCCTCGGTGAGCACCCGGTGCAGCGTCGCCAGCGGTGACGCGGTGTGGAACGGCGAGGTGCCCTCCACCGCCGTGTACAGCGTGGCGGCCAGCGACCACAGGTCCGACAGCGGCCCGCCGCGCTCGCCCCGCAGCCGCTCGGGCGCGATGAACCCCGGCGAGCCGATCAGCAGCCCCGACTGCGTGATGGTGACCTGGCCGTCGATCCTGGCGATGCCGAAGTCCGTCAGCACCGCCCGGCCGTCGTCGCACAGGAACACGTTGCCGGGCTTGACGTCGCGGTGCTGGATGCCCTGCCGGTGCGCGACCGACAGGGCCGTCAGCAGGTCGGCGCCGAGCCGGGCCACCCGCTGCGGAGCCCACGGGCCGTCGTCGCGGATCGAGTCCTGCAGCGTGCGCCCGCGCAGCAGCTCCATGACGATCCACGGGCGGTCGTCCTCGGAGAAGACGTCGTGGACGGTGGCGATGCCCGGATGGCTCAGCCGCGCCGCCGCGTACGCCTCGCGCACGGTGCGCTCGCACAGCTCGGCGCGCTCCTCCGCCGCGATGTCGGGCGAGAGCAGCACTTCCTTGACCGCGACCTCGCGGTCGAGCGTCTCGTCACGGGCGAGCCAGACGGTGCCCATGCCGCCTCGGCCGAGCGCCCGGATCAGCCGGTAGCGCCCAGATAATAGGGATTCGGGGGGATTGTCGATCATCGTTGGTCACATGGTGGTCGTTGGTACGATGCCTCGGCCAGACCCTTTGCAGCCTAGTGAAAACAAGCTGCTCGCCGGTGTCCGAGATGAGGGTTCGTGGGGCTGCTGCGCATTCATTTCACGGCGGACGACCTTGCGCGCACGACAGTGGCCGCGGGCGCGGACCCGTTGTGGGAGACCGTGCTCAGCAAGTTCCGGCTGCAGGACAAGGACAAGGCGCCGGCCTTCCGGCCCTGGGAGCGCAGGCTGCGCGAGAGCCCGGTCAGGCTGTCCAGGATGGCCGCCGGCCTGCGCTGGCTGACCGCCCTGGCGCCCGAGGCGCCGTACTTCCCTGACTTCCTCACGCCGGTGGCGGCCCGGGACGGCCTGGAGGCCGGGCTCGACGCGCTGCGCGCCACCCCGCTGCGCCGGTTCCGCCACGAGCTGGAGCTGCTCGCCCGGCACACGCCCATCCCCGCCTGGCTGGGCGCGCTCGCCGACCGTCCATCCGCGCCCGTGACCGAGCTGGCCACCGCCCTGGCCGGCTACCACGCCGCGGCCATCGCCCCGTACCAGGACCTCATCCAGCCCGCGGTGGAGGCGGACCGGGCCTGGCGTGCCGGCCAGCTGCTCAGCTCCGGCGTCGAGGGCCTGCTCAGCAGCATGCAGCCGCTGATGCGCTGGCGCTCGCCGGTGCTGGAGGTCGACTACAGCGTGGACCGGGAGCTGCAGCTGCGCGGCCGGGGGCTGACGTTGGTGCCGTCCTTCTTCTGCCGCCGGGTGCCGGTCTCGCTGGCCGACCCCGAGCTGCCGCCGGTGCTGATCTACCCCATCGACACCGCGTTCCGCCGGCAGCCGGGCGTGCGGACGCCGGGCTCGGTGGAGGCGCTGATCGGCGCCACCCGCGCGGCCGTCCTGCAGGCCGCCGACGGCGGGGCCACCACCACCGAGCTGGCACGGCGGGCGGGCGTGTCGCTGGCGGCGGCCAGCCGGCACGCGAAGGTGCTGCGGGAGGCGGGCCTGATCAGGAGCGTGCGCCGGGGCCCCGCCGTGCTCAACCTGCTGACCCCGCTGGGCAGCGGGCTGCTCGAACGACCTCACCGCCATCTCGACCATTGAGTGATGCCTGTTCGGCGCCGGCCAGTGAAGGGAGCCAATGTGCGAGTCGTCGTCATCGGCGCCGGGGTGGTCGGATCCGCGGTCGCGGCCGGGCTCACCCGGCGCGGCGCCCAGGTCACTGTCCTGGAGGCGCGTACGCCGGGATCCGGCACGACGTCCACCTCCCTCGCGTGGGTCAACGCCAACAACAAGACGCCCAAGGAGTACTTCGACCTCAACCACGCCGCCGTCTGGGCGCACCACCAGCTCCCCGGCGACTGGTTCTTCCCCACGGGCAACCTCGAGTACGCGGTCTCCGACGAGCACAAGGAGCTCCTGGAGGCCCGCGTGCGGCGGCTGGCCGGCATGGGCTACCCGGTCGAGCGGATCACCGCCGGGCGCGCCCTCGCCCTGGAGCCCGACCTGGTGCCGCCGCCTCCCGGCGCCGAGTACGTGTTCTTCCCCATGGAGGCGCATGTCCAGCCGCTGCGGCTGCTCGGGCGCCTGCTCGGCGAGGCCCGCGACGCCGGGGCCGCGGTCGCGTGCGGGGCGGAGGTGACAGGGATCGAGACCTCGTCGTCGGGCGTCGAGGTGACGGCGGCCGACGGGCGGACCTTCGGCGGCGACGTGGTGGTCACCTGCACGGGGCGCTGGACGCAGGCAGTGGCGGGGCTGGCGGGGGCCGAGGTGCCCATGCTCGACCCGGTCGTGTCCGGCGCGGTCACCAACGGTTTCCTGGTCACCACGGCCCCGCTGCCCGCGCGCCTGTCCCGCGTGCTCCACACCGGCGGGCTCAACCTGCGGCCGGACGGGGGCGGGCGGCTGCTGCTGCAGTCGCTGCCGCTGGACGGGCGGGCGGACCCGGCCGTCCCGGTGCCCGGCGACGTCCTCGACTCGATCATGTCCCGGCTGCACGGCGTGCTGCGCGCCACGGACGGGGCCGCGGTGGAGCGGGCCGTGGTCGGACGGCGGGCGATGCCGGGGGACGGGCTCACGGTGGCGGGTTTCGTGGACGCGGAGCGGCGCGTGTACACGGTGGCCACGCACAGCGGGATCACGCTGGCGCCGCTGCTCATGGGGGAGGTGGCGGGGGAGGTGTACGGCGAGGAGTCGGCGTTGCTGGCGCCGTTCCGGCCGTCCCGGTTCGCCGACGGCACCGCTGGGCCGGCCCCTGTCCCGGCGCGGCGGCCGGGGCAGCAGTAACACCCCGCCGTACTTCGACTGAGGTCCTTTCGGGAGCGACACCGGGCAGGCGCGACGGGGGCCTCCCGAGAGGACGGGCGGGGTCAGTCGGCCGGCGGGAGGTCGTTGAGGAAGAGGATCCCGTCGGTCGTGTCCACCTGGCCGGGCTCCAGGGCGAAGTAGCCGGAGCTCGTGTCGGTGCGAGGCGCCAGCTCGACCCCTTTCAGGGCCTCGGCCAGGCGCTTGGAGTCGATGAGGTAACCGTCGTGGGGCAGGGCGGCGTGCAGGACGCCCTCCAGGGTGTCCGGCGGGGCCGCCGCGCCCGCGGTCGAGGCGATGAAGGCGTACTCCCCGCCCAGCTGCGCCGCGACGATCGCTCCCGCGCTCCACCACTCCAGCAGCAGGTCGCCGCCCTGCCAGCCGGCCGTCTGCCAGACGCTCCTGTCCCTCTGCAGGTGCCGGTTGTGCGCGTAGACCAGCGCCGGGCCGTGGTGCGGGGTGAGGGCCAGGAGGTTCTCGGCCATCATCGTGTCCCGCAGCCTCATCAGGCGCACGACCCGGCTCGGCGACGTGTCCGCCATCCCCGCGTGGTAGCGGAGCAGGCCCGTGGCCGTACGCCCGAACAGGCAGGCCCGCCACCACGCCGCCCGCGAGGTCGCGGCGATCAGGTGCGGCGACTCCGCCATGAGCAGGGCCACGAGGTCGTCCGCCACGAGGCGCAGCTCGGCGGCGTCGGGCGAGCGGCCGACGGACCGGGTGGGGTCCATGGTGGCGTCGGGGTTCGTCCATCGGGAGTCGTCGCCGAGCAGCCGGTCGATGGTGTCGAGGGGCGGCACGTCGAGGTGGGCGGCGAGATAGCCGTGCAGCCCGGCGAGAGCGGGGCGGGGGCTGGCGGGCCCGGCCAGCTCGATCGGCCCGTCGAAGCCGAAGAACCGGATGCGCTCGGCCGCGGGCCGGTGCCGGTTGTGCTCCCGCATCCAGGCCACGAGCTCCCGGTTGGCGGCCGACCCGCCGAGCCCGTGGCTGAAGCCGCGCCGCATGACGTCGTCGAGCGTCCCCGCGCCCTCCGTGACGTACGCGTCCACGACCAGCGCCGCGAGGCAGTCGCTCTCGATCGCGATCGATCGGTAGCCCTCGTGCTCCACGAGATGGCGGAAGGCCTCGTTGCGCCGCCGGAGGAAGGCCTCCTCGCCGTGCGTGGGCTCACCGAGGCCGAGCAGGCGCGGGGGAGCCGGGAACGACCGGAGCAGCTGAGTGATCGCGGCGCCCTCGAAGGGCCGGCCGGAGTCGAGGATCGCGGATTCCATGCCTTAAACCGTATCGTTGAACCTTCTGTGTAAACTTTCCCAATGCCCCGCGAGCGACTGCGGCCCGTGGACCTGGCGCGCGAGCACGGCCTGTCCACGCAGGCCATCCGCAACTATGAAGAGGCGGGCATCCTCCCGCCCGCCGCGCGCACTCCCCACGGCTACCGCACCTATACCCCCGTCCACCGGGAGGCCCTGCGCGCCTTCCTCGCGCTGATCCCCGGCCACGGCCACCAGACGGCCACCTCGATCATGCGGGAGGTGAACGGCGGCGCGGTCGAGCAGGCCCTGCGGCTCATCGACGAGAGCCACGCGCAACTGCTCGACGACCGCCGGACGCTGCTGGCCGTGGAACGGGCCCTGCGCGACCTGACCGCCGAGGAGAAGCCCGGAGCGCCGGAGGAGCGGCCCGGACCCGGGGGCGTCACCTTCATCGGCCCCCTGGCCAGGAGGCTCGGCATCAGGCCCGCGACGCTGCGCAAGTGGGAGCGCGCCGGGCTGGTCGATCCGCGCCGCGACCCTCAAACCGGCTACCGCGTCTACACGGCCGCCGACGTGCGCGACGCCCGGCTGGCCCACCAGCTAAGACGCGGCGGCTACCTGCTCGAGCAGATCGCCCCGCTGCTGGCCCAGGTGCGCTCCGCCGGAGGGATCACGCCCCTGGAGGCGACCCTGCGCGACTGGCAGGCCCGGCTGACGGCCCGTGGCCGCGCCATGCTGACCGGCGCCGCCGGCCTCGACGCGTACCTGAATCACCCCGGCCGTTCCGCCGGAGGCCCGGAGGATTAAGATACAGGACAGCTCTGTATCATAATTCGCCATGACAGGCAGACGGGAACACGCCATGGGTGCCTACGTGCTCGGCTTCCACGACATCGACAAGACCCTGCTCCCCCTGGTCGGCGGCAAGGGAGCCAACCTCGGCGAGCTGTCCGCCGTCGACGGGGCGCGGGTGCCGCCGGGCTTCTGCGTCACCACCGAGGCCTACCGCACGGTCGTCGAGTCGGACCCGTCGATCGCCGCGCTGATCGACGGGCTCTCCGGGCTGCGCGCGGACGACCGTGCCGGGATCGCCGAGGCGTGCGCCCGCCTCCGGGAGGCCGTCGAGACGCTGCCCGTCCCGGCCGAGATCGAGGATGACATCCTGCGCCGCCTCGGGGAGCTCGGCGACGTGCCCTGCGCGGTACGCTCCAGCGCCACCGCCGAGGACCTGCCGTCCAGCTCGTTCGCCGGCCAGCAGGACACGTACCTGAACGTCAGGGGCGCCCCGGCGGTGCTGGCGAGCGTGCGGCGCTGCTGGGCGTCGCTGTTCACCGACCGGGCGGTGGCGTACCGGATCAAGAGCGGCTTCGGGCACCGCGCGGTGCGCGTGTCCGTGGTCGTGCAGCGGATGGTCTTCCCCGAGGCGGCGGGCATCATGTTCACCGCCGACCCGGTGACGTGCAACCGGCAGGTGGTCTCGATCGACGCCGGGTTCGGCCTCGGGGAGGCGTTCGTGTCGGGCGTGGCGAACGCCGACAACTACCGCGTCCGAGCCGGCGAGATCATCGCGCGCAACGTCGTCACCCAGGCCATCGAGCTGCGCCCCTCACCGGACGGCGGCACGGAGGAGCGGGAGATCGAGCCCGCGCGGCGGCACGTCCAGACCCTGAGCGACGAGCAGATCCTGCGCCTCGAACGCCTCGGCCGCCGCATCGAGGGCCACTTCGGCCGCCCGCAGGACATCGAGTGGGGCCTGGCCGGCGGCGAGTTCCAGATCCTCCAGAGCCGCCCGATCACCACCCTCTACCCGGTGCCCGAAACCTCGGACGGCAAGAACCACGTCTTCATGTCGTACGGCCACCGGCAGATGATGACCGACGCCTTCAAGCCTCTGGGCCTGTCGGTGTTCGCGCTCCTGCACGATCGGCTGGGCCGCTCGGCGGGCACGGTGTCCGGCGGTCGGTTCTACAAGGACGTCTCGCCCGAGCTGTCCTCCCCATGGGCCCGCGCGGTCACGCTCAAGAGCCTCGGCCAGGTGGACGTCCTCATGGCCAACGCCCTGCGCCAGGTCCTGACCAGGAAGGACTTCGTGCGCGGCCTGGCCCGCGGCAGGACCTCGATGCTGGACTTCGGCGAGGGCGGGCTGCTGCCGATGGCCCGCCAATATCTGAAGATGTCCGGCAAGGACGACACCGAGGCCGTGCCCGAGCTGATCGCCGAGAACGAGCGGACGGTCGAGGAACTGCGGCGCGGCATCGCGGGCAGGTCCGGGGACGAGCTGTTCGCGTACATCCTGGACGATCATGACGTGCTGGCCCGGCTCACGTTCGACCCGCGCAGCGTGGCGGCGGCCTTCGTCGGCATCCAGGCGGTGAACTGGGTCAACAAGCGCATGAAAGCCTGGCTCGGCGTGCGGAACGCCGCCGACGCCATCGCCCGGTCCGCCGACCACAACGTGGTGGCCGCCATGGGCCTCGACCTGCTGGACGTCGCCGACGCCGTCCGCCCGTACCCGCAGGTGGTCGAGCACCTCGAACGCGCCGGCCGGGACACGCTCCTCACCGGGCTGGACGGCCTGGAGGGCGGTCCCGAGGCGCGCCGCGCCCTCGAGGGCTACCTGCGCACGTACGGGATGCACTGCTCCGGCGACATCGACCTCACCAGGACCCGGTGGAGCGAGGACCCCACCCAGCTCGTCCCGCTCCTGCTGGGCAACGTCAGGAACTTCGCGCCCGGCGAGCGCGCCCGCAAGGTGGAGCGGGGCCGCGCCGAGGCCGAGCGCACCATCGCCGGCCTGCTGGAACGCCTCAGGGCGCTGCCGGGAGGCGAGCGCAAGGCCAAGAAGGCGGCCCGGCAGATGAGCCTCATCCGCCACTTCATCGGCTACCGCGAGTACTCCAAGCACGCGCTGTTCCAGCGGTACGAGCTGTACAAGCGGGCGCTGCTCGCCGAGGCCGCCGGGCTCGTCGCCCGCGGGGTGATCAGGGAGCCGCAGGACGTGTTCTTCCTGTCGCTGGAGGAGTTCAGGGAGGTCGTACGGACCGGGCGCCTCGACCAGGCCCTCGTCGAGGAGCGGCGGGAGGCGTTCGAGGAGTACCGGAAGCTGACGCCGCCGCGGGTCATCACCTCCGAGGGCGAGGTCATCTCCGGCGAGTACGACACCGGCGCCCTGCCCGAGGGCGCGCTGGCGGGCATCGCCGTGTCGTCGGGCGTCGTCGAGGGGCGCGCCCGCGTCGTGCTGAGCATGGACGAGGCCGAGGTCGAGGAGGGCGACATCCTCGTCACCGTCTACACCGACCCGAGCTGGTCGCCGCTGTTCGTCTCGGTCAAGGGCGTCGTGATGGAGGTCGGCGGCGTGATGACCCACGGCGCGGTGGTCGCCAGGGAGTACGGCCTGCCCTCGGTCGTCGGCGTGGAGAACGCCACCCGGCGCATCGAGGACGGCCGGCTCATCCGCGTCAACGGCACCGAGGGATACGTCGAACTGCTCTGACCGGGTGCGGCCGCGTCGCCGGCACGGCCGCACCGGAAGGTCAGCGGACCTTGGCGAAGAACGCGCGCAGATCGGCCGCGAGGCGGCCGGGCTGCTCCATGGCGACGAAGTGGTGGTCGGCCGTGTTGTCCTCCGGCCAGTGCAGGATGGTGTTGTGCCGCTCGGCGAGCCGCCGGATTCCGGGCGGCCCGCTGTAGACGCCGGTCGGCGCCACCGTCTGCCCCTTCGGCCAGCCGAAGCCCGTGCTGTCGTAGTAGGGCCAGGACGAGGTGCCCAACGTCCCGGTGAGCCAGTAGAGGCTCACGTTCGTGAGGAGGAGGTCGCGGTCGATCACCTCCTCCGGCGTCTTGGCCGCGACGGTGAACTCCTTGAACTTGTGCGTCATCCAGGCCAGCGCCGCGACCGGCGAGTCGTGCCAGCCGTAGGCGAAGGTCGCCGGCGCCGCGCGCAGCAGGCTGTGGTGGTCCACGCCGTTCATCCAGTCCTGCTCCTGCAGCCGCGCGTACGCTCCCCGCTCGTCCTCGGTCATCTCCGGGACGTCGTCCTCGCCGGGGAAGCCGAGCCCGCTGATGACGTAGACGCCGATCACGTGCTCCGGGTCGGCGACGGCGACCTGCGGGGCGACGTACGCGCCGTAGTCGCCGCCCTGGGTGCCGTAGCGGTCGTACCCGAGGCGGCGCATCAGTTCCGCCCAGATCCGCGCCACGCGCGTGACGTCCCAGCCGGTCTCGCGCGGCGGCGCGGAGAACCCGAACCCGGGCAGGGACGGCACGACGACGTGGAACGCCTGGGCCGGCTCGCCGCCGTGCGCGCGGGGGTCGGTGAGAAGCTCGACGAGGCCGGCGAACTCCACGAAGGAGTTCGGCCAGCCGTGCGTGAGGATGAGCGGCAGGGCGTCGGGCTCGGCGGAGCGCACATGCAGGAAGTGGATGTCCTGGCCGTCGATCTCGGTCATGAACTGCGGGAACTCGTTCAGCCGCGCCTCGTGCCGGCGCCAGTCGTAGCCGTCCCGCCAGTAGCGGGCCAGCTCCTCGAGGTGGCCGGCGGGGACGCCGCGGCTCCAGCCCTCGCCCGGCAGCCGCCGGGACCACCGGGTACGGGCCAGCCGGTCGTTCAGGTCGTCCAGGTCGGCCTGGGGGATGTCGATACGGAAGGGGCGGATCTCGGCGCCCATGATGGTCCTCCTGCGGTCGCGATGACGGGACGACGGTAGGAGCCATCTAGGTCGATCCATGTCCTATATGGCGCGCATACTTGACGTCATGAGCGACACCCCCGCACGGCTGCTCGCGTTGCTGTCGTTGCTGCAGACCTCGCGTGAATGGCCCGGCAGCGAGCTGGCCGAGCGGCTGGAGGTCAGCCCCCGTACGGTCCGCCGCGACATCGACCGCCTGCGCGAGCTCGGCTACCCGGTGCAGGCGACGATGGGCGCGATGGGCGGCTACCGCCTCGTCGCCGGCAAGGCCATGCCGCCGCTGCTGCTGGACGACGAGGAGGCGGTGGCCATCGCGGTGGGCCTGCGTATGGCGGCCGGGCCGGTGGACGGCATGGAGGAGGCCTCCGTACGCGCTCTGGCCAAGCTGGAGCAGGTGCTGCCGTCGCGGCTGCGGCAGCGGGTCGGCGCGCTCGGGGCCGCCACGGTGTCGATGGCGGCGGCGAACGGGCCGAACGTCGACCCGCAGAACCTGGCCGTGCTCGCCTGGGCGGCCGCCAACCGCGAACGCCTGCGCTTCGACTACCAGGCGAACGACGGGAGCCGGACCGGCCGGCTGGTCGAGCCCTACCGCCTGGTCGCCGGCGGGCGCCGCTGGTACCTGCTCGCGTACGACAACGACCGCGACGACTGGCGGATCTTCCGCGTCGACCGGCTCAGCGCCCCGCGGCCGACCGGCGTCCGGGTGGCGCTCCGCGAGCCGCCCGAGCCGGACGCGGCCGCCTTCGTCACCCGCAAGATGTACTCGCTCGTCCCCACCTACGAGGTGCGGACGACCCTGCGCCTGCCGGCCGAGGAGGTGATCCAGCGGCTCGGGGCCGCTCCGGGCGACGTCCGGCCCGTCGACGAGCACAGCTGCGAGCTGCACGGGCACGCCGACACCCTGGAGTGGCTGGCCGCGCGGCTGCTCATGCTCGGCTGCGAGTTCGAGGTGCACGAGCCGCCCGAACTGCTGGAGTACCTGCGGGCGGCGGGCGCCCGCGCCGTCCGCGCCGCCGGCTTCAGGCGCCGGGCCGGAACGGTCCGGCGTGCTTGACGGTCTGCAGGACCGGGGCGGTCTCGATGGTGCGGATCTCGGGCAACGCCCCCAGCCGGTGGGTGATGTAGCGGTGCAGGTGATCGGTGCCGGAGCACAGCGCGTGGGCCAGCAGGTTGGTGGGGCCGGTGGTGTGGGCGACGGCGGCGAGTTCGTCGTGGCCCGCCAGCGCGGTGGCCACCTGGTCGAGGTACGCCGGGGCGATCGCCATCCACAGCACGGCCTGGGTCGCGACGCCGAGAGGGACGGGGTCGATCTCGATGTCGAAGAAGATCGTGCCGTGGGCGCGTAGGTCGGCCAGGCGCCGCGCCACCGTGGCCTCGGACCAGCCGGTGCTCCTGGCGAGCGCGGCGTAGCCGGCGCGGCCGTCGTGGCGCAGGGCGTCGAGCAGCGCCTGGTCGGTGCGGTCCAGCGACGGCCGGCCCGACGGCGCGGCGTGGACCGGCCTGAGCTGCTGTCGCTGCCCCTCGTCGAGGGTCCGCGCGATGCCCTGCCACGCGGTGGGCCCGCCCCGGTAGGGGTGGAGCAGGTACTGCGCGGAGACCGAGGTGATCCCCGCCTTCCTCGGCAGGTCGTGCAGCAGCATCGAGAGCGGGTCGTCCACGCCGTGCGGGACGTGGACCATGGCGAAGATCTCGGTGCCGCCCGACAGCAGCTTGATCCATGACGTGTCGGGCCGCCTGGCCAGGGCCTGGGCGAGGGTACGGGTCGCGGCCGGGCTGGTGGTGAGGCGGACCACCCACTGGCTGCGCCCCACCCGGTTCGGGTCGGGGAGCCCGACGACGCGCAGGGAGGCGTTCGCGCGCAGCCGCTGGTAGCGGCGGGCCACGGTCTGGGTGGACACGCCGAGCGCCCGGGCGATGCCGCTGAACGGCGCCCGCCCGTCGATGTGCAGGGCATGGATCAAACCGCGGTCCAGATCGTCGAGCATGAGCAAATCATGCACGAGACGTTGCAGCGTGGAAAAATCTCCCGAACATCGCGGGCATTGCGGAATCCCCGGCGCCGGTGGCCGCAGCCTTGGTCGCGGAAGTCATCCGTACGACTGAGGGGGACTGAGACATGCCGGTTCGGGAGGATCCGACGGCCTACCGGTGGCGATGGGTCGTGCTGGGCGCGCTGCTGACCGCTGAGGCGATGAACGTGCTGGACTCGACGATCGTGCAGGTCGCGGCGCCGGTGATCCGCGCCGGACTCGGCGGCTCGGAGTCCGCCATCCAGTGGTTCAGCTCGGCCTACACGCTGCCGTTCGCGGCGTTCCTGATCTTGGGTGGCCGGTTGGGGGACATGCTCGGCCGCAAGCGCGTGTTCCTGATCGGGATCGCGGGATTCACGCTGGCGTCGTTGTGCTGCGCGCTGGCGCCCGGCGCGGGAGTGCTGATCGGCGCGCGGGCACTCCAGGGCACGGCCGCCGCCTTGATCATCCCGCAGACGATCGGGTTGATCCGCTCCATGTTCGCCGGCGCCGAACTGGCCAAGGCGATGAGCACCATCGGTCCCGTCATGGGCCTGTCCGTGATCTGCGGGCCCATGCTGGGGGCCGTGCTCACCCACGCCGACCTGTTCGGCTCCTCGTGGCGGGCGGCGTTCCTGGTCAACGTGCCCCTCGCCGTCGCCGTGCTCGCCACCGGGCCCATGCTCCGCGAGGACAGGGCCGCGCGGCCGCCCCGGCCGGACCTGCCCGGGACCGCCCTGGCGGTGCTGGGCGCCGGGCTGGTCGTCTACCCGCTCATCGAGGGCGGCGACGCCGTCCCGCCCGGGTGGGGCGCGGCCATGCTCGTCGCCGGGGTCCTCGTCCTGGTGGCCTTCGGGCTGCACCAGCGCCGCCGGGCCCGGAGCGGGCGTACGCCCCTGATCGAGCCGAGCCTGTTCGGCGACCGCGTCTTCCCGGCCGCGCTGGCCACCTCGACGCTGCTCTTCGCGGTCACCAACGGGCTGATGCTGGTCATCGTGCTGCAGGTGCAGCTCGGCCTGGGCCGCGACGTCCTGACCGCCGGGCTGACCCTGCTCCCGTGGTCCTGCGGGCTGGCGATCTCATCCGGGATCGTGGGCGCGCGGCTGACGCCCCGCCGCCTGTCACGGGTCATGTTCGCCGGGCTCGCCGTGCTGTTCGCCGGGGTGCTCGGCGCCCTGGCCGCCTACGCGGGCGCCCACCCGTGGGCGCTGCTGGTGGCGCTGGCGGTGTGCGGGGCCGGGAACGGCCTGGTCACCGTCCCGTTCTTCACCGCCGCCCTGGCGCGCCTTCGCCCCCATCAGGTCGGGTCGGCGGCCGGGCTGCTCAACGCGGTCCAGCAGTTCGGCGGCACGCTCGGGGTGGCCCTGCTCGGCAGCGTCTTCCTGCACGGCCTGGCCGGCGGCTCGGACGCGAACGCCGCGGCGGCGCTCGCGTTCGGGCTCGGCCTGGTGCTGCTCGCCGCCACGGCCGTCGCCGCGGCGTTCATGAGAGGCCCCGTGGGTCCCGCCCCCACGCCGGAACGGGAGCGCGCGGCCGCAGGTGAGCCGTCCCGATCCCGGTAGGTCTGTGCCGCGAGGGTCGCCGACGGTGCGGCGCCCTCGGCCGCCGGGGGCCGCGGTGGACGGCCTCGGCGGCGGCGCCGTTCCCGGCCGTGCCCATCGACCGGGCCGTTGGGGACATGGGTGCCGTGCGCATCGACCGTGCGGTTGGCGGCATCGCCGGCGGTGCCGTGCCCCCAGGCCGTTGCCGCCGTGCCGGACGCGGGACGTCGCCCGCCCGGCGATGAGCGTTCGCCGGGCGTGTCCACGTGTCTCGGGGCTGGTCGCCGCGCGGGCCCCGAGATTGTCGTGGGTGATCGCTAGGGTCACCGTCATGGTTGACGCAGCGGAGGTGTGTTCGCGCGCCGGTTCTTCCCGGCCCGCATCGGAGGTGGCCGGATGAGCACGTGGGAGCGCCTGGTCAAGCTGGCCGAGGGCGGCGACGTGGCCGGCGTCTTCCGCCTGCTCCTCGAGCTGGACGCCGATGATCGCAAGGCGGTGGCGGCGCAGCTGCCGCGCCACCTGGCGGCGCAGCGGCCGGAGGATTGGTGGTCCTGGCGGCACCAGCTCAGGCCGCTGCGGCTGGCGGGCGTGGCGTGCCTGGGCGGTGCGGCGGCCGTCACGGCGTGGCTGTTCAGACGCGAGTTCCAGTGGACCGAGCGCGGCGACGACGAGCGCGTCATCCTGCTGCTGCGGCAGCGGCCGGCCGAGTGGCGGGCGGACGTGGCCCGCCGCATCGCCGCCCGCCTGCGCCTCAACGACATGCGCCACTGGGAGGTGGCCGCGGCGCTCGTACGCGAGACCGGGATCGAGCCGCCGGACGGCGACGCGTTCATGGTGGGCTGGTTACGCGCGCTCCACCCGGGGACGGCGGCCACCGATCCGCTGTTCACCGCGTTCGCGCCGCGGCTCTTCGACATCGACGGCCTGGGCGAGGCCCTCCCCGAGCAGGTGGGGACGATCGCCCGGCTCGTCGAGGACGACCGGCTGGAGCGCAAGCGGGTCATCGACGGCATCGTGGGGCGGCTGCTGCGTGACGGGCCGACGGCGCTGGGCGCCCTGGTCGTCCTGCACGATCGGCTCGACCTCGACATCGACGAGTCCGCCGAGCGGGCCAGGGACTACACCCGGCTGCTGCCCGCCGGGCCGGTGGCGGTGGCCGATCTGGCGCTGGCCCAGCTGCGGCGGCTGGAGGAGGCGGGGCGGCTGGAGGAGGAGCTGTTCGCCGAGGCGGTCGAGGCGCTGGCGTTCCGGCCGGAGAAGAAGCTGCTGCGCGCGGCCCTGTCGTGGGCGGGCGACGCCGCGCTGCGTGACGCCCGGCGCGCGGACGTCGTGCTGGCCGCCATGTCCCTGATCTTCGCGCAGGACACGCTGGCGTTGCAGGAGCGCGCCGTGCGGCTGGCCGTCAAGCTGGCCCCGCAGGCAGGGGCGGCCGGCCGGGAGGCGGTGCGGCAGGCGGCGGCCGGGCTGCCCGAGGAGTTGCTGGAGCGGGTCTCTGCGGCTTACGGGGGCGGCATCGCCGCCGAGGAGGTGACCGTCACGCCGCTGCCGGCGGTGGGGCAGGGGCCGGCGTCGCCGTCGCCGTACTCCTCGCCGGACCAGCTCGTACAGGCGGTGAGCGCCCGCGAGGTGGACGCGCACACGTTCGAACGCCTCCTGGCCGGATTGGTCGAGTGGTCGCAGCGGGCGCCCGACGCGCTGCGCGAAGCGTTGCGTCCCCGGTTGGAGCCGCTCGATCCGCTCTTCTTCGGCCACAACAGCGAGGACGCCGTCCATGTCGTGCGCCGGGCCTTCCTGGCGTTCGCCTCGCCCGAGGCCGGCGATTCGCTGCCCAAGATCGCCCTCAGGCAGCCGCCGACCCTGGGCGGGTTCAAGCAGCTCTACTTCGGCCGCGCCGACGAGCTCGCGCGCTCGTTCGAGGAGGGCGCGAGCTACCCGGTCCTGCTGGCCACGCCCACGGCGGGCAGCGGTCACATCGATCCCGGGGTGCTGCTCGACCGCCTCGAGCTGCTGGAGGCCGCCGGGGCGCGGGCGCTGCCCGGCGACCTCGTCCAGGCACTGCTGCGGCTGCCCCGCGACATCCCCGACGCGTGCGTGCGGCGGGCGCAGCGGCTGACCTCCGAGGCGGGCCGCGCGTGCGCCGCCCGGATGCGCGACGGCATCCCCGATCCGCGCGTGACGGTCCACCTGCGCAGCGAGCGCAACGGCTATTACCTGTCGAACTGGCCCGTCCTGCGCTCCGTGCTGCACATGCCTGACGATCTTCCCGAGGAGCTCCGCCCGCTCTACCGGCCGGGGACGGGCTACGCGTACACGCTCGAGTGGTGGCCGCTCGCCATGCCGTCGCACCCGGAGATCGTGGCCGCGCACATGGTCTGGATGTTGTCGATCGGCATCGACTCCAGCGATTCGCAGACGCAGGCACTGGTCGGCCTGGCCCATGCCGACGGGCCGCTCGGCAGCGCGGTGGCGCACGCACTCGCCTGCGGCATGGGCCACACGAACGCCGCCGACCGGGCCGCCGCCACCGACGCCCTCCTGACGCTGGCCGCCCGAGGCCGGGTGCCGGCACAGGTGCTGGCGCAGACGCTCACGAAGCTGGTCGCCGAAGGGTTCCTCAAGCTCAACCGGGTGGTGTCGGTGCTCGACGACGCCACGCAGGCCGGGGCGCACGAGGCGGTGTGGGAGGTGGTCGTGCGGCTGCTGCCCGGGGTGCTGCCCCAGGAGGGCGAACGGCCCCGCGCGGGGGTGGCCGACCTGCTGGCGGCCGGGGCTCGGGCGGCCAGGATCGCCGGCGTACGGGCCGAGCTGCCGGAGGTGGCGGCGGTGGCGGCCCGCAAGGGGTCGAGCAGGCTGGTCCAGGAGGCGCGGCGGCTGCAGCACCTGGTCGCCCTTCCTTCGAAATCTACTTTGTAAAGGCGCCGGGCCGATGATCATTCTCGATCCCACAGAGAAAGACCTCCTCAGCAAAGTCGAGAAGCTGCTGTCGCCCGCCACCGTCACCGCGTGGCGGCGGCTGGAGCCCTGGGCGGTCGCGCGGGCGGAGCTGGCCGGTCCGCCCGGCTCGGCGATCGTGAAGTGGATGCGGCCCCATGCGCCCGGTCCCGACCGTTCGGAGTCGTGGCGGCTGCGGAGCGAGGTGGCCGCCTTACGGTTCCTGTCCGACGATCTCGGCGTGCGGCTGGCTCCGCGGGTGGTGGCCGCGGAGCTGGGGGCGGGGCTGGTGGTGCTGGAGGATCTGGCGCCGCGGGTGGCGTTGGACGGCCTGCTGCGTGCGGACGGGGCGGCGGCGCACGGGGAGCGGCTGGCGGCGTTCGCCCGGGTGCGTGGTGAGCTGAACGCCGTGACCGCCGGCCGGGCGGAGGCCTACTACGCGCGCAGGGCGGCTCTGGGGGCGGTCGATCGGGTGGCGGATTGTGCGGGCAGGTTCGCCGGATTCCGGGAGGAGGGTCGTCTGCAGGTCGCGGCTTTGGGGGTGGAGGTGGCGGGCGGTGCCGAGCGGGAGTTGGCGGTGGTGCTGGAGGAGCTGGGGGATCCGGGGCCGTTCCTGGCGCTGAGCAACGGGGATCCGGAGGCGAACAACGTTCTCATGCGAGCCTCGGGGGCGCCGGACGCGCGGGTGATCGATTTCGAGTTCGCCGGGTTCACGCATGCGCTGCACGACGCGGTCTGCCTGTACGTTCCGGGCCCCGCGTGGCTGTCGGTGGACTGGGGGATGGGGGCGGCGTATCGGCGGGCGCTGGCGGTGGGGGTGCCGCAGGCGCAGGACGATCGGCGGTTCGGGTTCGGGCTGGCGGCGGCGTGTTTCTCGTACGTGTTGTTGCGGTTGCAGCGGTTGTCCCAGGTGGATGGGCGGGCGGCGGGGGATGACAGCCGCGTGCAGCTGGTGGCGACGGTGGAGGCGGCGGCGCGGGTGGCGGAGTCGTTCGGTGTGCTGCCTGGGCTGGCGGGGTGGGGGTGGCGGGTGGGCGAGGCGCTGCGGCGTCGGTGGCCGGACGCGGATGTGGACGTGGCGGCCTTACCGGCGTTCGTGGCGCGCGGCCGGTGAGGGGTTACGGCTGGCGGTGTTGGCGGGCGGGGTGCGATCTCGTGGGCATGCTCCGCTCGGGGTGGGTGAGCAGCCGTGCGCACACGGGGCCGGACTGCCCGCCCGTGGATGCACCAGGCCGCCGCGCCCGTGCTGACCGCCCGCTGTGACCACCCGTGCTGACCGCGCCCGTGGCGCGGGCCGTCCTGGTGGCGTAGGCCGTGGTGTGGCAGTCCGGGGGAAGCGGCGGCCGTCCCTGATGCCGCAGTACAGGCGGAGGTGGGTCAGGCGGTGATGTCGGCTTCGATGTGGGTGACGGCGGTCATGGCGCCGTAGGCGAGCAGGAAGACGGTGCAGTGGTCGCTGAAGCGGCGGTCGGTGGCGCGCCAGGCGGTGACGTGCTCGTCGGTGATGGCGTGGGGCGCCAGGCCGGCGAGGATCGTGACCCGCGCCCCTGTGCGTTCGTCCGGTGTCAGGCCGGCCAGTGACCGGTCGAGCCAGTCGCCGATCGGCAGCCGGCGGCCCCGGTGCTCGGCGATCACCTCAGCGGTCACGTCCGCGGCCTCAGGGGTGAGCAGGCCGGCGCCCTGGGCGGCGGTGGCGGTCAGGGCGGCGTACGCGGTGCCGATCGGCCGGCCGGCAGCCCACGACGGGGGTGGCGCGGTGGGCAGGCCGTCCAGGAGGGGGAGTGTGGCGCCGGGGCGCAGGTTTTGGTCGAGCGAGCGCAGGACGGGGGCGTCCTCGAAGGGCGGTTCGTCGTCGGGGTCGAGGGTGCCGGGGCTCAGCCCGGCGGGCAGCATGGCGGCCGCGACCCGGTTGACGAAGTGGGTGAACAGGACCGTACCGAGGAATTCGGCGGCTTGGGGCCCGGCGGGGAACGGGCGCCGCAGCGGCTCCCGGCCGGCCACCCCGGTGGAGGCGGCCCAGTCCAGCAGGGCGGCGAGCCTGGCGTCGGCGGGCGGGTCGCCGCGTTCGATGGTGTCGGCCAGCCGAGCCTGTCCCAGCAGGCGCAGCACCGACAGGAACGCCTGGATGTCGTAGTCGAGGTCATTGGCCTGCGCCGCGCCCAGCGCCACGACGGCCTTCTCCAGCGCCGGGACGTCGCCGGCCAGCTGGCTCTCGCGCATGAGCGACCAGCCCGCGGCCATGAGCTCGGGGGAGGGCGAGACCATCATCACGGCCGGGCCGATGCTGCTGAACTCCGCGTTCACCTGCGCGTAGACCTCGGCCACCAGGCCGCGGGCGCGGTGCGGGAGGACGGGGGTGATGTGCCGTACCAGGGTCGATGACATGGGGCGATGCCTTTCTTCCGGTGAGATGTCGAGCATCGCGGCCTGGGTGTGGCGGTGTCGTCGTCCCGGCGACGTCACCCCCCGATACTCCCCGGGGGGTATCGGGGGGTGCGGCTACGGCGGGTGGAGTATGGAGGCGATGCGCCCTCTCAGGGCCAGCCCGCGGGAGGCCGTGCCCGCGAGACGCCACGGTCGCTGGGTGCTGCGGTTCGCTGGGTGCTGTGATCGCTGGGCGGACGGGGTGACCGGGCATCTCCGGCGTTGCGGGTGTGGTTGAAGGCTCGGCCGGCGCTGCGGCTGCCTCCCAAAGCCCGGCGGAGGTGGTCGCTTCGACGATGACGATGATGCCGGTGCCCGTGGGTGATGCTTCTAGATGATCTCGAGGTTGGCCATCATGCCCATGTCCTCGTGTTCGGCGTTGTGGCAGTGGAAGAGGTAACGGCCGCGGTAGCCGTCGAACCGGGTGATGATCTCCACGGCTTCGCCCGGTCGTAGCGAGATGGTGTCCTTGAGCCCCGCGTCGTGGGCCAGTGGCGCTCTGCCGCTGCGCGAAAGTACGTGGAAGCCGACCAGGTGCAGGTGGACGGGATGGTGGACGTCGGCGACGAGCCGCCAGACCTCGACGTCGCCGAGCCGGGCGGTGACATCGGTGCGGGCGGGGTCGAACGGCAGGCCGCCGATGAGCCAGCCGTGGCCCGCGTGCAGCTGCCCGGCGCGGAAGGAGAAGTCGCGCACCCTGACGGCGTCCGAACGCCGCCAATCCGGCAGGTCGGTGGACAGCGTGCGGGGGACGCGGCTGTCGTCGGCGGCCTTGCGGGCGACGCGGAAGGCCATCACGTCGCGCGTACGGCCGGAGCCGAGCCGGTTGATCAACCGGACGAGGCTGCCGGTCGGAACGCCGGAGAAGTCGACGACCACGTCGTAGCGTTCGGCGGGTGCGATCGGGAGCAGCTTGTGGGTGACGGGGGCGGCGAGGAGTCCCTGGTCGGCGCCGATCTGGACGAGGTCGAGGCGGCGTCCGTCGTCGGTGACCGCTTCGAGCTCGTAGTGGCGGGCGTTGGAGGCGTTGAGGATGCGCAGCCGGTAGCGGGCGGCGTCGGCCTCGTGCACGGGCCACGGCGCGCCGTTGACCAGGATGACGTCGCCGAGGACCCCGGCGAGGTACGGCTCGCGGACGCCGGGCCGTACGCGCAGGGTGGGATCGAGGGCGGGGTAGGCGAGGCTGCCGTCGGCGGCGAACGCCCGGTCGGCGATCATGAGGGGCAGTTCGCGCGGGCCGGCGGGCAGGCCGAGGGCGTCCTCGGCGTCGTCGCGGATGATGTGCAGCCCGGCCAGGCCGCGCCAGACCGCGGGGGCGGTGAAGTCCATCCGGTGGTCGTGGTACCACAGCAGCGTGGGCCGCTGGTCCAGCGGGAAGGTGTAGTCCCTCGTCAGCTGGCTCACCACGGCCCTCGGGTCGTGCATGCCATGCTCGGCACCGTGCCCCATGTGCATGGAGTGCTCCTGCCAGCCCTCGGGCAGGACGAGGTCGGTCGGGTATCCGTCGGAGGCCGCCGGGGTCCGGCCGCCGTGCAGGTGCACGACCGTCGGGACGGGCAGCTCGTTGCGGTGTGACACGGTGACCGGCCGGCCGCGGCGCGACTCGATCGTCGGTCCCGGGAAGGTCCCGTTGTACGTCCACAGCGGTGTCCTGACATCGGGCAGGATCTCCGCGCTCGCCTCGCGCTGGGTGATCTCGTAACGGTCGACGCCGCCGGAGGTGCTGATCGGCTTCAGCGCGGCGGGAATCGGCAGCGGCACCCGGAACGGGGGCGGCAGCGGTACGGCGCTGGGCAACTCGGCACCGGTGATCGGCGGCCGTCGGGCCAGCGTGGCCGAGGTCGACAGCCCGGTGGCCGCCATCAGCCCGAGCGCTCCGCCGATGCCCAGAATCCCCCGCCGGGTCAGGCCCCGCGCATCGTGCTCACGCATGGTGGACCTCCCGCCGCGGCAAGGGCCGGCGCCACACGGCGATGAACAGCACGACGAGCGCGGCGACGGTCATCACGCCCAACGGGATGTGCAACCACAGCGCGCCGTCCAGCCCGGCGAAGTACTGCACCGTCTCGGCCGCCACCACCGCCGTCGTGGCCACGACCGGCCAGACCTGACGCAGCCGGACCCACACCACGATCGCCGCGATCACCTGCAGGTAGCCGATGGAGGTGACCACGTCGGCGCCGATCGCGTGCCAGCGCAGGCTGTCGAAGTCGCCGGTCAGATACACCCCGGCGAACACCGGCTGGCCGACGATCGCCGCCGTGTGCGCGCTGACGACGGCCCGTAGTGTCCACCCCGTCGGTGTCGTCTGTCGCGCGGCCATGGTGAGCATGCGATGTCCCTCCTCACTCTGTTCTCGCTTTCGCGAACGGCCTCGACACTATGGCTCATGGGTTATCTTGTCTAAGATCAATATCGCTATGCTGTTATGTTTTGGGAGGCATGATGGAGCGGCTGGAACATCTCAGTCGCACGGCCGGCGAGCTGCGCGTCGCCCAGCCTGCGCCGAGTGAGCCGTACCATCCAGCTCGCTGACGCGACTCAACCTCGTACGGCCCACATGTGCGCGATCCGCTCGCCGCCGCCGGGCCGGACTCCGGCGGCTCGGGAATCCATTCGCCCACGTAGCTCTCCCGCAGGGCGCGGGTGGAGATGGATGCAGCTGGCGACCTTGGACCTGCCGCCGATCCACCGCTGCCTCGAAGAGCGGATCACCGCCCACGTGCCGGCCTCACAATCCGGGGGGCTGTCCGGTCGGTAACTACAGAGGCGCCGGTTTCACCCAAAGGAGAGGCGACATGTCAACAGCTCAGGAAGCCCGCAACAAGGAGACGTACCACCGCTTCCACGAGGCCATCAACAGCGGCGATCTGGAGGTCATCGCGAAGGCGATAGACGAGTTCATTCACGCGGACGGGCGGTTCCACCCGGCGGAGCGGGCCGGCGTGACCGCGGTGCAGGCGCAAAAGCGCATATGGGAGGTCCTCCTGCGGGCGTTCCCCGACATTCACGTGACGGTCGAGGACCTGCTCGCCGAGGGAGACAAGATCGTCGCTCGGCAGACGGTCACCGGGACCAACACCGGCGAATACCGGGGCATGCTCCCGACCGGCAAATCCGTCACCTACAACGAGATATTCATCGCCCGCTTCGCCGACGGCCAGATCACCGACCTCTGGGGAGTCGTCGACGTCTACTCGCAGCTGCAGCAACTCGGCCACATCCAGGCGTAGTGCCTCGTCGGCCACCGATAGAAAGGATGCCGTCCTGGCCGGTGGCAGCGGAAACGCCGGCGCCCACGTCGTCCGCCGGCTGCGCGACGTGGGCGAGAAGGTGCGTCATGAGGACCGGAGCCGCTGACCCGGACCGGCCACGTGTGGATCATCGCGGAGGCGATCGGGCGGCAGACGCTACGGCGCGGAATACCCGCGCAGGTCATCGGGGCGCCCGGCATCCGGTCACGCCACGTCGTACGCACTGGCCTGCCCTGGGTCCTGGCCGGGCGCGATATGAAGCGTCGAGGAGGGTATGCGGCCGGGCGTCCGTGGAAGGATCGTAGGTGGACGCCGTCGTCTCCCGTGAAGGACGTGGTCGGATGCGCCGTTACCGGAACGGCAAGGTCGCGGCTGTGCTCGCCGTCGTCTACGCCGCTCTCGTGCTGGTTCTCGGCGTGATCTCGCTGGTGATCCTGCTGACGGTGCGGGATCCGATCCTGCTGACCGGCGTCGCGCTCATCGGCGTCACCTTCCCCCTCGGATGGCTGATCTGGTGGGGATGGGAGGACCTGGTGCCGCCCCATATCGCGAACCCGGTGCTGCTCACCGTGGTCCTGTCCGGCGCCGGTCTGCTGCAGGCGTGGCTGATCTGGCGGATCTTCCGGGGGCGTCCGGTCCCCGGAGACGGAGCGTGAGCGCGCGCCCCGGCTGTCAGATCGTGGCCGCGATCTGGTCGCGGTGCTCGTTCAGCCAGTCGTCGAGAGAGCGCAGCCGGGGGTTGAGCTCGCGTACCAGGCCGAGATCGCGTACGCCGGTGAAGTAGGCGGACGCCTCGGAGTAGAACTCGAACATGTTGCCGATCTCGACGGCGCCCGGGAAGCCGGCGGCCCGCATCTGGTCGTAGGTCAGCGGCGCGTAGGTCACCGGCTCGCCGAGCAGCGTGGTGAACTTCTCCGCGAGCTCCTTGCCACCCGCGTGCTCCCCGGCGATGCTCACGGTGCGGCCGACGAACTCCGGGCCCCGCCGGAAGACGCCCAGCGCGGTGCGGCCGATGTCCTCGACGGCGATCATGGACAGCGGGTTGCCCACCATGGGCAGGGTCAGCACGAGGCGGCCGCCGGCGTCACGGTGCGGGCCCTGTCCCTGGAGGAAGGCCTCGTAGTAGAAGGTGGTCTGCAGGAACGTGGTCGGCACGCCCAGACCCGTGAAGGCCGCGTTGGCCTCGGCCTTGGCGTCGAAGTGCGGCACCGCGTACTCCCCGAGCAGCTTCGGCACCTGGCGGCCCAGGTGGGCGAAGTGCGGCCGGGTGTCCTCGAGCGTGGACCACACGACGTGCCGGAGCGCGGCGGCCTTGGCGGCGCGGGCGGCCGCGCGCGCCTGGTCGATCTCCATGCGGGCGGCGTCGCGCGCGGCCTCCTGTTCGGGGGTGCGCCGGGCCCAGAAGTTGGTCACGACGTACGCGCCCCAGGCCCCGGCGAAGGCGTGATGCACGCTGTCCTCGTCGTCGAGGTCGGCGTACACGATCTCGGCGCCCTGCTCGGCCAGGGCGCGGGCCTGCGGGGAGTCGGTGTCGCGGGTGAGGGCGCGGACGGTGAACGGCCCGTCGGGGTCGGCGAGGACGGCGCGGACCAGGCCGCCGCCCTGCGCTCCGGTGGCCCCGACCACAGCGATGATCTTCTTGTCGGTCATGTCTCCACCTTGGCGGCGTTCCCGCGCGGGCGCCTGCCCCTGTCCTGGGTATCCATGGCAGGGGATGGGAGCGGCCGGCGGATGTGGCGACAATGGGGGCATGGGAGAGCAACTGGGGGAGTTCCTCCGCGCCCGCCGTGCCGCACTGACGCCCGAGGCAAGCGGCGTGCCGACCTACGGCACGCCGCGCCGGGTGCCGGGCCTGCGCCGCGACGAGGTGGCGCAGCTGGCCGGGATCAGCGTCAACTACTACACGCGCCTGGAGCAGGGCGAGAGCCATCAGATGTCGGATTCGGTGCTGGAGGCGCTGGGCAACGCCTTCCAGCTGACCGCCGACGAGCGCATGCATCTGGTACGGCTCGCCCGCCCCGAACAGGTGCAGGTGGCGCGCCGCCCCTACGGCCCCGAGCAGCTCCGCCCGTCGGTGCTGGCACTGGTGGAGGGGGTCGCCGACCAGGCGGCGATCATCCTCGGCAGATACTTCGACCTGCTCGGCGGCAACCGGCTCGGCTACGCGCTGTACGGCCTGAACCCCGGCCAGCGGGTGAACCTGGCGAAGATGATGTTCCTCGACCCGGCCATGCGCGACCTGTATCCCGACTGGGAGACGCACGCGGACGAGGTCGCCGCCTACCTGCGCATGGCCACCGGCGACATGCCGGACGATCCCCTGCTGGCCGAGCTGATCGGCGAGCTGAGCATCAAGAGCCCCGACTTCACCCGCGTCTGGGGCGCCCAGCGGGTCGCCGAGTGCACCTACGCGGTACGGCGGGTGCACCACCCCCTTGTCGGGCCGCTGGAGCTCAACGAGGAGACCATGCGCGTACCGGACGACCCCGGCCAGCGGATCATGTTCCTCGGCGCGGCACCCGGGACGGACACCGCCGAGCGCCTGCGGCTGCTCGACTCGCTGAGCTCCTAGCCGCGGGGCGACGGCAGCAGGGCCATCGGCGCCACCAGGACGGCCGCGGCCGGCGCGCCCCAGAACAGGACGTCGGGAATGGCCACCGCGGTCGCCGCCGGCCCGTGGGCACGGCCCTGAAGACCGGCGGGGGAGGCCGCGTTCTGCGCATGCTGCGCGAACACGACACTGCCGCAGTACCGGCATCCACCACCGGCTGACCAAAGCTCGCAAGTCGTCCCATCACCCGCCGCAACCCACGACCCGAACCGTCGTTTCTGCTGCTCACGTAAACAGGTCGGGGCTGCGGCGGATGTCACGGAAACCCATACCCGGCCTGCACCAGCACGAGCTGCGGCGTCAGCCGTCGCGAACGGTCTTGGCCACCCGGTCGAGCAGCGCCCGCAGCTGCACGCTTGCGTCCGGACCGAGGTCATCGGTGATCTGCTGCTCGACCCCGTCGATCACCACGTCGGCAGCGCGCAGAGCCTCGCGCCCGGCATCGGTGAGATGCAGCTCTTGTACGTGCCGGTGGCGTGGGTGTTCGCGGCGCTCGAGTTGGCCGCGGCCTTCCAGCCGGGCCACCAGTGACGCCACCGCCTGCGGGGTCACGTTGAGGCGGCGGGCCAGCTCGGCGCCGGTCAGCCCCGGTTCGGCGTGCACCGAGATCAGGGGCGCGTAGTGCGCCACCGCCATGTCCAGCGACCGTAGCCGCTGCTCCTTCAGTGCCTGTACGGCCAGCTCCGTGCGGCGCAGTGCCCAGGTCACCCGGTCCAGAGCGTCGATCCTGACCGGGTCTGCATCGTTTTGGCTCACCCGTGAAGCAACGACACTTCACATCTATCAAGCGTTTGACACAAAATCAGCGCTTGTTGCCTGCTGAGTGACATGTCACGACCTCTCACTCTGATCACCGGCGCCTCCTCCGGGATCGGCGCCACCTACGCCCGCCTGCTGGCAACCGACCACGACCTCGTCCTGGTGGCCCGCCGCGCCGACTGGCTGGAGGACCTGACGCAGGAACTGCGCGACGGCGGCGCCGCCGTCGAGGTACTGCCCGCCGACCTCGCCACCCACGACGGCATCACCTCCGTCACCGAACGGCTGGCCGCCGGCGACGTCCGCATGCTGGTCAGCAACGCCGGCGCCAGCGGCTACACCCCGCTCACCGATGTCGACGCGGCCGACATCGACCGCCTGCTCACCCTCAACGCCGTCGCCCCCGTCCGGCTGGTCCGCGCCGCGCTTCCCGCCATGCTCGCGGCAGGCGAAGGCACGATCGTCACCGTCGCCTCGCTGCTCGCCTTCAGCGCGGGCAGCATGGAGCCGCCGCCCCGGCGCACTCTGTACGTCGCCGCGAAGGCCGCCACCTTGGGCTTCACCCGGACGCTGGCCTGCGAGCTCGCCGGCACCCCGGTTCGTGTCCAGGTACTGTGCCCCGGTGTGGTGGCCACGGAGTGGAACAGCGGCGCCGGCCGCGCCATCCCCTGGGCCATGTCGCCTGAGGACGTGGTTTCGGCCAGCCTGACCGGGCTTCGCCTCGGCGAGACCGTCTGCGTCCCTGGCCTGGAGGATCAGGCCGCTGCCCTCGATGCCTTGCTCGCCGCCGAGACCACGCTGTTGACCGGCGGTAATCAGCCCACCCTCGCGGCCCGCTACACCGGCCCGCGAGCGTAGAGCGACCGCAGCCGGCGCATCGGCGCGAAGGGCGCCGCACGGGTGTGCCGCCGTCTCCAAGCCATCCCTGGATGGCGCCGATATGAGCCGTACCGCAGGCTGACAGAACCACACCCCCCTGCAGAACACCGCGTCCGCCGACCGTGGTCACCGTGCCGCACCTGCCGCCCGCGTACGGACCCCTCTTGAGGTTGGATCTCCCCCCATGACGCCGTAGCCGTCATCCAGGTTGGGTCCTCGGAGCCGGGCATCCGGGGAGACGATCCTCCCGCGGCGGACCAGCGGCCGCCGCGGCCGTGCCGCAGAGAAGGGCCAGGACGCTGATCGCGGTCACGACCGTTCCGAAGGTTGTGCTCGTGTATCGCATACTGTCCCCCCTTGATTCCTGCGATCGCCGGCGCGCCCAAGGACGGTGCCGTCCTTGGGCGCGGCCCCAGCAGCGCCGGTGATTTCGGCCGACACCAGTTATAGGAAAGATCCGGAATCTGAGCGTCAACCCACCGTATGAAGACCACCGAAACCTCCGGCGTATCGGCTCCGCTCGAGGGTCAACCGGCTGCGGTACGTGCCGCGTGTATACCGCCCAGGTTGTAGCGGCGGTCAGCCGCACGAGTGATGAGTAACGCGGCCGGTCGCGGCTACCATGCGCTGATGCGCGCAAAGGTGCTGTCGTCCCTCAGACGACTCGCCATGATGAACCCCTTCCTCGCCGATCTGCTGTTCGGCGTCGTGGTCGCCGGCGTCACCCTGACGTTCGGCTTCGTCTCGTCCAACGGCTCGGTCGATCCGGGCCATGCGCGGCGCTCGCTGGAGATTGCCGGCGTGGCGTTGACTCTTGTGGCCAACCTCGCGCTGGCCTGGCGCCGGCGTGCCCCGGTCACCGTGCTGATGATCTCCTGCGCCGCCGCGATCGTCTTCCACGCGGCCGGTTACGATGTCAGGCTTAACGGGGTGGCACCGCTTCTGGCGCTCTACACCGTGGCCGGCCGGCGATCGCCTGCCGTGTCCGTCCCGTGCGTCCTGCTCCCGGTCGTCTCCTTGTGGCACGCGGCGTTCCTCGGCCCGGACGAGTTCACCTGGCCGAACCTCGCGCAGGCGAGCATCATGGTGGCCGTCGCGTGGACGTTCGGCAACAGCACCCGGATGCTGATCGAGCGCAACAGGCGGCTCGCCGACCTGAGCGAACGGCTGCGCCATGAACAGGAGGACAAGGCGCGGCGCGCCGTTGGCGAGGAACGGGTGCGCATCGCCCGTGAGCTGCATGACCTGGTCGCCCACCACATGTCGGTCATCGTGATCCAGGCAGGGCTCGCCCGCTACGTTCTCGGCTCCGATCCCGCCACCGCGCGTGGCGCGCTCGCCACCATCGCCGACACCGGTAGCGAGGCCATGGGGGAGATGAGACGTCTGCTGTCCGTCCTGCGCATCGACACGGACGACGACACGGACGACGACACGGACGACGCGGACGACGCGGACGGCTATGACCCCGCACCCGGCCTGCAACGGCTCGACCAACTTGTGGAACGGCTGCGTTCGGCGGGTCTGCCGGTCGAGGTGTCGATCATCGGCCAGGTGCGCCCGCTGGCGCCCGGCATCGACCTGTGCGCGTACCGCGTCGTTCAAGAATGCCTCACCAATGTGCTGAAACACGCGGGCCCGGCCACGGCGTGGGTTTCGCTCCATTACGGCGCCGAGCTGGAGCTACGCGTCACCGATGACGGGCGTGGGGCGGCCGCCACCCCGCAGGAGAACGGCCACGGCTTGATCGTCATGCGCGAACGCGTCAAGCTCTACAAGGGAACGGTCGCAGCCGGATCGAAGCCGTCAGGCGGATACGAGGTCGTGGTCACCCTGCCCCTGTCGTTCTCGCACCCGGACGACCAACCTCCTCAGTCACACGGTAAGCCGAACACATGATCAAGGTACTTGTCGTCGATGATCAGATCCTCGTCCGCGCAGGCCTGGCGGCGCTGCTCCGCGCGGCCCCCGACCTCGACGTCGTCGGCGAGGCTGCGACCGGCGAGGAGGCCATCGACCAGGCGGCGTCCACCCGACCCGATGTCATTCTCATGGACATCAGAATGCCGGGCATGAACGGCGTGACGGCGACCGAGCGCATCCTGTCCACGCAGAGCGACCATCGGCCCCGGGTGCTCATTCTGACCACCTTCGACCTGGACAAGTACGTCTACGACGCCCTCCGCATCGGTGCCTCGGGGTTCCTCCTCAAGGACACCCGGCCGGAACGACTCATCGCCGCCATCCACACTGTCGCATCGGGTGACATGCTCTTCGCACCCAGCGTCACCCGGCGCCTGATCGAGGCCTACACCAATCAGACGGACCCATCCCCCGCCCTGCTCTCGCCCGCGCTGCAACTCCTCACCGCCCGCGAGGTCGAGGTGCTCAAACTGGTGGGGCGGGCACTGTCCAACGCCGAGATCGCCACCCGGCTCCGCGTCAGCGAAGCCACCGTCAAGACCCACCTCAACCGCACCATGTCGAAACTCAACCTCACCAGCCGCGCCCAGGTCGTGGCGCTGGCGTACGAATCCGGCCTCATCACCCCTGGCCGGGAAAGCTCCTCGCACACCTGACGGTGGGGTGTCGCGCGTACGGTGCGAGTCACAGGGCAGCTACCCCCAGAGTCGGCTACTCACGGAACCCGTTCGGCAGGACGGTCTGCCGTGCTCCCGCTCCGCTGCGGTTGCCGCCCGTGAGCGAGCAGTGCCCTTGCGCGCGCCCACCGGCCGGCTGACATGCAATGGGCGTAGGACGCTGGCGCGCGTGACGTACCGCCCGTAGCGTTCGATCATGATGCGGCGAGCCCTGGACTGGTGGAGCGAGCATCCTCAGCTCGCCGATGCGCTGCTGGCTGTGGCAGCCTGTACGTTCCTCCTGGTGGAGGTGCCCTACAGCGACAACACCATCGCCAGTCCCGGCAGCCTGCCCGTGACGTTCTGGGGCGACCTGCTGGCCTATGCGAGCCTCGCTCTGCGGCGCAGGTATCCGGCGCAGGTGCTTGCGCTGGTGTGGATGCTGTGGTTCGTCGGTGGCCGGTGGGACATCTGGGCGGAGTGGAACGCCTCGTGGTCGGAGTTGAGCACGCCGACCGCGCTCATGCTCGTGCTCTACACCGCCGGCCGGTGGACGTCCTCGCGCTGGCCGGTCGTCTTCCTCGCGGGCACGCTGCTGCCGACGGTCGTGACGGTGGCGCGGATGTGGGCGGGGCCGGTGTTCCCGGAGCCTCCGGACGACCTGTTCGCGGTGTCGTTCGTGACCTGCGCGGCGGCATGGGGGCTGGGCAGGCTGCGGCGGTCGGAGGCCGAGGCGGTGGCGCGCAGCGCGGCCCGCGCCGAAGAGAGCAAGGCCCAGGCCGCGCTGGCCGAGGAACGCATCCGCATCGCGCGCGAACTCCACGACATCGTGGCGCACAACGTGAGCGCCATGGTGATCCAGTCGTCGAGCGCGGGCGTCGCGCTGCTGAACGACGACAAAGCCGGGGCGAGCGCTGCCGTCGAGGGGATCGGGCACGTGGGCCGTACCGCACTGGCCGAGTTGCGGCTGCTCCTCGGCGTGCTGCGGGAGGGCCCGACGCTGCCGCAACCCGGGATCGAGACGATCCAGGAGATGACCGAGTGGTTGCCCATCGATGTACGGTTACGCGTCGAGGGTCCAACTCGTCAGGTGTCGCCTGACGTGGGCCTGGCCGCGTACAGGATCGTGCAAGAGGCGTTGACCAACACGCTCAAGCACGCCGGGAAGGACGCCGATGCCGAGGTGTTGCTGCGTTATACGGCCGAGGGGCTGCACATCCAGGTCACCGACGACGGCATCGGGGGCGCGGAGCGCGGGTGGGACGGCGTGGGCGGGCACGGCCTGATCGGCATCCACGAGCGCGCCGAGGCACTCGGCGGCACGGCGCACGGGGAACCGCTGCCAGAGGGCGGGTTCAGGGTCGAGGTAACCCTGCCATGGGTGTAAGTCGTGGCGGCGACGATCCACGCGCTGCTGGTCGATGCCGCCGTGCCGATCACGTTCCCTCAGTCAAGGAAGATGCGGTCGATGTCCGGGCCCGGGGTGGTGTCGTTGTGGAGTTTGATGGTGTTGGCACTCGCCTGGCTGGCCCATTTGGCAGGCCTGCCGCCCGTCCGCCTGCACGACCTGCGCCACGGCGCGTCCTCGCTCACGCTGGCCGCCGCTCTGCTGTTCGGCGAGGAAGACCAGGCGCGAATGGATCATGGTGATCGGCATGCTGCCCAGCGGTTTCAGGTTGCGGCCGCCGTAACCGATCAGGCGCAGTACGGGTAACCCGCGAGCTGGGGCGCGCCGCTGATGTCGGTCGCGCTTAGCACGGCCGACCATTCCACGGCGGCCTGATCCTGCTCCGTGAACGGTGGATCCCACTGGTCAGTAATTCATCCAGTGTTGTCGGCTACGGGGCGTCCAGGACCAAAGGTCGAGCCGCTACATCTGGCCGAGGGCGGGCGGGCTGAGCTTGAGCGGTGGGTACGGCGGCAGGGTGCCAGGACCTCGGTGGCCTTGGCGATGGGTTCGGCGCCGGTTTGACGTAGCGCATGGCGGTGCGGGGGTGGTTGTAGCGGGTTTTGCCCATGATGAGCTGCAGCGGCACCTCGGCCTCGCCGACGTGGGTGGCAGCCGAGTGGCGCAGCTGATGCAGATCGAGCCCGGCGTACTTGTCCAGCGGGACGCGGGTGCTGCCGTCGGGGAGGCGGAGCAGCCGGGGCAGCAGGTGCGCGGTGCCGCTGTCCCAACAGCTCGGTGAGCGCGGTGCCGATCTCGGCGTCGGCGACTTCGGCCAGCGGCCGGTCGCGGCCCAGTGACGCGATGACGCGGTCGATGGCTGAGGCGTAAGCGCGGTGGGGGTTGGGGTTGGCCGTGCGCGGGGTGGCCAGGAAGGCGTCGGCGGCCGCGGCGAGCGTGACGTGTCCGCGGCGCAGGGCGGCGGCCCTCGGTGCCGTGCTCATGCCGGCCGCCGAGCGGCGTCGGTAGTGATGTACCGGAAAACGTGCCGGAGTCGCGCATTGCGGCGGCGGGGAGTTCTCCTGGTCGCCGCGCCGACGTGATCGCTCATGTACGTGACAACAGTCCCTTGTCACGTACATGGGTCAGGATGATCTAGGGCCGATTCGGATTCGGAGTGGGTGGCTGTTCGACCGGGAAAAAGATCGGGCTGAGCAGGTGCTGTGTGCGGTCCGGCGTTGGCTGGTTGGTCAGCAGGGGCAGGATCACGCGACGGAACTCGCTGATCATCTCTTCCAGCTCGCCGCGGGTGAGCCAGACGGCGTGCTGCCGGTAGCCGATGAGGTCAGCCACCGGGTCGGCACCCTCGCGGTCGAGGTAGGCGTTGAATTCAGTGACCAGGACGGCCATTGACGTGGCGAAGGCGCGCCGGTGGTCGTCGGGCGTCATGGCCGCGAGTGCATCGGCGTCGAGGACGGCTCGGTCGTGGCGTAGCCGGTAGCGGCGCTCCACCGCGCCGCGCACCCGCCTTTCGCCCGACACTTCCAGGACCCCGCCGGCCGCGAGCAGGTCGACGTGCCGATAGACCATGGCCTTCGAGGTGTCGGGAATCCGGGCGCACAGTTGGCCGGTGGTGAGTTCCCGCTCTCCGCGCATCGCGTGCACGATCCGCAGCCGCACCGGATGCGCCAGCAGCTCCAAGGTGTTCACGATGCAACAGTCTCATGCTGTGCTAACGTTCGCAAAGTAGTAGAAAGGATGAGGCGGGAATGAGCATGGAAACGGATCCGGCGGCGATCGCCATGGCGGTCGTCGAGATGGCGCGGAGTGGACGCTTTGCGGACATTGAGACATTGTTCGCCCCGCCGCTGCGAGCGGTGGCCTCCGCTGAGACGCTGCAAGTCGGGTGGGAGAGTCAGCTCTCCAGGATCGGGGGGATCTCCGCGGTCGGGGCGCCGATCAGCGAGCCGGCCCCCGAGAGCTGGGTGGCCACAACGGGGAAGGCCGGGCTGGTCAAGGTGAGCGTCCCGGTGACGTATGAACGTGGCGGACTGACGGTGGTCATGGCGGTCGACGAGACCGGCCTGCTGCAGGACCTGCGACTCGCACCTGCGCTCACCGAACCGTGGACGCCGCCGTCGTACGCCCGCCGCAAGAGGTTCGACGAGCATGAGGTCACCGTGGGCTCCGGCGCGCTGGCCGTACCCGGCACGTTGAGCTTGCCGCGCGGGCACGGGCCGTGGCCCGCAGTGGTGCTGCTCAGCGGCGGCGGGCCGTTCGACCGGGACGCCACCAGCGGCCCCAACAAGCCCCTCAAGGACCTGGCCTGGGGGCTGGCCAGCCGCAACGTGGCAGTGCTGCGCTTTGACAAGGTGACCCACACCCACGCCGCCCAGGTGGCGGCAATCGCGGACTTCACGATGAGCGATGAGTACGTCCCGCACGCCGTCGCGGCCATCCGCCTGCTTCAGCGCCAGCCTGCCGTCGACGCCGCGCGCGTGTTCGTCGCGGGCCACAGCATGGGCGGCAAGGTCGCCCCGCGAGTCGCCGCCGCCGAGCCGTCGGTGGCCGGACTGGTGCTCCTGGCCGGTGACACCCAGCCCATGCACCAGGCCGCAGTCCGCGTCGTCCGCCATCTCGCCTCACTTGATCCTGGCGCGCAGGCCACGGTCGAGGCGATCACCCGGCAGGCCGCACGTGTCGACAGCCCTCAACTGTCGGCTGAGACACCTGCCGCGGAACTGCCGTTCGGCTACTCCGGGGCGTACTGGCTCGACCTGCGCGGCTACGACCCGGTCGCGACCGCGGCCGCGCTGGACAAGCCGATGCTCATCCTGCAGGGCGGCCGCGACTACCAGGTGACCGTCGCCGACGACCTCGCGGGCTGGCAGGCAGGCCTCGCCCACCGTACGGACGTCACCATCCGCGTCTACGACGCCGACGACCACCTGTTCTTCCCCGGCTCAGGCCCGTCCACGCCTGTGGACTACGACAAGCCCCAGCACGTGGACGCGGCCGTGGTCACCGACATCGCCGACTGGCTGGCACCGCGCCCGTCGGCGATCGCCCGGCTCGTCTCCAGCTTCAAACGCTGACCGCCCGACCCGACACCTCTCGCAGGAAAGGCACGGCAGTGATCGACGAAACCGCCGCGAGCACCTCCTCCACCACCGCGGAACAACAGCTGGACTGGCTGCTGGACGCCTCCTCAAGGGGTCCGCTGCCGGATGGCGAGATCCGTCAGCACCTGGTCCCGGCCCTGCTGGAGGCTAGCGGCGGACCGGACGGATTCAACGCCGCACTGGCCGCAGTGGGTCCGCTCACCCTCCGCGAAACCCTCACGACGCAACCGGACCAGGTCCAGGCAGCCGTGCACGCCCACACCACCGGCTACCGCATCACGGTGCACGTGGAGGCGGCGGGGCGCGTGGACAACCTGCGCCTGACCCCAGACGAACCCGAGCCGACCTCGTGGACCGAGATCGACGCACGGCTGGCCGAGCCGGGAGCACGCGTATCCTGGCGTGCAAGTAGGAGCGGTACGGCGAACCGGGGTTGCTGTCACATTCGTTGACAGTCGGGTCTGAGCAGGCAAGTTCGACCGGTTGAAGGACCCGGCGAAGGCCGCGACGATCCGCAAGCTCAAGATCCGGCTGGCGCATCTGGCCGACCTGGACGCGATCGGTCCCACGGAGGTCTGGCTGCGCGGGGTCCCGCCGGGGAAGATCTCGCACTTCGCCGGAGAGGCGAAGGTCACCGATGCCGCAGACATGGTCAAGGTCGGCGAGGACAAGCGGCTGACGCTGCTGGCCGCCTTCGTCCACGTGCTGCGCACGTCGGCACGAGATGAGGTCACCGATATGTTCTGCAAGCATGGCAGTGATCCACAAGAAGGGCCGGGCCCGGCTGGAGGCGCTGCGCGAGGAGCACCGCGAGGCGAGCGAACGGCTGATGGAGGTGTTCGGCGACGTCCTGGCCGCCGTCCGGGAGGCTGCCGGGCCCGACAGTACGGCGTCTGACGACGCCGCCGACGACGAAACTGGTGCGCACGAGGACGACCCCGAAGAAGGAACGACCGAGGCGGCCGTCGCGCAGACTGCGCTGACCGGCGAGCTGGTGCTCAAAGCCCTGGCCGCCGGCGGCGGGGTTGCGGCTCTGTCGGCGTCGCACGAGGCGGTGGCCGCCCACCACGGCAACAACTACCTGCCGTTGTGCGAGCAGTACTACAAGTCGCACCGGCCGACGTTGTTCGCGCTGGTGGACGCGGTCGAGCTGGAGGCGACATCCGCCGAGCGGGCGGTGCTGGACGCGTTGGAGTTCGTGCGGGCGAACCGGGATGCCGACCGCCGCGCTGAGTGGATCGAGGAGAGCGTTCTGGTCGAGCGGGACGGCAAGCAGGTCGTGCTGACGATCGACGTGGACGCGTTCGCCGGACCCTTATGGAAGCGCACACTGCGCGACCGGCGCCGGCCCGGGATGCTGGCGCGGCGCCACCTGGAGGTCTGCGTGTTCTCCCACTTGGCTGCCGAGCTGCGGTCGGGGGATATCGCGGTGGTCGGGGTCGGATTCCTACGCCAACTTACATACCCAGCTGATGGCGTGGGAGGAGTGCGAGAGGCAGGCCGAGGAGTTCTGCGCTCAGGCCGGCATGCCGTCGGATCCGAAGGCCCTTGTCGCGCACTACCGCAGCCTGCTGACCAAGACGGCCCGCGAGGTGGATGAGGGATATCCGGCCAACACCGACCTGCGTCTGGAGGGCGGCCGTCCGGTGCTGGCCCGGCGCAAGGACGCCGAGCGGCGTCCGTCGGCGATCGCACTGGAAGGAACGGTGCTGGACCGGCTGCCGGAGCGGCCCTTGTTGGGCATCCTGGCCCGCACCGCGCACCTGACCGGCTGGCACCACCGCTTCGGACCGGCCTCCGGCTCCGATCCGAAGATCAAGCCCGAGGAGCGGCTGGGCCGGTACGTGGTGACCGCGTTCGCCTACGGCGGGAACCTCGGCCCGACCGAGGTGGCCCGGCACATGCGCGGGATATCCGCGCACGAGATCTACACCGCCGGGAACAAGCACGCCGACCCGGGCAAGATCTACAAAGCCTCTGCAGACGTGGTGAACGCCTTCGCCACTTTGGACGTCACAACAGGTGTGGGGCGACGGGTCGGTCGCTGCGACCGACGGCTCGCAGATCGACACCTGGGAAGACAATCTCCGGGCTGAATCCCATGTCAGGTATGGAGGTTTTGGCGCTCTGGCGTTCCGGCTGGTGTCTGACTCCTACATCGCGTTGTTCAGCCACTTCATCCCGTGCGGGGTGTGGGAGGCGGTGTACCTGCTGGACTCGCTGCTGTCCAATGTCTCCGACATCCAGCCCGACACCATTCACGCCGACACCCAAGGCGCGTCGCTGCCTGTTTTCGGGCTCGCGGCCATCCTCGGATTCGATCTTCTTCCGGGGATCAGGAACTGGCACGACCTGAACTTCTACCGGCCTGATCCCAAGGCCAGGTACAAGCACATCGACTCGCCGTTCGACGACAACGTCATCGATTGGGATCTCATAGAAAAGCACTGGAAGGACCTGCTGCGCACCGGGATCTCGATCCGGGAGGGCCGGGTTTCCTCGGTGACGCTGCTGCGTCGCCTCGGCAACCACTCCCGGCGCAACCGGATCTACAAGGCGCTGCGCGAGCTGGGCCGTGTGGTGCGGACCGTGACGCTGCTTCGGTACTTGTCGGAGCCGCAGCTCAGAGACCAGATCACTGCGATCACCAACCGCACCGAGGCGTTCCACGGCTTCGCCGCGCACCTGATGATCGGCGGGCAGCTGATCGGCCACAACGACCCGGACTACCAGGAGCGGGTGGTGAAGTTTAACGAGCTGATCTCCAACTGCGCGATCTACTCCACCGCCCTGGACATCACCGACGCCGCCAACGCCCTGGCCGCCGAAGGCCACGTCGTCGACCCCGACGACCTGGCCACCATCTCACCCCTGATCACGCGCACGATACGCCGGTTCGGCGACTGGATCGTGGACACCACCCCGCCGCAGGACATCGTGGCGACCAGGCTGGACCTCACCCCTCGCGCGCTGTTCCCCGCCGCGCCGGTGTGATCCTTCCCCCGCCCCGAGACGTGTCGCCGCCTCGGCGGGATGCGGTAGGGCTGCCTATCGACAGACTGTTGTCGGATGGGCGAGCGGCGCCGGACGAGCCGCCTGTCGCTGACTCGTTCATCTTTCGTGTGTGGGCATGAACCGGCACTCACGGATTCGGAAGACGGGGTGACGAGGCGCGATCCGGTGGAACTCCGACAAGGGGGCTGTAGGCCTCAGCCCCAGGTGCGGCCTTGCGCCAGGTGCGGCGGCGAGGTAGCGGCGCAGGATCTCGGAGCGATGCTCGGGCGGGATCTCCTCAAGCTGGATCGGAGTTTCGCGACCCCGATGGCGGAGCTCGGCCTTACCACCCGCAGCCTGGACGTTCCGCACCCAGTTCGCGTCCGGCCCAAGCATCGATACGAGGAACTCGGCGTTGCGGTAGGCCGTGACCGCGACCGGAACCGCAAGGATGTTTCCGCTGCGGCGCCCCTTCACCTTCAACACGGCACCATGGCGTGGTGACAGCCGCCGAGCCCCGTACACCAGGACATCAAGCCGGTTCATGAGCCGCATGAGCGCGTTCGGACGCCCTCCTCGATACATCACGCTCTTGAGCGCCGCGACCCGGCGTACAACGGCACGGCCGATGCTCCATGCCTCCCTTGGGCCTTCGGTCATGTCGCCCTTCTCCACAGTGCGACCACGGCGAGGCCGGGAATACACGGAAGGACTTGCAGCCAGCCCAGCAGCGGCGCGAGGCCGACATCACCCGAGGTGTCCCGGACGGTCAGTGCGGCGATCGCGATGCAGATCGCGATCGCAAGCAGCCCGGTCGCCAGCCAGCGCGCCCAGCGCTTACCGACTCGAACCATCCAGATCGTGCCGAGCCAGCCGAGGAGGCCCAGAACCCCGATCGTCGACAGTATCGCCAGATACGCAGCAACAGCGGCGCCGATCGCGCCGGGCTCGTAGGCCGGATAGCTCGCCCTGATGTGGTCTGCCAAGACGGTCGTCGTGGATTGGTCGATGAACGGAAAGAAGGCGGCGATCGAGGTGAGCCCCGCCCCGATGTACATCATCGCCAGTGGGGTCCGGTTGTGCGATCTCTGCTTCAGCGTCGTCATGGCATGAGTCCTTCCGTGTGAATGGGCCGGTGACGGCCGGGAGGCGTCAGAGGGTCACGGCGTGTCTGGGCGGGATCGAAGTCGTCCCCTGACCTCTTTTAGGTAGTCACTATCTTTGGACAGTGACTCTAAATCCCTGATTTTAGACAGTCAACGTCTAGTGACAGTTACATGCTTTAGCGTTTAACTTCCTGCTACCCTGATCGCATGAGCGGGCTTCGCGAGCGCTGGCGACTCAAGGCCATGCGCGCCATCCAGGAATGCGCCCTCGATCTGTTCGACGAGAGAGGGTTCGCTGCGGTCACAATCGAGGAGATCGCGGCCGCGGCCGAGGTATCGCCGTCGTCGGTGTACCGCTACTTCGGCACGAAGGAAGGGATCGTGGTCGCCGACGAGTTCGATAGGATGAGCCCGGAGGCACTCAAGGACCTCCTCGACCCCGGCGATCCCATCGGCAGCCTGCTCCGAGCCGTCCGCGCCTACGAATCCGCACCGGAGGGCACATCTGGTTCCGAGGATGTAGCCGAAGGCCCTCAGGCCGAGAAGAGCCCGTGGCGCAGGGTCCGTTACTTCTTCGCCGAGCCATCGGTCCGCGTGGCCGTCTGCGCCAATCTCGACCGCGCAAGCCAGCGGATCGCCCCGCTGATCGCGGCAACCAGCGAGCTGACAGAAACGCAGGCTCGCGTGACCACGAACGCCCTCGTCTTCGGTTATTTCGCCGCACTTGAGCAGTGGTACCTCGACGGCGGCAGCCGCCCTATCGCCGACTACGTCGAGGAGGGCCTGCGTCCACTGCGCAGCGTCTGGCCGTCCTCTGACCATGAACATCCCGCATAACAGTTACACGCACACGCTTGGCGCCCGACGCCATCCAGACCAAATCGCCTTCCTTCGACGCCACCTTCCCTCGAGTTGACATCCGCCGTCCGAGAGGGCGCACGCCGGACCGCCGACAGTTGTCGACCCTGGCGGAAGCCGATCCGGATGATCCTGCTTGCGCGGTCTGCCCAAATCTCGACCAGATCGCGGGTCATGGACATGGTGGGCGATTCGACCAACAGCGGATCGTGGGCTTTCCGCCTCGCGGCGCGTAGGCGAAACGTTCCCCATACGTCACATTACGGACAACCGTTTCTTGGAGTGCCATGTTGTACGGGCGTCAGGCGGAGCAGTCCGTCATCGGCGGGTTGCTGGAAGGCGGGTCTGGCGCTCTGGTGGTGCGTGGTGAGGCGGGCATCGGCAAGTCGGCCCTCCTGGAGTTCTCCGCTGCGAGCACGCGGGGACGGGTGCTGCGGGTGACCGGCGTCGAGTCCGAGGCGGATCTGCCGTTCGCCGCCTTGCACCTGCTGCTCCGCCCGGTCGTCGATCACATCGAGTCGCTGCCGCCGCAGCAGGCGGAGGCGTTGCGCGGCGCGCTCGGTCTCGGCGGCGACAACCGCGGAGACCGCTTCCTTGTCGGGCTGGCGACGCTCAGCCTGCTGGTGGAGCTGTCGGGGGCGGGCCCGGTGGTGTGCCTGGTCGACGACGCGCAGTGGCTGGACGGCGAGTCGGCCGACGCGCTGCTGTTCGCCGCACGCCGCCTGCATGCCGAGCCCGTCGCCGTCCTGTTCGCCGCGCGGGAGGGCGACTTCCCCGCGCGGGGTCTGCCCGAGGTGCGGCTGGGCAAGCTGGACACCGACGCCGCCCGCAAGCTTCTCGCCGAGCAGGCAGCGGACCTGCCGCCGGCCGTGCGCGATCAACTGGTGGCCGAGGCTGGGGGTAACCCGCTGGCGCTGGTCGAGCTGCCCCGAATGCTCACAGGCGAGCAGCGCAAGGGCGCCCTGGTCCCGCTTTCCTTCTCTCTCGGTACGGCGCAGCCGGTGACGGACAGGGTGCTGACCGGTTTCCGCGATCGGATCGCGGCACTGCCCGACGCCACCCGCTCCTGCCTACTCGTGGCGGCCCTCGATCACCACGACGAGCTGGACGTGCTGGCACGCGCGGTCGGCCTGCTCGGCGCCTCACTGGCCGACTTCGCCGCAGCCGAGCGCGCAGGCCTGGTGCGGGTGGGCTTAGGGGGCGCGGTCTTCCATCACCCGCTGGTGCGTACGGGAGTGCTGCTGGCCTGCGACATCGCCGCCCGGATGGCGGCGCACCGGGCGCTGGCCGAGGCGGTCGACGACGATCGGCGAGCCTGGCACCTGGCCGCTGTCACCCTGCAGCCCGACGAGGAGGTGGCCGGGAAGATGGAGGGCCTGGCGCTGCGCGCCCGGCAGCGCGGCGGGCAGACGGCGGTGTCGGCGGCCTACGCGCGGGCGGCCGAGCTGTCGGCCGATCCTGCCGAGGCCGCACGCCGGTGGACGGCCGCAGCCGAGGCCGCGGCCGAGGCGGGCCTGTGGCAGCGCGCGGGTGAACTGGTGGACAGGGCCCGCCACCAAACTGGGACGACGACGCCGACAGGCGCCGTCCTGGCAGAGCTCGCCTACGTGCGCGCGAAGCTGGAGATCGAGGCCGGTCGGCCCCTGGAGGGCGTGCGCCTGCTGCTCGAGGGCGCCGAGGCAGCCGACGACCTGACCGCCAGGCTGTCGCTGCTCAGCCTGGCCGGCTTCTACACCTGGGCCAGTGCCACCCACCCCGACCAGGTCGCGCTGGCCCGCCGTAACGAGGAACTGTGCCCGGAGGGTGACGGGCTGGCCTCCTTGGTGCGCACGTTCAACCACGCCTTCCGCCTGATCCTGGAGGGAGATGCCGTGACCACGCTCACCTACCGGATACCGGACCGGACCGAGCGCATACCGTTCGAGCTGCGCTTCATCATCGCCTACCAGAGCATGGTCCGGGCCGACCTCGACGGCATGCTGGATGGCTCGGCGCGGCTCGTCGAAGACTGCCGCGCGCAGGGACGTCTGGGACGCATGCCCCAGGCCATGACAGTCTTCACCATCGCGCAGCTCCTCATCGGACACCACCGGTCCGCGCGAGCCACCGTGGTCGCGGGTCTGGCCCTGGCCGCCGATGTCGGCCAGCCGCAGTGGGGCAGCTACTTGGCGGGCGTGCACGCCTGGCTGTCCGCGATCGCCGGCACGGAGGAGGAATCTGTGGCGATGGCCGTGCAGGCTATCCGGGACGCCGACCACCGCAGGTGGATGCCGGGATCCTGCTGGGCCGAGTACGCCCTCGCGGCTCTGGACCTCGGGCTGGGCCGCTACGAAGCGATGCTCGACCGGGTGGACCGGGCCATGTCCGGTCCCACGAGCCATGCCTTCCTGTGGCGATATTCCTGGCCGGACTACATCGAGGCCGCCGTCCGGGTAGGGGATCCGCAGCGCGCTCAGGAGCCGCTGAGACTCTACGCGGAATGGGCCGAGTCCACCGGCCGATCCAGGCCGCTTGCCGTACTGCATCGGCTCCGTGCGCTGGTGGCTCCGGACAGCGCGGCCGAGAGCCTGTACGAGCGGGCGCTGGCCCTGCACGCCGAGGGCGAGCAACTCTTCGACGAGGCACGCACCCGCCTGGTCTACGGGGAGTGGCTGCGCCGCCACAAGCGCCGCGCCGAGGCACGCACCCACCTCCAGGCCGCCATGGACGCCTTCGACCGGCTCGGCGCGGCTCCCTGGTCCGCCCGCGCGGCCGCCGAGCTGCGCGCCACCGGGATCTCACTACCGGACCATGCCCGTGCCGGAGATCCACTGGACGTGCTGACACCGCAGGAGCTCCAGGTGGTACGGCTGGCCGTCACGGGCGCGTCCAACCGCGAGATCGGCGCGCAGCTGTTCCTGAGCCCGCGCACGGTCGCCTCTCACCTGTACAAGGCATTTCCCAAGCTGGGCGTCTCCTCGCGCGCCGAGCTGACCAGGCTTCCGGGACTGAGCTGAGGGGTAGGTCACACCCGGCGGTAGATGATCGGCTGCGCGGCGATGCCGTTGGCCTGGAAGTTGGCCAACACGAAGGTACGGAAGGTGGGCCGGAAGATCAGGCTGGGCAGAAAGGTCCGCCAGTTCGGCCAACTCGCGTGGTTGACGACCCCGTAGTCGGCGGGCTCACCCTCCAGCGGCCGCATCAGCACGGAGTTGGGCAGCGCGGTCTTGGCCTGGAACCACCCGGCGGTGTACTCCCACACCTCCAGCAGGGTCTCGCGGTCGTCGGCGTAGAAGTAGTTGAACAGGAAGCAATGGTCCTGGCTGTGGTCCACGTCACCGAGTCGTCCGGCGTTGCCGGCGACGATCTGGTGGGTACGGCGGGATGCCGTGGCCATGGTGTCGGCAAGCTCCTTGTAGGCGGCGCTCTCGCGCAGCTCCAGGGCGGCCTCCACGGACGCGGCGCGGATCAGCACGACGACGTCGAAGCGCGCCGGCCGGATGCCCCTGGCGGCCAGCACCTCGTCGCCCTCGCCGGGCGGCCGCAGGACCGCGCGGAACACGTACGCCTCACGCGCCTCCATGCCCGCGGCCAGCGCCTTGAGGCGGGCGGCCAGCTGGACGGGAGCGGACGCCAAGGGGCCACGCCAGGAGCCGACCTCGCCGGCCAGCATGACAAAGCCGTCGCCGGTCGGGGTCAGCACGCGGGCCTTGACAGCCAGGTGGTCATTGATCAGCTTCATGGCGCCGACGCTAGCCAGAGGCGCTCGGGGGTCGCTTCCGTCACCTGACTGATGTTCACCGGTCGACTACCGTACTGATGCTGATCGTCTCCTGTCCCTGAGCCCCGGAGACGGTGATCGACAGCTCCCATACGCCGTCCATGACGAACGTCTCCTCCTCGGCGACGAAGCGGCCGGGATGGGCCTGGACGGTGCCGACCGGCGGCAGAGCGTGGCCCATGCTCGGCATGACCGCCGCCACGGTGACCGTGTCGGCCTCGCCGGAGGTCACCCGCACCTCGACGGGATCGGCAGGCAGCACGCTCACGGTGTAGCGCGTGCCCGCCGCCTCCACGCTCTCAGGGTTGCCGTCGAACCAGTCCGTCGCGAGGGCGAACAGCACGCCGGCCACGAGCAGGCAGACAGCCGCGTACTTCATCGGTCCACCTCCACGGTGAAGGGCCGGGTCACGAGTCGGCCTCCGGTGGCGTACTGCGCCCAAGCCAGGTAGCGGCCCGGCTCCGGGAGAGTCAGGGTGAAGCGCAGCGCGGACCCTTCCGTCTGCATCCCATGCGCGTGTGCCAGGTGGACCCCGTCCGCACTCCTGACGATCAGATGGCCGGGCATCCCCAGCCACGGCTGTACCGGTCCCTCCGGGCTGACCTCGATGGTCACCGGGCTTGCGGCGGCCGGCGTGGGCGGGGTGAGACGGGGCACGGCAGGCTCACGGGCCGGGGCGTACGGCTGGGCGGCGCCGGAGACTTCGAAGGCGCCGGAGAGGAGTTGCCCGCCGGACTCCTGCCGCTCGATCTCGGCGTAGGCGAGGTAGCGGCCCGGTTGCGGAAGGCGCAGCCGTACGGTCAGGACTCCTGGCGCGGTCCGCAACGGGTGCACGTGCCGGAAGACCGCGCCATCCTGGCTGGTGACCACGAGATGCGCCGAGGCCTCGTGGTGGACGGCGAGGTCGTTCACCGGCCGGCCCGTCGAGCCGTCGGTGAGCCGCAAGGCCAGGGTGAACTCGCTGCCCGCAGCGGGCCGGGCGGGCAGCGTGGAGAAGCGGACCTGCGCGTAGGGTCGGCCGGGTCCGGTGCGGGGCGCGGCGCCTTCCGGCTGGGCGGCGGAGAGGTACGGCTCCAGCAGCATCACGACGACCGCGACCGCCGCGGCCGCACTCGCGCCGCCCACGATCGGCCGGGACAGGCGGCCTGCGAGCACGCCGATCACCAGCAGCAGCCCGACCACCACGGACGCACCGTCGAGCAGCATCTCCCAGAAGGCGGCGCCCGCCACCAGCACCCGGAACGGGATGACCGCGACCTCGTCACCGACCCGAACGCGAAGCTCATGCGGGCCGGTCTGGCGCGCCTGCAACGCGGCGGGCTCCTGCCCGACGCTCACCGAGCCGGTCGACCTGCTTCCGCCGGTCAGCGAACGCAACTCCAGCTCCAGGCGAAGGCTCGAGGGCGCTACGGCCTGCGCACTCACCCGCAGCGGCGCCGGCACTCGCGAGACCCCGGCGATGACCAGGGTGACCTCTCCCGCGCCGAAGGTCTGCGTCACCCGCAGATCCGCTCCGGACTCGACGACATGCGCCCGGGCCGGAGTGGCCAGGAACAGCAGCAGGAACACGACAGCGAAGACCCGGATCATGGCTTGGAATCGATCAACTTCATAGCGCAGGACGCTAGCCATGCCACTTGGTGCATCGCCTCCGTCAGGTGACTGATGTGACCGACGCGCACATCAGTCAGGTGACAGAGGCGACCGCCATCGCGATCTTCATAGGGTCCCAGCCATGACCAAACGACCTGAACCCTACTCGGCCGCCATTATGGCGATCCTGGCTGTCGCTTTCTGCGTCTGGGCACTGCTCACCCTCCCCATCCAGGGCGCCGTCATCCTCGTGGTGGCCAGCGTGCTGGGCTACAGCGGATGGATGGCCTTCAGCTACGCCCGCCCGGTGAAGTCAAGGAAGGTGATCGCCGTCTACCTGTGCGCGGTGGGCTTCCAGCTCATCCACATGGCCGAGGAGTACACCGGCGGCTTTCCCCACGAGATCGTTGAGCTGTTCGACTCGCCACGGGATTGGCCGGAGAAGGAATTCCTGCTCGTCTTCGTCTTCGGCTTCGGCGCGCTCTACTTCTTCGCCGGAGCGGGCGCGCTCTACCGCATCCGCGTGGCCAACTTCTTCCTGTGGTGGTACGCCCTGGGCGCCGGCCTGCTCAACGGCATCGCCCACTTCGTCTTCCCGATCATCAAGGGCGGCTACTTCCCCGGCCTGTACACCGCCGGCGGCCACTTCATCATGAGCGGCCTGCTGATCTACTTCCTCATCAAGGAGAACCGCCTGCTCAAAGCCGAGGAGCGAGCGGCCGGCCCGATTCAGTCGCTGGTCAGGTAGCGCTGAAGGGTCGGCGCGAGCCGATCGATCACCTCCACAGTCCGACTACGCCATCCAGGACACGGTCGGACCGCAAACATCCTGTCCGGCGCCCTCGTGCGCGGTGGATCGGTGCCGGTGGACCTGTTGCGTGCCATACGTTGATGCGGCTGCCGGCCGTCGGCCTCCGGGAAGAAAGCACTCGATGACCTTGACCCGACTACGGAGGAAACATGGAACGAATCGTCCTGCAGCCGGTGGGAACGGTCGTCGGTGGACGCGCTGAGGCGTTCGACGACGGCTGGAACACCGAGAAGGCACTGATCCGCCTCAACGGAACACGTTTCGGGCCGGAGGCGCTCGCCGGGCTGGACGCCTTCTCGCACCTGGAGGTGGTGTTCCAGTTCCATCTCGTGAACCCGTCCTCGATCAACACCTCTGCCCGTCACCCTCGTGGCAACTCGGACTGGCCCAAGGTCGGCATCTTCGCTCAGCGGGGCAGGAACCGCCCGAACCTGCTGGGCGTCTCCCGCTGCCAACTGCTTGCCGTGGACGACCTGGACATCCATGTCCGCGGCCTGGACGCCATCGACGGCAGCCCGGTCTTGGACATCAAGCCCTACATGGCCGAGTTCGGCCCGCAGGGCGAGACGGTGCAGCCGGAGTGGGCGACCGATCTGATGCGCGCCTATTACTGAGCCCAAATGTCAACAAACCTGGAGAACCCTTCATGTCGAAGACCGTCCTGGTGACCGGCGCCTCCACCGGAATCGGGCGCGCCACCGCGCTGCTGCTGGCCCGCGAGGGCTTCACCGTCTACGCCGGAGTCCGCAAGGAGGCCGACGGCGCCGCGCTCGGCCCCACCGTCACCCCGATCATTCTCGACGTGACCGACGCCGGCCAGATCGCCGCGGCCGCCGAGCGCCTGGGCCACCTGGATGCCCTGGTCAACAACGCCGGCATCGGCGTCACCGGGCCCCTGGAGTTCGTCCCGCTGGACGCGTTGCGCTGGCAGTACGAGGTCAACGTGTTCGGCCAGGTGGCGGTCACCCAGGCGATGCTGCCGAAGCTGCGGGCCTCGCGCGGGCGGGTGGTCACGGTCGGCTCGGTGGGTAGCTGGATCACGTTGCCCTTCGGCGGGCCGCTGTGCTCCTCCAAGCACGCCATCCGCTCGCTGAACGACGCGCTGCGCATGGAGCTCAAGCCGTACGGCGTGGCGGCGGTCCTCATCGAACCCGGCTCCATCCACACCGACGCGGTCGACAAGCTGGAAGACGAGGTCGAACCGCGCCTGGCCTCCCTCGGCCCCGAGGGCAGGCGCCTGTACGGCACCGCCTACCGCACCATGACCACCGCCGGGCTCAAGGAGGAGCGTTCCGGCTCCAGCCCCGACGTGGTCGCCCAAGCGGTCCTGCACGCCCTGACCGCCCGCAAGCCCCGCTCCCGCTACCCGGTCGGCAAGAAGTCACGCCTGATGAGCACGCTCGGCCGCATCGTCCCCCAATACACCCTCGACCGCCTGCGCCTGCGCGCGCTCGGACTGTCCTGAACGGAGCACCCCCATGACCCAGCTCGCCGGAGCCGAGGCCCTGACCGCGCTCGACCCCGTCTTCGCCCAGTGCGCCGTCGGCGCGGGCCATAACCTCTGGGGCCTGGCCTACCTGACCACGCGGGAGAAGGCCTTCATCTGCCTGACCGCCGACCTGTGCCACCCCCACCTCGACCTGCCCCTCGCCATGCACCTTCAGATGGCCCTGGCCCAGGGGGTCGACTCCGAGGCGATCCGCGAGCTCTACCGGCACCTGGCGCCCTACGTGGGCTACCCGATCGTGGTCACTGCCCTCCAACGCCTGACCGAGCTCGGACTGCCCCAGGCCCAGGACGGCAAGCCCGTCGAACCCACACCGCTGACCGGACCGCTCGCGCGAGCCGTACGCGCCCTTGAGAACGTGGACTCGGGCCTGGCAGCCTTCACCGAGGACCAGCTCGCCCAGCGCTGGGCCCGCGCTCGCCTGCCTGGTCGTGGACGTTTTCTACCAGACGCTCGGCGAATCCCTGCGCATGCACGCCGAGCTGGCCAGGTCGGCCGGGGCCACCGACGACACCCTGCGCGATCTGCTCCGTGGTGCGGCCGAGTTCGGCATGCCGCGGGTCTGGGCCGCCGCGCAGGCGCTGCTCGCGCCGCCGAGGGAGGGCGCATGAGCGTGGTGATAGCCGGAGGTGGCCCGGCCGGGATGATGCTCGGCCTGCTGCTGGCCAGAGGCGGCATCGAGGTGACCGTGCTGGAGAAGCACGGCGACTTCCCGCGGGACTTCCGCGGCGACACCGTGCACGCCTCGACGATCCGACTGATGGACAAGCTGGGGCTGAGCGCGAAGTTCCGCAACCTGCCGCAGAGCCGTCTCGGCGAACTGGAGGCCCCGCTGCCCGACGGGAGCAGGATCACACCGAGCGACATCGCCGGACTGCCAGAGCCGTACAACCACGTCGCGATGATGCCCAGTGGGACCTGCTGAACTTCCTGGCCGAGGAAGCCGCACGAGAGCCGGCCTTCACCCTGCTGACCAACACGGCGGTGACCGGAAGCTGATCAGGGAGGGCGGCAAGGTCGTCGGTGTGCGCTGCGGCGATCTGGAGCTCCGTGCCAACCTGACAATGGCATGCGACGGGCGGCACTCGACCATCCGCCACCACCTTCGGAGTATGGACGAGCTGCACCTGCTCGATGTGCAGCTCAACCGGCTGGAGCGCTGGTACGCCGAGGGTGTGCTGCTCATCAGCGACGCCGCTCACGCCATGTCACCCGCCGGCGGCATGGGCATCAACCTCGCCATCCAGGACGCGGTCGCCACGGCGACGATCCTGATCGAAGCGCTGCGCGCTGGGACGCTCTCCACCGCTGACCTGGCCAAGGTGCAAAAGCGTCGCTGGTGGCCGACTGTGCTCGTTCAGCGCTACCAGCAGGCGCTGCACCGCGCGACGTTCGTGCCCGCCTTCTCCGGCAAGGGCGCCAGGCCGCCGCGCCCGTGCCGGCATCGTGGTGGTGGGCGCGCTGGCCTCGTTGCTGGACACCACGATCCTCAGCGTTGCCATCGACGGCCTCGGGCGGCGGTTCGACGCACCCCCGGCGACGGTGCAGTGGGTGGCGACGGCCTACCTGCTGGCCATGGCGATGGCGATCCCGCTCACCGGCTGGTCGGTGCAGCGGTTCGGCGCGAAGGCGATGTGGATGTCGGCGCTGTCGGTCTTCGTCGTCGCGTCGGTGCTGTGCGGCCTGGCCTGGTCGATCGAGAGTCTGATCGCCTTTCGGGTGCTGCAGGGGCTGGCGGGCGGCATGATCCTGCCGCTGGCGCAGACAATCCTGGCTCAGGCCGCCGGGCCGTCGCGGTTCGGGCGGGTCATGGCGCTGGTGGCGATCCCGGGCCAGCTCGCACCGATCATCGGGCCGATCCTGGGCGGCGTGCTCATCGACGGCGCGGGCTGGCGCTGGGTGTTCTTCGTCAACGTGCCGGTGGTCGGTCTGGCCTTGCTGCTCGCCTGGCGCGCGATGCCCTCCGGCCGACCGGAGGGCCGGCCGCCGCTGGACGTCCTGGGCCTGGCACTGCTGTCACCCGGCCTGGCGGCACTGGTGTACGGACTCGCGCAGATCGGCGGTGAGGACGGTGCGGAAGGCCGGGGCCTCGGCAGCGCCACGGCGATCGTCAGCCTGGTGGCCGGGGTGAGCCTAATTGCGGCGTTCGCCCGGCACGCCCTGCGGACCAGAATCGCCCTCCTCCTCGATCTCCGGCTCTTCCGCCACCGCTCGTACGCGCTGGTGGCGACCCTGGCGTTCCTGTCCGGAGCCTCGATCTTCGGGCCGATGTTCCTGCTGCCGCTGTACTACCAGCAGGTCCACGGCCTGACGACCGTCGAGACCGGGCTCATGCTCGCCCCCAGGGGGTGGGCACCGCCGTGTCGCTGCTGATCGCCGGGCGGCTCACCGACCGCATCGGCGCCCGCCCCCTGGTCCTGGTCGGGCTGGCCGTCACCGTCGCGGCGACGATCCCGTTCACCCTGTCCGGCACCGGCGACCTGCTCCAGATCATCACTCTGCTGGTCCGGGGGCATGGGACTGGGCACGGCGGGCGTGGCGATGATGGCCGGCGCCTACCAGGGACTGCGTCCCGACCAGATCCCCGGCGCAACCGGCCTGACCAGCGTCGTCCAGCGCGTCGGCGGCTCATTCGGCACCGCCGTCCTGGCCGTCGTCCTCCAACGGGTCACCGAGGGCACCGGCACCCCCGCCGCGTTGCAAGGCGCGTTCGGCGAAACCTTCTGGTGGACGGTCGGCTTCGCTCTCATCGCCCTCATCCCCGCATGGCTACTGCCCCGATCAGGACCGGCCCCGGCCGACCGGTCAGCCGGACGCGACCAGTCGGTCGGACGTGGTCCCGGTTCCACCCAATCCGTGGACGTCACGGGGTCGTCGCGGCGAGGACGGCTACGGTATCGAGGTCGAAGGGGCGACCCTCGACGATGACGCCGTCCTTGACGGTGATGAGCTCCAATACCTCGGTGCCCGGCCGACCACTACACCTCCAGCGCCTACCCCGACCGACCAGCACGTTCCCGCAACCCTTTCCAGCAACTCTGCCAGAACCCACCGCCCACCCAATAGAGATCACCAACAGCATCCAGACTCGGAGCCAGATCCGCTTCTCGCCAGCAAAATCAAGAAGAGGGATGGTTTTCCGGTTGTTCGCGTCGCTCCTTCACACACATCAGCGTCTGCTGGCCTGTCGCGACGAGCGACCGGTGCTCGTCCTGGACGCCGAACACTTCCAGCCGGCAGACGGTCAGCGTTCGTCCAGCTCTCAGGACCGTCCCCACGGCCTCGAGGTGATCGCCCAGGGCAGGCGCCAGAAGATTGATCTTGTACTCCACGGTGAGCACGGAGGTGTTCTCAGGGAACAGCGTGAATGCCGCATAGCCGCCTGCGCTGTCGGCGATGGCGCTGGTGGCTCCCGCGTGGATGTAGCCGTGCTGCTGGGTGACTTCAGGCCGGCTGGGGAGCACGATGTGCACGCATCCTGGCGCTATGTGCGCAATGCGCGCACCGAGATGGCGCATCAATCCCTGCCGTTCGAAACTGGCCCTGATGCGCGCCTGCACCTTGGGGCTTGACTGCTGCTGTTGCGTCCGGTCTTCCATTGCTCCCTCAATCCTCCGCGGACACCGACCCCCTGTATCAAGCAGTTGCTCTCCCGCAGATGGTCCGTGTCATCGGTAGCGCTCCAGGTTGAAGACCCGCTGGGCGTTGCCGTGCAGGAACAGCTCGCGTACCTCGTCGTCCAGTTCGAGCTGGTCCAGCCCGTCGAGCGCCTTGGCCGGTGTGATCATCGGATGGTTGGTGCCGAACAGTACCTTGGTCCGGCCGTGAGCCTTGAGGTAGGCGATCAGCTCGGCGGGGTACCGGCGGACGGTGTAGGCGGAGGTGTCGATGTAGACATTGGGATGTTTGGTCGCTACCGCGATCATCTCGGTGGTCCAGGGGTAGCCGATGTGCCCGGCGACGATGGTCAGCTCGGGGAAGTCGAGGGCGACCCGATCGAGGTAGGGAATCGGCCGGCCCGGCTCAGAGGGCCGTAGCGGGCCGGTGTGCCCGACCTGGGTGCAGAACGGGACGCCAAGTTCGACGCACTCGGCGTACAGGGGGTAGTAGCGGCGGTCGTCCGGTGGCAGTTCCCACAGCCAGGGCAGGACGCGCAGCGCCTTGAACCCCAGCTCCGTGACCGCGCGCCGGAGCTCGCGAAGGGCGGGCATGGGTTTGCGCAGGTCGACGGAGGCCACGCCGGCCAGGCGGTAGGGGGCCTCGGCGACGAAGGCGGCCACCTCGTCGTTGGAGATCAACACGCCTTGCGGGCCGTACCAGGCGCTGATCAGGGCGAGGTCGACGCACGCCCCGTCCATGGCGGCGAGCGTGGCCGAGACCGGCGGCTGCTCGGCCGGGATCGACGTGCCGCGCCAGCGGCGCAGCGAGTTGAACATGTCGTCCTGGAGGAAGCGCTGCGTCGGGTGTTGCGCCCAGGCGTCGATGATCGGCACGGCTATCCCCCGTTCCCGTCGATGTGGTCGGCTGTCCAGCCCGGCAAGTCCGCTTGGGCGGCGGGCCTCCGCACGGCAACGGTGCTGCTCGTGTCCGGCTGATCGGTGCGGGTGGGTGGGTCGGCCGTGACGAGGCGGTAGCCGAGGTCGAGGGTGTCGGTGTCGAGGAGGCCCTGGTGGCGTTCATGCCAGCGTCGGGTGGCGAGGTCGATCTCGAGGCGTCGCATCGCGCGCTCGACAAGGTGCTGGTCAAGGTTCGCCAGCGCGGAGATGGCGGCGCGAACCCGGGGGTCGAGGTAGCAGTGCGCGCGTCGCCAGTACGCGCCCAGGAATCCGTCGGTGCAGTCGGCGGCCACCGGCACGGGGACGACGCTCACCCGTGCGCCGTCGCGCCGGAACCAGGTCTGGACAATGTCGAGAGAAGCGAGTCCGGCGTCGGTTTCGGCGACCTGCGGGAGGTATTCCTCGACCAGCCAGAATCGTGCGGTGACGGCTGGGTCCCAGGTAAGGACGATCTGCCGGCCGGACACCCGGCGCAGCTCGGCGAGGCCGGCGGCGGCGTCGGTCCAATGGTGGACGGTGAGGATGGCCATCGCGGCGTCGAACGACTTGTCACGGAAGGGGAGGGTCTCGGCGTATCCCCGGATGACCGGCGCTGAGCCGGGGGGACGCTGGCGAATCATCACCGTGGACGGCTCCACGGCGGTGACCTGCCGACTGCGGGGCTCGTAGGAGCCAGTTCCGGCGCCTACATTGATCACCGTTTCGGCGGAGCCCAGGGCCTGGTCGATCTGGCCGGCGATGCGCGGGTCAGGGCGCCGGTGGCGGGAGTAGCCGAAGCCGATCGTCTGGTATGGGGTGGCGTTCACGACCCTCGTTACTCCTCTCCGCCGGCGGGATCGACGTGCCCGCGGCGGGCCCCCAGCACCAGCAGCGGCGGACGTCTGAGATGTTCAGCCAGGTGAGGATGGATCTGGAGAGCGGCGGGGCCGGGAACGGGTTCGTCGATGCCGGTCAGCTCCAGACCGGCATCGAGCAGGCAGCCGATCAGCGTGGCCATCTGCCTGTGGTGTTTCTCCACGCCCTCGACGATCCAATTCTGCCTCCGACGCCCTTCCGAGGCATAGTCGTCAACCGGCCAGACCCTGCCCTCGCCGGTTCTCCGCCAGCCGGTCATCGGATCGGCGGCGGTGCAGATCGGGTGTTCGATCGAGAAGACGAACCGTCCACCCAGCCGCAGCCAGTGCGCGACGCGCCGGACCAACCCCGGGTAGTCGGCGACGTAGTGCAGGACGAGGCTACTGACGACCAGGTCGGCGGAACGCGGGGGCAGCGTGAGCTCGTCCAGGTCAGCGCGCAGGTAGCGAACCCGCGGATGCGGGTCGGCCAGCGCCAGCATCCGCTGGGAGGAGTCCACCGCCACGACGTGCGCCGCTCCCGCGTCGGCCAGTCGGCGGGCGAGCGCGCCGGTCCCGCAGCCCAAATCGACGACCGCGGCGCCCGCCACGGGAGGGAGCATGCGGCTCATGGCCGGGATTTCAATGGCGTCGTTGATCCCGGCACCGGAATCCCTGAGCCGGCGGTAGCCCTCGAAGAAGCGGGGATCGTCGTACAGGTCGCGACCCGCCGTGATCACAGGTGCTTCCTCAGGTCGTCCACGTCGAGGAGCGGCAGACCCCAGCGCAGGGCGGTGATCTCGAGGTCGGTGGCCTTGGCCATGGTTCCGTCGGGGTTCATGACCTCACAGCACACCCCGACGGGCGGTAGCCCGGCCGCCACGCACATGGCGACGGTGGCCTCGGTGTGACCGGCTCGTTCGGCGAGACCTCCAGGGCGGGCGGCCAGCGGGAAGACATGCCCCGGCCGGAGGAAGTCGGACGGTCTGGACTCCGGATGGGCCAGGCGGCGTACGGTCGCGGCGCGTTCGGCCGCCGACACCCCGGTGCCGGTCCCTGCGACCAGATCCACCGGAACGTGCGGCCGGGTACCATGCCGATCACCGGGCCCGGGGATGGACCCGATCTCCAGACGGTCCAGGACCTCGGGCGCGCACGGCACGGTCGGATGACCGCAGACCTGGGTGAGCAGAAAGGTGAACGCTTCCGGGCGCAACCGGGCACCTGCGAACACCACGTCGCCCTCGCCCTCCCGGTCGGGATCCCAGATCACCACAGCTCCCCCGGACGCGAGTTGCGCCAGCGCCTTCTGCACGCCTTGCCCGCCCGAGACCCGTCCCGCCCACGGCAGCGCCGCGACCACCGCGCCCACCGCACGCCCCGGGTCCGACGGCCAGCGCCGCACCAGGCGGGTGAGCAGGTCGGGCTCCAGGTTCACGCGATCGCCGGCCGACAGCTCCGCCAGCGTGGTGGCCTGCAACGTCATGGGGATCAGCACCACCGAGAACCGGTCGCGGGACACCTCGGCGACGGTCAGGCTGACGCCGTCGACCGCGATCTGTCCCTTGGGGGCGACCAGCGGGAGAAAACGCTCCGGCGGCTTGATCCACAACCGCCGTGAGGTTCCCTCGTCGTCGATTCTCACGACCTTGCCCACGGCGTCCACGGCACCCTGGACCAGGTGACCACCCAGTGGGTCGCCCAGAGCCAACGGCGCCTCCACGTTGACCCGCGTGCCGGGCGGAATCTGGTCGAGGGTCGATCTGCGGCGGGTCTCGGCCGTGAGCCTGGCTTCCAGTACGTCCGTCTCGGGCTTGGTCTGGACGATCATCAGCCCGACGCCGTTCAGGCAGATCGAACCCAGCGCGCTCGCGGCGGCCTTGGGCGCTCTGACCGCGATACGAGCTTGGTCGACGGCCATCACCGTTCCGATTTCCTGGATGTGCCCGGTGAACATGCGACACCACCTCTCGACAGCGGAGAGGACGATCCTCGCCGCGCGAAGAATCAGGGGCCTGAGCTGGGCCCGAGAGGTGGCGGGGTCTCACCGCGTGGCCCGGAATCACACCGAGTCGTACCACCGCTACCGGCGGAACCGGCGGGCTGTCACCGCCGCACCTTGGAATCGCACCGATCCACCTATATCACCCACCCGTCGGCAAGATCAACGGTTGGGCGAGCCCGATCGGCGCACCACCCCGACCAGGGGACCATTACACCCCGCACAATAGAGGGCCATGATGCCCTACGACGCAGTGCTCTGCGACCTTGACGGCGTGCTCCGCCAGTTCGACCATGCCGTTCAGGCCGAGATCGAGGCCCGTTACGGGCTGCCGCTGATGCGGACCGCCTTCGACCCCGCCCTCATCGGCCCGGCCACACTCGGCCTGATCAGCGAGGAGGAGTGGGCGGAGTCCGTCGTCGTGGCTCTGGGCGGAGACGAACGGGCAAGGCGCGCGGTCGCCGAGTTCATCGCCGTACCGTTCACCGTGGACGAGGGCGTCAGGGCGCTGCTGGCGAAAGCGCAGGAGCGGGTGCCGGTGGTGCTGGTGACCAACGCCACGGACACCTTGGATGAGCATCTGGCCCGCGTCGGACTCACCCACTTCGCCGACGCCGTGGTCAGCAGCGCCCGGGTCGGGGTGGCCAAGCCTGACCAGCGCATTTACGAGATCGCCGCAGAGGTCGCCGGCACCGCGCCAGAGCGTTGCCTGTTCATCGACGACCGACTGGAGAACGTGGAGGCGGCCAGATCGCTGGGCATGACCGCTGTCCACTACCGAACGGTGGCAGATCTCGCTGCGGCACTGACTTAGCGGTGGCCTGGTCGCGGGCCGGCACGTAGAGATGATCCTTCCAGCGTCCCGCAGCTCTGTGTGAGCCGGATCACGTGCCGCGGCTGTCACGGTTGCTCCCACTCGCCCGTCCAGGTGTATGCACACCTCCCCGACCAAGTAAGGGGTCACCATGGCTCGCCTGGACAGCACACCTCAGAGCACCACCGCCCAGCCGGCGCGCAAGCGGCGCTGGCGCCACTGGTTGGCGGCTGCGCTCGCGCTGCTGATGGCCGCACTGCTGTTCGGCGCGTACGGCTGGCAGCCGGCCGAGGAAGGCCGCGCATTCCGCTCGCCGTACCTGGCCCAGGCCGGCTCCCGCTACGCCGACACCCCGATCGCCCGCTTCCACTACATCCAAGCCGGATCCGGCACACCGGTGATCTTGCTCTCGCCCGGCGGCACCTCGGTCATCGGCTGGAAGGACCAACTTGGCATACTGGCCCGCGACCACACCGTGTACGCGGTCGACCTTCCCGGCCAGGGCTACACCCAGTTGAAGGACGCCGGCTTCGCCTTCGACCTGGATGCCATGGTCGCTGCCGTCGGCGCGTTCATGGACAGCCTTGGAATACGGCAGGCCGCCCTGGCCGGCAACTCCTGGAGCGGCGGCTGGGCCCTGGCCTTCGCCCAGCGCCACCCCGACCGCGTCACCAAGCTCGCCCTGCTGGACGCCACCGGGCTAGACCTGCCGGGGACCTTGATGTGGGAATCCCTCAAGATTCCTGTCATCGGCGAGCTGGCCGTCAAGCTGTCCACCGGCAAGTCCACGGTCCGCAGCCTGGCCGAGGGCATGATGGTCAACAAGCAGCGCGTCACCGAGCAGCTCCTGGACGAGTGGTGGGCGCCGATGACCTTCCATGACAACATCCGTGCCACCTACCTACTGGAACGCCGTCTGGACTGGGCGCTCACCGAAGCCGCCCTCCCCGCCACCAAGACCCCGACGCTGGTGCTGTGGGGCAAGCAGGACACCATCCAGCCTGTCGAGCGCGCCCACCGTTTCGCCGAGCTGCTCACGAACGAAGAGCTCGTGATCTTGGATGGCTGCGGCCACGCCCCTCAGCTGGACTGCCCGGAACCGGTCAACCGCCACCTCCAGACCTTCTTCACCGACTCACGATGACCAGTTGCCCACGCGCTGCTGGGCGGGTAAGCGATCAGCGTGCCGATGACCGCGAGCGTCGCTCCATGGTCGGGGGACACGCCCCAGCCGATGCCGCAGGCGGTGCGCAGTCAGGCGTCATCGGGAAGCCCGCCGCGCAGCGCGTCGGCGTTGTCTGCCAAGTTGATGCCGCCGCCGGTGATGACGGCGTCCAGGCCACGCCGTGACTGCTGGGCGCGCCGGTAGTGGTCGGTTAGCGCAATACCGAGATAAGCCAGGCCCATCCCGTCTGGCAGGGTGGACTCGATGACGCGGTCGCTCGCGGCGATGATGCACCAGGCGTGATCGAAGGCGAATGGCACACCCTCGGCCATCACCATGCCCTCCACGTAGAGCGCGAAGCCATCCGCGAAGCCACCCTTGAAGGCTTGGACGCCGCCGCACGCCAGGGCAAGCACGGCGGCCGCCCCGTCGTGATCACCGACGACATGCTGCACACCGTGCTGTGCCGCAAGGCCGCCGGGGAACGCATTGAGGAGATCCGCAAAGACCTGATCATCCCCACCGGCAAACGCAAGGGCGAGAATCCCTCCCTGGCCAGCATCTACCGGGCCCTGGCCGAGCATGAGAAAACCCAGGCCTACCGAAGCCATCGAGGCGGCCCACACCGACTTCGCCCTCCTGCAGGGCGAAGACATCCCCCGACTCCGCCCGGCCCGCATCCGACGCCCGGGCCAGGCGCTGACGGCGCAGGAGGCCGAACTTCGCCATCGCCTGCAGAATCAACCCCACCCGCACGCGGAGCTGCGATAGCGCACGCGATCAGTCCCGGCGCTGTCAGCTGATCAAGCCCGCAGAAGTCGCTCGCGCTGCTGCTCGTTCAGCGCGCCAACACGCTGTTTCTCCGCCACCCCGGAGATGGCCATCAACGCCGCGACTCTGGCCGGCCCATGCCCGGGAACGGCCCGCAGGACCTGAACCACCCGGGTCCTGCCGACCAGATCGTGCCCGCGGCGCTCGAACACCTCCGCCACACTCACCGCACCGGAGGGCACCTCCGCCAACAGCGCCCGACGCGCCGTACGCGCCTCGGCCTCCTTCGCCAACGCCTTCGCACGCTGCTCCGCGTCCAGAACGCTGCGCTCGGCGTTGGTCGACTCCAGGTCAATCGACTCCACCAAGGTGAACACCGCTGAGCGGTGCGAGCGGTAGTGCTGGTCCAGCAGCGGCAGGTAGTTGTTGCCGTGATGGGCCGAAACCGCCTCGTGCGCAGTCTTGAGCGCCTCCAGACCTCCGGCTTGGTCCAGGGCCTTGAGCACCAACCGGCCCGCCCGCTCGGTCACCGCCTCCTGGCCATCGCTTGTCCGGTGTGTCCACGGCGGCGTCGGCACCGTCCTCACTGTTCTGCTGTTCCACGGAGGTCATGGCCTCGCGGACGCCGTCCAGGACGTCGCCGAACACGCCCAGGAGCCGTTCGGACTCGGCACGGTGCGTCTCCCGCAGCGTTTCCGGCTGGTCGCGGCCCCTCTTGTGGATCGCGGCCATCCGCTTGCAGAACATCGTCACCACGTCGTCGCGGACCCCGGTCCGCACCGTGTGCAAGAGGCTAACGATCAAAGTGAGCCGCTTGTCCTCATCCAGTACCTTGCGCAGGCCGGCGACGTCGGTTACTCGCGCTTCGCCCGCGAAATGCGCGACCTTCCCCGGCGGGATAGCCTCCAGCCACTTCTCTGTCGGGCCGAGCGCGTCCAGGTTCTGCAAGAACGCCAGGCGTGCTTTGAACTTGCCCAGGGATGCGGCCTGCGCCACGTCCTTCAGGCCGTCGTACTCGCTGCGCCGGGTGACCGGATCGACCACCAGCAGCCGGGCCAGCCTGGCGCGTGCGGCCGGTTGGTGCCCAGATCGAAGTTCGCTTCATCTCATGCACCATGACGATCACGCGCCGGTGCGGGACGGCCTGCTTGAGGGGGCGGGCGTACTCCATCGCCTGAATGAACACCGGCCGCGTTGCCGGGGAGCATGCGCAGGATCAAGTCGACGGCGTCCTCCGAGTGGACTCCTGGAGTCAGGACTTCCTGTAAGAGCAGGCCGCGGATCGCGGCAACGGCGACGGTGGCCATGTTCAGCGCTTCCCCGGTGTCGTGCCCTTCGCGTTCCGCGAGTGAGGCCAGCATTTTGGTCAGGTCGTCGAGCGAGTCGATGAACTCGCGGAAGTCCTCCGGCCTGTACGCGGCCAGTCCTACGACGTGGAAGAAGCCGCGGACACGCGACAACTGCTCCGGGCGGGTGTAGGTCCGCCAGATCGCCACAACGAGGTTGGCGAAGGTGCCCTGCTGGGCGGCTGCGAAAAGGGCCTCGTTGTCACGAGATCGCTGTGCCTTGAGCATGGCCGCCAGGACGCCCGGGAGTGACCCGAAGTGGTATCGCAGGAGGGCGTGGCTGGTCTCGGTCCGGGCGGCGATCTCGCGGAGCGACACCTCCGGTGAGGGAAGGGCCTCGTCGAAGGTGTCGAGGAGCCGGGCCAGGAGGCGCTCGCGTGCGTCGCCTTTGCGTTCCGTGGTTGACAGGATCACTCCTACAGTTTATCCATTGGAAAAGATTTCTGGCGGCCCGTGTTGCTTCGTACATGGTCGCAGTCAGCTCGCGACGGCGGAGGGAACGACTCGTGGGACGTTTGCAGGTGGTCGGCGCGGCGGTCGCCGACGGGACGGGGCGCGATCCCATAGACGTCGACGTCACCGTCGAAGACGGGCGGATCACCCAGCTCGGGGCCTCCGGTGGCGAACCCGGCGAGCGGCTCGACGCCGGGGGACTGACGATGACGCCCGGCCTGATCGACGCGCACGTTCACCTGGGCCTGTCGAGCCCGATCCAGCCGCAGTTCTCGTTCCAGATCAGTGCCGCCGAGATCGCGGCGGACATCTTCGCCACGGCCGGCGCAGCGCTCGACGCCGGCTTCACGACCGTCCGGGACACCGGCGGGATCGACGGTGGCGTCGTCACCACGATCGCGAAGGGCAAGGTCAGGGGACCGCGCGTCCTGTCGTGCGGACCGGTGCAGTGCCAGATCGGTGGGCACGGCTACTACGGAGCCGACTGGGAACCCACCGAGCTGTGGAGCGGCCATCACCTTCCGGGTCTGTGTGCCCTGTCCATGATGTCGGGCAACGCGGACGAGCTGCGAGGCAACGTACGTGAGGCCTTCCGCCGCGGAGCCTCCTTCCTGAAGCTCTGTGTGACCGGGGGAGTGGTCAGCGCTCACGACCGGCTGACCGACACCCAGTTCACCGTGGAGGAGATCGCCGTCGCTGTGCAGGAAGCCGCGGCACGGGGCACTTACGTGACGGTTCACGCCCACAACAATGAGGGCATTCGGAACGCGGTCGAGGCCGGGGCGCGCTGTGTCGAGCACGGCACCGACCTCGATGAGCCCACGGCCACCTTGATGGCCACGCGCGGGGTCGCCCTTGTGCCCACGTTCGCCGTCGTCGAGCGACTGCTGCACGACCCCGCGGAAGCCGGCCTCGGCGAGCCGGTCCGCGATCGTGTGCTGGGTGTCCGTGAGCGGATGACCGAGGCGCTCGCTGTCGCCAAGGAGGCCGGAGTGCGGATCGGGCTGGGTTCCGATCTCATCGGTCCGGCTCAGGACCGTCGCGGCAAAGAACTCAGCCTCCGCGCAGCCCTCGAGACGCCGATGGAAGCGCTCGTGGCGGCGACCCAGACCAACGCCGAGATCCTCGGCCTGTCCGGCCAGGTGGGTGTCATCACTCCCGGCGCGCAGGCAGACCTCGTTCTTTGGAACGGCAACCCGCTCGAAGACCCAGAACTGTTCTCCGACCCCACCAGCGCCGTCCTCGTAATCCAGGCTGGCCAAATCGTAAAGGACCTCAGATGAGCACCATGTGGCAGGGCTGCCTCGCCCACACCGACTACTTCGAGATGCGCTCCAGCGGTGGGCACGACTACGGCGTCTGGGTCACCACGCCACCGCGCTACGACCCTGCCGCGGCGCAAGCGCCTGTCGTGTACGTGCTCGACGGCAATTGGGCCGTGGGCATGACCGCCCCACTCATCGTCACGCAACTGGACCCCATGCAGTCGATTCAGCCCTACGTCCAAGTCAGCGTGGGTTACGCAGGCGAGGAGGCAGAGCACTGGGAGCGGTTGCGCAACCGCGACCTCGTGCCCCCCGGCGAACCCATCGCGAAGGAGTACATCGATGCGGTGGAGATGGGGATCGAAGCGGGCACGATGACTCGCGAGCAAGCCGACGCCTACCTCGCTGAATTGAGCGACAGCCGCGGGGATATGTTCCTGAACTTCCTTACCGACGACCTACACCCGCGGATCGAACGCGACTACGGCACAGCCCCGAGCGGTCACGGCCTCTTCGGCTATTCCTACGGCGGACTCTTCAGTCTCTACGCCTGGCTCACCAATAGCACCTTCTTCGAGAGCATCGGCGCGGGCAGCCCCGGCATTGTGGGTGCAGACAGTCAGGTCTTCGCTCGTCTTCAAGCGATGGGTGACACCCTGCCTGCTACCAAGCTTCACGTGACCTTCAACGACCGAGAGATCCTCGGAGACGTGGCGGTCTACCAGAATCTCGCGAAGAACGCGGCCACGTTCCTTCACCGCCTCACCTCACGCAGCGGATCCGTCACCAGCGCACTCATGCACGAAACGCACGTGACCGGCCTGCAGGCCTCGTTCCTCAGTTATCTCAGGACCTGCCGTGCCCGGTAAGCGCACGGATGTCGTGGTGATCGGGTCGGGGGTGATCGGCGCGTCGGTCGCCTTGGAACTCGCCCGCCGTGGCTGGCAGGTGACGGTGGTCGACAAGGCCGGGGGCGCCGGCCACGGCTCCACGAGCGCGTCCAGCGCGGTGGTGCGGTTCAACTTCTCCACCGCCGCGGGCGTCGCCACCGCCTGGGAGGCGCACTTCGGCTGGAGGTCGTGGGCGGAGCACCTTGGCCGCGACGTCGGGCCGTTGGCTCGGTACGTACGGTGCGGGATGGCGATGCTGGACGTGGACGTGGCTCCTCGGTCGGTGTACCTGCCGTTGTTCCGGAACGCGGGTATCCCGTTCGAGGAGTGGACGAGTGCGGACCTGTCGGAGCGGATCCTGGGTATCGACGTCGGCAGGTACTGGCCACCGAAACGAATCGACGACGACGAGTTCTGGGCCGAGACCGAAACCACGCTGGGTGCCGTGTACACACCTGATGCGGGGTTCGTGAACGATCCGCAACTGGCGGCGCAGAATCTGGCCGCCGCCGCGCGGGCACACGGTGCCGAGTTCCGGTTCCATACGTCGGTGCGCGGGATCGAGCGGGCTCATGGCCGGGTCACCGCGATGACACTCGCGGACGGGAGCAGGATCCCCTGCGGCGTGGTGGTCAACGCCGCAGGCCCATGGTCGACCCGCATCAACGAGCTGGCCTCGGTCGGAGCCGACTTCACCGTGGGATGCCGGCCGTTACGGCAGGAGGTCGCGCACGTCGCGGCCCCCGCGGGTTTCGGCGCCGACAACCGCGCCGGGATCTGCGTCGCGGACATGGACCTGGGTATCTACCTGCGCGGTGAGGCCGGCGGGGGACTGCTGGTGGGTGGTACGGAACCGGAATGCGACCCGCTGCAGTGGGTGGACGACCCGGATGCCGTCACCGCGCATCCGACGACGGCGGTGTTCGAGGCCCAGGTGACGAGGGCTGCGCGACGGCTACCGGCGTTGGAGATACCGAATCGGGCTCGCGGGGTCGTGGGAGTCTACGACGTCGCCGACGACTGGACGCCGATTTACGACCGTACGGAGCTGGACGGGTTCTACGTCGCCATGGGGACGAGCGGCAACCAGTTCAAGAACGCGCCGGTCGTCGGCAAGTTCCTCGCCGCGATCATCGAACAGACCGAGAACGGCGTAGATCACGACGAACGGCCGGTACGATTCGTCGGCGAGCACACCGGCCTGGCCATAGACCTTTCGGCGTTCTCCCGCAAGCGTCCCCGCGGCACCGAGAACTCGGGCACAGTTCTGGGCTGATGCGCCTTCTTGACATCTCTCCACTGATGTCATCCGCCTGGGATTCGTCGGCTGAATCCGTACGGTGTCGGTTGTGGCGCGTCCAGGACCGTCCGCAGTGGAGATCCATGAGGAGCCATAGCCGGTGCAGGACCTTGCCCGGCGACAAGGTCAGAAGCGCCCACGGGCAGCAGTCGCACTGCGGCGAACGTGTTCGGGACTTCCCCCAAGGCCAGGTAGTTAAGGTTTCTGGGCTGCTGCCACCCCGCCGCCCGCGAGTCAGCACCCGCAAGGTCAAATCGCCCATCTCCCGTTACAACGAACGGCTCAACGACGGCAGGCCCGATCACAGCCGCACCATCACCGGCCTTGAGATCACCCTCCTGCCACCCCCACCCGCGCTGCCTGTCGCGTCACGAGACGAGCGGCCCATCGCCGCGGCCGACCGCCGCAGACAACAACAGGTCCTGGCCCTCCTCCACCAAGACCCCAACCGCGCCTGGCCGGCCCGCGACATTGCCCGCCACCTCGGCGATGTCACCTTGAACACCAGGTCCTGTAACCCCCTCATCAGGACGACCCGGACGCAGGATCCGCACCTACCGCGCAAGCGTGGTGAGCAACCGCTCGCGCTGCGCCTGCTCCAGGCCGCCAACCCGGCGCTTCACCTCGACCCCGCAGATCGCCATCAGCGCGGCGACCTGCGCCGGACCATAACCAGGCATCGCTCGCAGCACCTGAACGACCCTCGTCTTCTTGACAAGAGTCTCCTCCTCCGCCCGGGCCAACACTTCGGCCACCGTGACGGTCCCGGCTCGGACCGCGGCCAACAGCTCACTGCGGGCCTTGCGCGCCTCGGCGGCCTTGACCACCGCCATGGCCCGCTGCCCAGGAGTCAACGTCGGTACCGCCACAGATGGCCTCCTCGCACATCGGCTATCCCTTGCCACGCCCTGTGGACGGCGAGGGTGTCGGCCTCCATCATGGAGCACTGTCAACAGATGTGACAGCAAACCCGGTTCGCCGTACCGCTCCTACTCGCACGCCTACCTCGCCCGCACCGCCGACGGCCGCGCGCTGGCCACCAGCCTCATGGTGTCCGACCCCACCACCGCACCCGACACGATCGATGTGGCGGCCAAAAGCCGGTCCATCATCCGGGGAGCGTTTCACCCCCTGGCCCGACAACGGTGACAGCGCACAATCCCCAGCTCAGAGGACACGACGGTGCGGAAATCCCAAGCAAACTGACGGTCCGAAGTGCAGGTGGACAACCGGGCGTTCCTCCCTTGCCGATCTCCCGGAGGCCCCGGCGCACTCTCCGACACCTCGCGGGCGAACACCTGCATCCGCATCCCGAGAGGGCCTACCTGCACCGGAACGGCCAGTGGCGAGGACCCGAGCCCCACGGCTTTGATCGAGCACCTCATGCGGTGCACGGCGGACGACTTCACCCAGTGCCCCGACTACCGGCGCATCGTGGAAGGCGCGGCCGGGCTCCACGACCGCGGCGAGGACGGGTGCCTGGTCTGAGCGGATACGCTCTCGATCAACGCCCCTTCAGCGCGGAAGGAAGCACCTCGTGCGCACGTTCAAACTGCAGGTCCAGATGACCGTCGACGGCTACATGGCGGGCCCGAACGGTGAGATGGACTGGCTGTCCTTCCCGTGGACCGACGACATCAACGCCTACATCGACGAGCTCACCGGCCCCGTCGACTGCATCGTGCTGGGCCGTAAGCTCGCCGAGGGGTTCATCCCGGCGTGGGCGGCCGGGCCCGAGGGCGAGGACCAGAAGTCCATCGACAAGATGAACAACACGCCCAAGGTCGTCATCTCCAACACCCTCACCGAGTCGCCGTGGGAGAACGCCGTGGTCGCGGGCGGTGATCTCGCCGAGATCGTCAACGGGCTCAAGGCCCGGCCGGGCGGCGACCTGATCGCCTACGGCGGCGGCACGCTGGTGTCGAGCCTGATCGCCCAGGGGTTGCTCGACGAGCTGCACCTGTTCGTCAACCCGGTGGCCATCGGCGCCGGAATGCCGGTGTTCGGCGGGGCCGGCGACTACAGGCGGTTGCGGCCGGTGGCGGCCCGGCCGTTCGACTGCGGGATCACCGCCCTGCGCTACGAACCGAAGCGCGCCTGACCCAACCGACCACTCTGCGACGGGCCGTCGTCAGGTGGTGGGGAGGCACTCGATGACGGAGTGCCACGGCCGGATGTCGTGCACGGTGGCGACCCGTAGCCCGGCGGCCGCGGCCAGGGTCCGGTAGTCGTCGACGGTCCGTTCCCGGCCGCCGGTCAGGACCAGCATCCGCAGGTTCATCTCCGCGAACATGGCCGGATCGACCTCCGAGGTGCTGGGCGATTCGAGGATCAGCACGCGGCCGCGCGGGCCCGCCGCGGCGGCGCAGCGGCGCAGGATGGCGGTCGCCTCGGCGTCGGCCCAGTCGTGCAGCACCCGGTTGAGCACGTACGCGTCCGCGCCGGCGGGCAGTTCGTCGAAGAAGCTCCGCGCGACGGTCTCGCACCGGTCGGCCAGCCCGCGCTCGGCCAGGAACTGACGCGCGCGGGAGACGGTGTCCGGCAGGTCGATGAGCACACCGTGCAGGCCGTCGTGGCGCAGCAGCAGTTCGGCCAGCAGCTTTCCGGTGCCGCCGCCGACGTCGGCGACCCGGGTCAGCGCCGGCCAGTCGTAGCCCTCCGCCACTTCGCGGCCCCCGGCGTTGGCCGCCATCGTCGCGTCGAAGGAGGCGCTCAGCTCGGGGTTGGCGTCGAGGTAGTCCCAGAACGGCGCCCCGAACACCGCCGGCCAGGCGGGCAGGCCGGTCCGCACGGTGTCCTGCAGGCCGGTGAAGGCCAGGTCCATCCGGCCGCCGAACCCGTCCAGGTCCAGCCACCGCCACGCCGCGGACGGGTGGTCCCGGCGCAGCAGGGCGGCCGTCCCGTTCGCCGCGAACGTGCCGGGGCGGGGCTCGGTGAACACGCCGCGGCCGACCAGGTGGCGCAGCACCCGGGCCAGCGCGTCGGGGTCGGCGCCGGCCCGGGTGGCGAGGTCGTGGAGGTCCGAGCCGTCCTCGTCCACCAGATCGGGCAATCGCAAGGTCACGGCCACCCGCAGCGCCATGGGCGTCATCAGGTCCATCAGCGGCGTCAGGGCCCGCCATGCGGCGGCCCCGTCCAGGGCAGCGTCGTCACGCGTCATCTGCCTATGATGCACCTCAATTTATGAATCTACATTGTAAAGGTGGCGGGGTGAAGAGAACTCACCTACCAGCCAGAAAAGATCCCCTACGACACGGACGCGCCGCGGTCGACTGTCCGGAGCTGGTGAGGCCGCGCGCGGGGCTTACTTGGGGAGGGTCTGGTTGAAGCGCAGCATGTTGCCGGCGGGGTCGCGGAAGGCGCAGTCGCGGACGCCGTAGAACTGGTCCATCGGCTCCTGCAGCACCTCGCCGCCGGCGGAGCTGATGCGCTCGAAGGTGGCGTCGCAGTCGTCGGTCGTGAAGATGATGCCGCGCAGCAGGCCTTTGGCCATCAGCTCGGCCATGACCTGTTTGTCGGCGGGTGAGGCGTTGGGGTCGGCGAGTGGTGGTTCGAGGACGATGTCCACGTCCGGTTGGGAGGGTGACCCGACGGTCACCCAGCGCATCCCCTCGTATCCGACGTCGTTGCGTACCTCGAGGCCGAGTACGTCGCGGTAGAAGGCGAGCGCCTTGTCGTGGTCGTCGACGGCGATGAAGCAGGTGGAGAGCTTGATGTCCATGCACTTCACCCTACGGGGGAGCGGTGGGGCCCGCTTCTCCGTTCCTGACCGGTCGCGTGTAGATCTTGGCCATGCAGGCGGGGATGTCGGCGGCGCGGTCGTGGTCGCGGGCCCGGTAGGCGCTGGGGCTCTCGCCGACCAGCTGGGTGAAGCGGGTGCTGAACGACCCGAGTGACGTACAGCCGACCGCGAAGCAGACCTCGGTGACGGACAGGTCGCCGCGTCGCAGGAGTGCTTTGGCCCGCTCGATGCGGCGGGTCATCAGGTAGCTGTAGGGGGTCTCGCCGAAGGCGGCGCGGAAGCTGCGGGAGAAGTGGCCCGGGGACATCAGGGCGTCGCGGGCCAGGGCCGGGACGTCGAGGGGCTCGGCGTAGTCGCGGTCCATCCGGTCGCGCGCCCGCCGCAGCCGGACGAGATCGTCGAGGTCCTGCCGTCTCACCTCGTCAGTTTCTCACAGCATCCGGGGTGCGACCGGTCAGGAATGGAGAAGCGGGTTTCGGTGGCCTGCGGCTAGCGTGACCGGCACACACCTCATCTTTTCGAACAGGAGTGACCATGACCGGCTCTTCCACCCAGGGGATCACGACGGTGCTGCATCCGGTGTCGGATCTGGCGAAGGCGAAGGCGGTGTACGCCGCGCTGCTGGGCGTCGCGCCGCAGGCCGACGAGTCGTACTACGTCGGTTTCGAGGCCGAGGGCCAGCACATCGGGCTGGTGCCGGGCGGTGGGCCGCAGGCGATGACCTCGCCGGTGGCCTACTGGCACGTGGCGGACATCGAGGCGAAGCTGGCCGAGGTGACCGCCGCCGGGGCCACCGTGAAGGATCCCGTGCGCGACGTGGGTGGCGGTCGTCTGGTGGCCACCTTCACCGACCCCGACGGCAACGTCCTGGGGCTGCTTCAGGACCGGTGAGTGCCGGGCCTCTGCCGACCGTACTGACGCCAGAAAACCCCGACATAATGCTCGAAACTGGTCGGATCGAGCCAGGCGACGCCGACGGAGACCGCGAAAGCGGTCCTGCCCCACAGATGGAGACACGATGAGCAAGGCCACGAGCACGGACCCGCAGTCGCCTGCGCCGCACGTCGCCGACAGCCACGATCTGATCCGCGTGCACGGCGCACGCGAGAACAACCTCAAGGACGTCAGCATCGAGATCCCGAAGCGCCGGCTGACGGTGTTCACCGGCGTGTCCGGCTCGGGCAAGAGCTCGCTGGTGTTCAACACGATCGCCGCGGAGTCGCAGCGGATGATCAATGAGACCTACAGCACCTTCGTGCAGGGCTTCATGCCGACGCTGGCGCGGCCCGAGGTCGACGTGCTGGAGGGGCTGACCACCGCGATCATCGTGGACCAGCAGCGCATGGGCGCCGACCCCCGCTCCACGGTCGGCACCGCGACCGACGCCAACGCGATGCTGCGCATCCTGTTCAGCCGGCTCGGGCAGCCGCACATCGGCTCGCCCAACGCCTTCTCCTTCAACGTCCCCTCGGTACGGGCGAGCGGCGCGATCACCGTCGAGCGCGGCGCCAAGAAGACGGAGGTGCAGACCTTCACCCGCACCGGCGGCATGTGCACGCGCTGCGAAGGCCGGGGCGCGGTCTCCGACATCGATCTCACCCAGCTCTACGACGACTCCAAGTCGCTGGCCGAGGGCGCGTTCACCATTCCCGGCTGGAAGTCCGACAGCTTCTTCACCGTACGGGTCTACGCCGAGTCGGGCCTGCTGGACCCGGACAAGCCGATCCGCGACTTCACCAAGAAGGAGATGCAGGACTTCCTGTACCGGGAGCCGACCAAGGTCAAGGTCGAGGGTGTCAACCTCACCTTCGAGGGACTGATCCCCAAGATCCAGAAGTCGTTCCTGTCGAAGGACCGGGAGGCGATGCAGCCGCACATCCGGGAGTTCGTGGACCGGGCGGTCACCTTCACCACCTGCCCCGAGTGCGACGGAACCCGGCTCAGCGAGGCGGCCCGCTCCTCGCGGATCAACGGGGTCAGCATCGCCGACGCGTGCGCGATGCAGATCAGCGACCTGGCCGAGTGGATTCGCGGCCTCGACGAGCCGTCGGTGGCGCCGCTGCTGGCGACGCTGCTGCGGACGCTGGAGTCGTTCGTGGAGATCGGATTGGGCTACCTGTCGCTCGAGCGGCCGGCGGGCACGCTGTCGGGCGGCGAGGCGCAGCGCGTCAAGATGATCCGCCACCTCGGGTCCTCGCTCACCGACACCACCTACGTCTTCGACGAGCCCACCATCGGCCTGCACCCCCATGACATCCAGCGGATGAACGACCTGCTGCGGCGCCTGCGGGACAAGGGCAACACAGTGCTCGTCGTGGAGCACAAGCCGGAGGCGATCGCGATCGCCGACCACGTCGTCGACCTCGGCCCCGGCGCCGGTACGGCGGGCGGCACCGTCTGTTTCGAGGGCACCGTCGAGGGCCTGCGGGCCAGCGGCACCGTCACCGGGCGCCACCTCGACGACCGGGCCGCCCTGAAGGAGAGCGTGCGCAAGCCCACCGGCACGCTGGAGATCCGCGGCGCGAGCGCGAACAACCTGCGCGATGTCGACGTCGACATCCCCCTCGGGGTGCTGACCGTCGTCACCGGCGTCGCCGGCTCCGGCAAGAGCTCGCTGGTGCACGGGTCGATCCCCGCCGGGGCGGGGGTGGTGTCGATCGACCAGAGCGCGATCCGCGGCTCGCGGCGCAGCAATCCGGCGACCTACACCGGCCTGCTCGACCCGATCCGCAAGGCGTTCGCCAAGGCCAACGGTGTGAAGCCGGCGCTGTTCAGTGCCAACTCCGAGGGCGCCTGCCCGGCCTGCAACGGCGCCGGCGTCATCTTCACCGACCTGGCCATGATGGCCGGCGTCTCCACGCTCTGCGAGGAGTGCGACGGCAAGCGGTTCCAGGCCTCGGTGCTGGAGCACCACCTCGGCGGCCGCGACATCAGCGAGGTGCTGGCGATGCCGGTGGCCGAGGCCGAGGAGTTCTTCGGCGCGGGTGAGGCGCGCACTCCGGCCGCGCACGCCATCCTCGGCCGGCTCGCCGACGTCGGGCTCGGCTACCTGAGCCTGGGCCAGCCCCTCACCACGCTGTCGGGCGGGGAGCGGCAGCGGCTCAAGCTGGCCACCCGCATGGCCGACAAGGGCGGCGTGTACGTCCTGGACGAGCCGACCACCGGCCTGCACCTGGCCGACGTCGAGCAGCTGCTCGGCCTGCTGGACCGGCTGGTCGACGCCGGCAAGTCGGTCATCGTCATCGAGCACCACCAGGCGGTCATGGCGCACGCCGACTGGATCATCGATCTGGGCCCGGGCGCCGGTCACGACGGCGGCCGGATCGTGTTCGAGGGCACGCCCGCCGACCTCGTCGCCGCCCGCTCCACCCTCACCGGTGAGCACCTGGCGGCCTATGTCGGAGCGTGATCGCGGCGCTCGCGTGGCCTGGTGCCGTGCGGGCGCGGGCGTGTGAATAGACTTGTCCGACGTGACGTCCAAGCCGCGTATCCCGAATGTCCTGGCCTCGCGTTATGCCTCGCCGGAGCTGGCCCGCCTGTGGTCCCCCGAATACAAGATCATCGCTGAGCGGCGGTTGTGGCTGGCGGTGCTGCGGGCGCAGGCCGAGTTGGGGGTGACGGTCCCGCAGGGCGCGGTCGACGACTACGAGAAGGTGGTCGAGCAGGTCGACGTCGACTCGATCGCGGCGCGTGAGCGGGTGACGCGGCACGACGTGAAGGCGCGTATCGAGGAGTTCAACGCGCTGGCCGGGCACGAGCAGGTGCACAAGGGGATGACCTCGCGCGACCTGACCGAGAACGTCGAGCAGCTGCAGATCCGTGACAGCCTGCTGCTGGTGCGTGACCGGGTGGTGGCGTTGCTGGCGCGTCTGGCGACGCTGGCCGAGGAGCACAAGACCACGGTGGTCGCCGGGCGTTCGCACAATGTGGCGGCGCAGGCGACCACGCTGGGCAAGCGTTTCGCGTCGGCGGCCGATGAGCTGCTGGTGGCCTACCGGCGGCTGGAGGAGCTGATCGGCCGCTACCCGCTGCGCGGGATCAAGGGGCCGGTGGGCACCGCGCAGGACATGCTCGATCTGCTGGGCGGCGATCGGGGCAAGCTGGCCGAGCTGGAGGAGAAGGTGGCCGCGCACCTGGGGTTCGCGCACCGCTTCACCAGCGTGGGGCAGGTTTATCCCCGTTCGCTGGACTTCGAGGTGGTGACGGCGCTGGTGCAGCTGGCGGCGGCGCCGTCGTCGCTGGCCAAGACGATCCGGCTGATGGCCGGGCACGAGCTGGTCACCGAGGGGTTCAAGGAGGGGCAGGTCGGCTCGTCGGCGATGCCCCACAAGATGAACACCCGCTCCTGCGAGCGCGTCAACGGCCTGGCCGTGGTGCTGCGGGGTTATGCCTCGATGGCGGGCGAGCTGGCGGGTGACCAGTGGAACGAGGGCGACGTGTCGTGCTCGGTGGTGCGCCGGGTGGCGCTGCCGGACGCGTTCTTCGCCTTCGACGGGCTGGTGGAGACGATGCTGACGGTGCTGGACGAGTTCGGTGCCTTCCCGGCGGTCATCGCCGCCGAGCTGGAGCGTTATCTGCCGTTCCTGGCCACGACGAAGATGCTCATGGCGGCGGTGCGGGCCGGGGTGGGCCGGGAGACGGGGCACGAGCTGATCAAGGAGCACGCGGTGGGTGCGGCGCTGGCGATGCGCTCGCGCGGCGCCGGCAACGAGCTGCTCGATCTGCTGGCGGCCGACACCCGCTTCCCGCTGGACCGCGCCCGGCTGGAGGGGCTGCTGGCCGACCAGGTGTCGTTCACCGGGGCGGCGGCCGATCAGGTGGAGGCCGTGACCCGGCAGGTGGGCGAGGTTGTGACGGCGCATCCGGAGGCGGCGGCCTACCGGCCCGGCGCCATCCTGTAGCGAGCTGCGGCCAGCTGTGACGATACGGGAGTTACGCGACGACGCCGAGGTGCGTGCCGCGTGCGGTGACGACGACCTGCTGGTGTGGGCGGCGCAGGGGCTGCGTGGCGGCGCGCGGGCGTGGGCGCTCGGCGGGGCGGTGGTGGCCGCCGGCCCGGGCGCCTCGCGCCGCGACCGGCTGGGCGTGTGGGGTGCGGCCTCGGACGCGGTGGAGCTGGTCCGGCACGCGCTGGCCGAGGTGGGGCCCTCCTACCGGCCGTTCGGGGAGCTGGAGCTGGTACGCGAGGTGACGGCCAAGCTGGACGGCCTGCGCGAGTCCGGGACGTTCTCCTGGATGAGCCTGCCGGCGCTGGACGGCCCCGTCCCCAGCGGGGTGGGGTGGCTGGAGCCGGAGGCCGCGGGCGAGGTCGCGGCGCTGCTGGCGGCCGACGCGCCCGACTCCTATGCGGTGCCCGGCATCGCCGGGGTGCGGAGGTGGGCCGGGGTGCGCGTCGGCGGTGAGCTGGCGGCGGTGGCGGCCGATGCCTGGTCGGCGCCCAGCGTGGGGCTGCTGGCCGGGGTGGCGACGAAGGCGGGAATGCGCGGGCGGGGGCTGGCCGATCGGGTGTGCCGGTGGGTGTCGGCGCAGCTGCTGGCCGTCTACGGGCGGGCGGCGCTGATGGTCGACGACGGCAACGTGGCGGCCGGCACGGTCTATGAGCGGATCGGCTACCGGCGCCGGCGGGTGATGGCCTCTCACGTCGCCGGGTGACCCGCGCGGGCGCCGGGAAAATCGGGTGAGGTTCGGGCGGCGCTGGGGCAGAGTTGACGGCGTGATGTCCGATTTTGTACCTGGTATTGAGTTGTCCCGCGCCTTCTACGGCGAGGTGGTGGCGCCTTTGGTGTCCGGGGTCCCGCACAGCGCCGCGTTGATCGGGCCGGGGTCGGAGGTGCTGGAGTTCGACACGGCCCGCTCGGCCGATCATGACTGGGGGCCGCGGGTGCTGGTGTTCGTGGCGCCCGGGACGGCGCCCGAGGTGCGGGCTCGGGTGGCGGCGGGCCTGCCGGAGCGTTTCGGCGGTTTTCCGACGGTGTTCGGCTACCACGGCAGCGTGCAGCCCGGGGTGGCGGTGACGGACCTGGGGTCGTGGCTGGTGGAACGGCTGGGTTTCGATCCGCGCGAGGGGGTGTCGCTGCTGGACTGGCTGTCGGCGCCGTGGCAGAGCCTGGCCGAGGTGACGCGGGGCGAGGTGTTCCACGACGGGCTGGAGACCGCCGCTCCCGGAAGCGGGCTGGAGGCGGCCAGGGCGGCGTTGCGCTGGTATCCGGAGGACGTGTGGCGGTACGTGCTGGCGTGTCAGTGGCGGCGGATCGCCCAGGAGGAGGCGTTCCCTGGCCGGTGTGGCGAGGTGGGCGATGAGCTGGGCTCGGCCGTGGTGGGGGCTCGGCTGGCGCGGGAGGTGATGCGGCTGGCGCTGCTGTTGCGGCGGCGCTACCCGCCGTACGCGAAATGGCTCGGCAGCGCGCTGGCGCGCATGCCGGGCTCGACGGAGCTGGGGGAGTGCCTGGGGGCGGCGATGGCGGCGCGCTCCTGGCGGGAGCGGCAGGAGGGGCTGTCGGGGGCGTACGCGCGGGTGGCGGCGCTGCAGAACCGCATGGCGCTGGCCGAGCGGCTGGATGAGCGGGTACGGGGGTTCTTCGACCGGCCGTTCGAGGTGATCGGCGGGGACCGGTTCGCGCAGGCGCTGCTGGAGTCGGTGTCGGACCCGGTGATCAGGGGGTTGCCGGTGGTGGGATGCGTGGATCAGCTGTCGGATTCGACGGACCTGGTGACAGCGCCGGGGCGGGCGCGGGCGGTGACGGCGGCGGTGCTCGGCCTCGGCGCTTATTGATCTACATTGTAAAGGGCGTGGGTGGTTGCACCGCTCTGCTCACCCCTTCAAAACCACTAATCCACCAAAGAGGAGGCCAGTTCCTCGACGTGGATGCGCCAGGTGTCGAGGGTGGTGGTGTCGCCGGTGTGGGTGACGATGAGCCGGGCGCCCTGACCGGTGCCCTCGGTGAGCTCCCAGCGGACGGGGCCGGTCGGGGTGTCGTATTCGAGGAGTTTGGCACTCTCGGCCCGGGTGACAGGCCCGGGTGGGAGGCCGGGTGCGGTGAAGGGGGCGGGCGGGGGGTCGCCGAGGGTGGCGTCGTCGCCGTTGAGCAGGTGCCAGACGTCTTCGGCGGGGCGGGTGAGCTGGCGTTCGACGCGTACGTCGCCGTTTTCGGCGGTGGCGGGGGCGAGGCCGAGGATGGCGATGTAGTCCTCGTGGAGTCGGGCGAATGCGGCGGGTTGTTTGTCGGCGGGTTGCTGGACGGGGCGTTCGTCGAGGGTGTGGAGCAGGGCCATGAGGCAGGTGTGCCAGCCGGAGGCGAAGCTGGCGGCGCCGTGGTGGTCGGTGAAGGTGTGGGTGAGAGTGAGGATGCTGGCGTGGGGGCCGTCGGGGTGGATGTCCCAGCGGAGTTCGTCGTCGCCCCAGGTGTGGGCGTAGGTGTGGGGTGGGTTGTTCTCGGTGATGTGGCCGTCGGGTCCGAAGCCGTAGGTGATGTGGTCGCCGTCGATGGTGATGGGTGCGGGGAACCAGTGGGCGAGGTGTTCGGGCTGGGTGATGGCGCGCCAGACTTTTTCGGGTGGGTGGGGGAGGCGGCGTTGCATGCGCAGGGTGGTGCGGCCGTCGGGGTGGATGGTGAGGTTTTCGTTCATCGGTCGTCTTCCATGGTGTCGAGGTGGTGTTCGAGGCGGTCGAGGCTGTGGTTCCAGAGTTTGCGGTAGGGGGTGAGCCAGGCGTCGATTTCGGCGAGGGGGGCGGGGCGGAGTTCGTACCAGCGGCGTTGGGCGTCTTTGCGGACGGTGACGAGGCCGGCTTCGCGTAGGACTCGGAGGTGTTTGGAGGTGCCGGGTTGGGTGAGGCCGAGGTGGGTGGTGAGTTCGCTGACGAGGCGGGGGCGTTGGAGGAGGAGGTCGAGGATGTGGCGTCGGGCGGGTTCTGCGAGGACGTCGAAGCGCATGGCTCGTTAATATACCCGCTCGGCTATATACCGGCAAGGGCATGTATAGGTCGTTCGATGGCGGGTTGGACTCTCCCTCGGTGGGAGGGTCCATGCTGGTGGGCGTGGATGAGGAGTTGCTGCCGATCGGGCAGTTCGCCCGGTTGGGGCGGTTGAGTGTGAAGCAGTTGCGTCACTATGACGAGCTGGGGTTGTTGCGGCCGGCGCGGGTGGATGCGGTGACGGGTTACCGGTATTACCGGGCGTCGCAGGTTCGGGTGGCGTTGTCGATCGCGTTGCTGCGGTCGCTGGATGTGCCGCTGGCGGTGGTGGGTGAGGTGCTGTCGGGTGGGGCGGGGGCGCTTGAGGGGGTTCGGGAGGATCTGGAGGCGGAGTTGGCGCGGCGGCGTCGTACGCTCGCGTCGCTGGAGCGGGTGATGGCGCGGGGGTTGCCGTCGGTGCCGGTGCGGGTGGTGGAGGAGCCGGCGCGGCGAGTGGCGGTGGCGGCGGAGCGGGCGGCGGGTCCTGAGGATGTGGGGCGGGCGGTGTCGGCGGCGCTGTCGCGGTTGGTGGGGCTTGCCGGTGGGGGGCCGGTGCGGTTGATGGGGTTGTTCCCGGTGGATTTGGGCGAGGTGTTCGATGTGGAGGCCGTCCGGGTGCTCGGGGATGGGGAGGGTGGCGGGGGTGTGCCGGTGCGGGTGTTGCCGGGGGGCCGGTTCGCTTGTGCGACGCATGTGGGGCCTTATGACCAGATGTCCCTGACGGCGCATGGGGTGCTGGCCTGGTGTGGTGAGCGCCGGTGTGCGGTGCGGGGGCCGATTCGCGAGGTTTATGTGTCGGATCCGGCGGTGACCTCGCCTGACCATCTCGTCACGCATTTGATGATCTGTTTGGAGGAGTCATGAATCCTGAGCTGACCACGTACGGTCCGGTGACCTGCCTGAATGTGACGGGCATGGGTGAGCCGGGCGGCAGTGAGCATGTGTCGGCCATTGGCGCGCTGTTCGCGGTGGCGGCGGGGATGGGCGGCGCCGCGGGGCCGCTGGAGGGGTTGTGGTTCGTGGAGGATGAGCGGCCGGGGCTGGAGGTGCCGCGGGAGCTGTGGCGCTGGCATCTGCTGCTGCCTCTTGCGGGGGTGCCGGAGCCGGGGCTGGTGGAGCGGGCGCGGGAGGCGGCGCGGTCGTCGGGGGCGGCGGTGGATCGGGTGCGGGTGGCGACGTTCACCGAGGGGGAGTGTGTGGAGGTGCTGCATGTGGGCGCCTTCAGTGAGGAGTATCGGTCGCTGGCGGTGATGGAGGCGTTCATGGCCGAGCGGGGGCTGGTGCCCAATGGGCTGCATCATGAGGTGTATCTGACGCCGTTCGACGATCCGGAGCCGCGTACGGTGCTGCGTCAGCCGGTGCGTCAAGGGGCGGCCTGAGGGCGGCTGTCGCGGGCGGCGGGGCGGGGTTAGCATGGCCGGTGGCGGCCGTCCCCGCCCAACCTCCGGCCCGCCCGCCCCAGCCGGGTCGCCTGAAGGAGGCAAAGGGGGGTTCACCTCTCGGACGGGGGATCTGCTGGTTGGTCGTGCGCCTGCCGCGCGGGTCGCTGGGGGGATGCCGCGGGTGGCGCTGGGGAGGCGTTCGTGACCAGGCAGGCGGATTTCAAGCTGCGGGTGCGTGCCCGCATGGCCGAGACCGGTGAGTCGTACGCGATCGCGCGGCGCCGGCTGCTGGGTGGGCAGCCGGCTGCCGAGGAGGTTCGGATGGCGGCGGCGTTGCACATCAGCAACGGCGACGGCACCGATCTGGCGGGCACGGGGCTGGCCCGGCGCATCGTGTTCTGGCGGGATGTGCTGCATGAGGGGCCGGTGCCGGCGCTGGGGCGTGAGGAGTTGCGCCGGGTCAGGGCCGCGTTCCTGGTGGGGGTGCATGCCGCTGACCGCGGTGAGGTGCTGCGGATGTTCCTGGAGCGCGATGCGGCTGTGGAGGCCAACCGGGGCGGGGAGTACGTGCTGTGGTTCGAGGCCGACCTGTACGATCAGCTGCAGATCGTGGAGATCCTCGCCTGGCTGGCCGAGCTGGAGGTGCCGGCCGGGGCCGTCACGTTGATCTGCATCGGGGAGCATCCCGGCATCGCCCATTTCGGTGGCTTGGGTGAGCTGCGTGCGGAGCAGTTGCGGGAGTTGCCGGCGACGAAGGCGTGCGCGAGGCTCTCTGGGGCGGCGCTGGATCTGGCCACCCGGGCGTGGGCGGCTTTTCGTGCTCCGACGCCGGAGGGGTTGCCGGCGATCGCCGCGGTCCGTTCCGGGGAGTTGCGTTTTCTGGGTGAGGCGTTCGATCGCTTGTGCCGGGAGTATCCCTCCACTCGTGACGGGCTTTCCCTCGCTGAGCGGCGCGTTCTGGCTGCGGTCGCGGCGCAGGAGGGTAGGGCGGGGGACGTGTTCGTGCGTGCCGCGGCGCGTGAGGTGCGTCCTTATCTGGGGGATACGTCGTGTTTCGCGATGATGGCCCGTCTGGCCGGGGCTGCGTATCCGTTGCTGGAGCTGCGGCCTGCCGGGGTGCCGGTGGAGGGGGCCACGCTGGTGCGGTTGACCGCTGTCGGTGCCCGGGTGCTGGCGGGTGAGGAGGATCATGTGCGGCTCAACGGTGTGGACCGTTGGATCGGTGGGGTGCACTTGAGTGGCCGTGACCTGCGGTGGAGGTGGGATGAGGGGCGCGAGGTCCTGGTGACCTGACGGGTACCTACGTACGTATAGGACGTAGGTACCTATAAGGGTATTTTTCACCTCTTCTTGACGCGGTGCTGTGAGGCACGTTGGAAGCGTACGGAAAAACTGCTGGATGCGAGGAACGGAGGAATCCGCACCATGTGTACGCACCAGCCTCCCTGTCCTCCGGCGAACTCCGCCGCCCACCAGGCCGCCCGCCTGGTCGCCTACCACCCCGAGCAGGGATGGGGACTGCTGTGCAACGGGGTGGTGTTCTTCGACGACACCGGCGAGCTGCTGCCCGACGGCCGTAGCGTCGTGCCGGTCGCGGTCCTGGAGCGCGCCGCGTGAGTGCCGCCCTGGCGTCGTGGACGTTCACCTCGCAGGCGGTCTCGGTGCGCCGGGCCAGGCACGCCGCCCGCGTCCAGCTCGCGGAGTGGGGGCTGCAGCAGGCGTGCGACTTCGCCGAGCTGCTGATCAGCGAGCTGGTCACCAATGCGGTCCGGCACGCGCGCGGCCTGGTGCGGATCAGCCTGTCGGCCGCCGACGGGCTGCTGCGCTGCGAGGTGGAGGACTCCAGCCCCGTGCCGCCGAGCCCGCGCGCCGCGGCCCGCGACGACGAGGGCTCGCGCGGGCTGCTGCTGGTGGAGGTGCTCTCGTCCGGCTGGGGCAGCATCCCCACGGGGCGGGGCAAGCTCGTCTGGTTCGAGGTGCCCGTACGGATGCCGGCCCATGCGTGAGCGGGTGCGGTTAGCGCGGCGAGTACAGCCACGGCTCGCGCAGGTCGAAGTAGTCCACGTCGGAGACGAACAGTTCCTGCCACTGCCGCAGCAGCTCCCGGATCGCGGGCGGCTGCAGCTTGGCCTCCCCCTGCCGGGCCGCCAGCTCGCTGGTGAAGTACGCGGTCTCGACGCAGCCGTCCTCGCCGTAGAAGGCGGCGGTGCCGCCGATGAGGTCGGTCCGGAAGGCCGCCAGCTCCTCCTGTCCCCGCTCCAGTGCCTCGCGCACCTGGTCGGGGGCGCGCACGCGCCCCTGCAGCACCTGGACGAACCTCGCCTCGTCCGACCCTCCGCCCAGGTATTCGACCACCTGCTCGCAGTCGAGGAAGGTCACCTCGCCGGCGAACAGCTTGGCGGTCTCCACCCACCACTGCCCCTGTTCGGGCCGGTCGCTGTTGCGGCGGGCCGCCAGACGGGTGGTGAAGCGGGCGATGTTGACGAACAGGCCGTCGTCGGTGACGCCGGCCGTGGTGCCCAGCCAGCCCTGCGCGCCGGGCGACAGCTCGTCCGCCCACCGCTCCAGCGCCTCGTGCAGCTCGCCGGCGTCGATCGCCCGGCCCTCGATGACCTGGATGAACATGGTTTGCCCCTCTCCTTTCCTCCACGCTAGGAGCGGCGGGCCGTCAAGGTCGAGACGCCGTTACGCCATGCGATGGCCAAAACTTGTTGTGGGTTCTTGACCGTGCTCGTCTGGGATAACGGCCGGGACATAACCTGGGGGCGACGACGTGGGATGCGGGCCGACGGCAGCGCCGGCCGCGTCGCGGAAGGCGCCAATGACAACGGTGACTGCCAGCACCTACGGAGGGCGGCCCAACGGCGGGCTGCCGGCCGAGGTGACGAGTTTCGTGGGGCGTCGGCACGAGGTGGCCGAGGTCAAACAGCTGCTGTCCGCTTCCAGGGCCGTCACGCTGACCGGCGTGGGCGGCGTGGGCAAGACGCGCCTGGCGGTGCGGGTCGGCCAGGAGGTGCGGCGGGCCTTCCGGGATGGGGTGTGGCTGGTGGAGCTGGCCGAGCTGGACGGGCCGGCCATGCTCGTCCAGGCGGTGGCCGAGGCGCTGGAGATCCGCGACCACAGCGGCGACTCCCCGATGCGGGTGCTGACCTGCCACCTGCGCGACAAGCAGGCCCTGCTGATCCTCGACAACTGCGAGCACCTGATCGGCGAGTGTGCGGCGCTGAGCGAGACGCTGCTGCGGGCGGCGCCGGATCTGCGGGTGCTGGCCACCAGCCGGCAGGTGATGGGCATCGCCGGCGAGCAGGCGGTGCCTGTGGCGCCGCTGCCGCTGCCGGATCTGCAGGTGCCGCTGGACAGGCTGATCCGGCAGGACGCGGTGCGGCTGTTCGCCGAACGCGCCCGCGCGGTCCTGCCGTCCTTCACCGTGGCGGAGGGCAACCGGGAGGTCGTCACCCGCATCGTGCGCCTGCTGGACGGGCTGCCGCTGGCGATCGAGCTGGCGGCGGTGCGCCTGCGGGCCCTGTCGGCCGAGCAGCTGCTCGACCGGCTCGACGACCGCTTCCGCCTGCTGACCGGCGGGTCGAGGGCGGTGCTGCCCCGGCATCAGACGCTGCGGGCGCTGATCGATTGGAGTTACGCGCTGTGTTCGCAAGAAGAGCGCCTGCTGTGGGAACGGGCCTCGGTGTTCGCGGGGGGCCTGGACCTGGAGGCGGCCGAGGCGGTGTGCGGCGGGGACGGGATCGACCCGCAGGACGTCCTGGACCTGGTGATCGGCCTGGTGGACAAGTCCGTGCTGATACGAGAGGACCATCCGGGCGGCGTACGCTACCGGATGCTGGAGACGCTGCGGCAGTACGGTCGCGAACGGCTCACGGGCTCCGGCTGCGAGCCCGACCTGCAGCGAGCGCACCGCACTTATTACCGCGATCTGGCGGCGCGGGCCAGGGCGGAGCTGTTCGGGGCCGGCCAGGTGGCCTGGTTCGCCCGGCTGCGGCGCGAGCATGCCAACCTGCGGGCCGCCCTGGACAGCTGGCTGAGCACGCCGCAGGAGGCCCGCGCGGGGCTGAGCATGTCCGGCGACCTGCTGTATCACTGGATCACCAGTTATTACCTGGCGGAGGGCCGCGGCTGGCTGGAGCAGGGGCTGGCCGCGGACACCGAGCCGAGCCGGGTTCGGGCCGGCGCCCTGTGGGCCGGCAGCTGGCTGGCGATCATCCAGGCCGACATTCCGGCCGCCACCGCCCTGCTCGCCGAGAGCCGCCGGCTCGGCGAGGAGCTGGGCGATGAGCCGGTCCTGGCCTACGTGGCCCTGTTCTCCGGAATGGTGGCCATGTGCGAGGGGCGAACGGAAGCCGCGATCGAGCTATACAGGGACGCCCTTGCCCGCCATCGCCGTACCGGCGACCCGGTCGGGATCGCGCTGTCGCTCATCCGGCTGACGCTCGCCCACTCGTTCCTGGGTGACTCCTCGGCCGCCATCGCGGCGGGCGAGGAGTGCCTGGCCGAATGCGAGGCCTACGGGGAGGGCTGGCACAAGGCGTACACGACGATGGCGCTGGGCGTGCAGGTGTGGCGCCAGGGGGACCTGGAGCGGGCGACGGACCTGGAGAAGCAGAGCCTGGCCTTCAACCGCGCGGTCGGCGACCCGCTCGGCGCCGGCGTCAACATCGAGGTGCTGGCCTGGATCGCCGCCAGTCAGGGCCGCCACCAGCGGGCCGCGCGCCTGATGGGGGTGCTGGAGACCATGTGGAGCTGCGCCGGGGCGCCGTTGTCGGGTTACGGGCATCTGGCCCGCTACCACGACGAGTGCGAGCGGGCCATCCGTGCGGCGCTGGGGGAGCCGGCGTTCGAGACGGCCGTGCGGCGCGGGGCGCGGATGCCGCTGGAGGAGGCGCTGGCCTACGCCTTGGAGGAGGACAAGCCCGAGCGGCCGGTCAAGGAGGAGGGGAAGGCGCCGCTGACGCGGCGGGAGAAGGAGATCGCCGAGCTGGTCGCCCAGGGGATGACGAACAAGGAGATCGCGGCGTCCCTGGTGATCGCGCAGCGCACGGCGGAGGGGCACATCGAGCACATCTTGACCAAGCTGGGGTTCAGCTCGCGGGCGCAGATCGCGGTGTGGGTGGGGGAGCGGGCCCGGGCCAACGGGCACGACGAACCGTGAGGGAGCGCGGCGCCCGGGGGAGGCTGGAACCGGCTCCAGGGTGAGGGCCGGTTCCGGCCAGTCGGGCGGTGCCAGTACGGCAGCGTCAGGAGGGCAGCCTCAGTAGGGCAGCGGCCGCCCTGACGGGGTCCGCAGGTCCACACCCTGAGCGGGGCGGCGCGTCGGCCGCTTGGAGACGCGGATCCTTATCTGGCGCACGATGGGTGATTCCTTTCCCTCGGTGCCGCTCGGGCGGCAGGTACGGGTCTGGGCGCGTCAGGCGTGCTCGCAGGAGCGTTCGCCGGTGACGAGCTCGAACCAGACGGCCTTGCCGGCGACCCCCCAGCAGCAGGCCAGCCGGGCCAGCAGCGGGTTGTGCCCGCGTTGGGCGGCTTTGCGGCAGGATGCGACGAAGGCGAGGGTGGGACGGTCGTCCTCGATCTCGCAGCGCAGCAGGTCGTCCTCGGCCCACAGCGAGAGCCTGATCTTCGCGGTGGCGTGCCGCAGGGCGTCGGCGACCAGGGCGCCGACCAGCAGGTCGGCGTTCTCGGCCTGTTCGCGCAACCCCCAGGCGGCCAGGCGGACCGCGGTCATGCGTCGTGCGCCCGGCACCGCCGAAGGCCGTGCCGACAGCAGCCACGACGCCGAGCGGTCCTGGCCCGCCCAGCCGGTGCGAACGGCCAGGCCATCTCCCATGGCCAGGAGCCCGTTCCAGGACAGCAGCCGTAGCGCGGGCTGGGGCCCGGCGGTGGTGCCGTGCTCGATGTGCGGCTGCAACATGGCTGGCACGTGTATCGTCTCCTCCCGGTGTTGGCGCAATGTGTTCGAAGACACGTTTAGCTTCGCTCGGACCCGCCCCGCCGGTAGACGGGATAAATCCCCATATGGGTACCTATTCACCCGTATGTCCGTACGGGGAGGCCCGCGAACAGCGGGCCCGCGGCTGATAGTCGACCGGTCGTAAACTGGCTTCATGGGCCGGACCAGTGATGCTCGCGAGCGGATCTTGAGCGCCGCGCGCTCGCTCCTCGAGACGCATGGCTACTCAGCCCTGGGCGTGGCCGAGATCTGCCGGGCGGCCGGCGTGCCCAAGGGCAGCTTCTACTACTTCTTCGATTCGAAGGAGTCCCTCGCGCTGGCCGTCATCGACGAGCACTGGGCCGGCCAGCAACGCGCCTGGGCGGCCGCTCTCGGCGGTGACGCCCAGCCCCTGCTGCGCCTGCGCCGGTTGTTCGAGATCACGCAGGCCGGCCTGCGGGACGCCCAGCAGAGCTGCGGCACCGTCTCGGGGTGCCTGTTCGGCAACCTCACCCTGGAGATGAGCAACCAGACCGAGGCCATCCGCACCCGGCTGCAGGAGATCTTCGACGCGCAGGTCGAGATGGTCGAGTCGATCATCGCCGAGGCCCGTGAGCGGCAGGAGGTCGAGGTGGCCGACCCGCGGGAAGCCGCGCGGGCGGTGGTCGCCCAGCTCGAGGGTCAGGTGCTGTTCGCCAAGCTCTACAACAGCACCCACCGGCTCGCTCCCCTGTGGGCGAACTGCCTTGCCCTGCTCGGCGTTCGCGCGCCGCGCCAGGCCGTGGCCGGCGTCTGACCGCGAAAGAGCAGAGCGCGGACGTGCCCGGCCGCCTTCACCCGGTCGAGGGCGGGGAAGGCTTGGCGTCGGTCCAGCCCGACTCCAGCACCACGCCCGCCCGCCCTTCTGCGGCACGCCGGTGACTTCGAACGTCAGCAACCTTGGAGGTGTCCGGGTCGATGATCAGCCGGCCCTGCCGGATCGCGAAGGTCACGGCGACGCCCGTCCGCCCCTGCGGATCGGTGGTCCGGCCTTCGACCCGCACTCCGGGCAGCGTCGCCAGCGCCTGGTAGTGGGCATGGCGCTCCAGTAGAACGTCTGCCCCCCTTGAGCGGGGTGAATGTCGCCTGGCCGGGGGTGGTGGAGTAGGCGCCGCCGTCCTTGCCCATCTGCCATCGGGCCGGCCGGGCGCACGCGGTTCATCCGCTGCCCCCTCTCACCCTGCGGCGAAGCACTGCTGCTCACGTGGGCGTGCCGGTCCTCTCCAGGACGATCACTGGAATCCGGCGGTCGAGCTTGTTCTGGTAGACGTCGTACTGCGGCCACAGTCGCGTCATCATCTGCCACAGGCGCTCTCGGTCAGCGCCGATGGCCTCCACCGCCCGCGCGGGGAAGCTTTCCGGGCCGACCTGGACGCCGGCCTGCGGATCGGTGAGCAGGTTGAGATACCAGGCCGGATGGGTGGGCAGGCCGCCGTTGGACCCCACCACGACGTACCTGCCTGGTCCGTCCGTGCCGTAGATCAACGCTGTACGGCGGAGTTTGCCGCTCTTGCGCCCTCGTACGGTGAGCAGGAGCGTGTTCACGCCCCACTTGCGATGCCCACGTTCGCCGCCCGACTCCACGTACTCGCGGATATGCCGGGCGACCCATGCGGTCGGGCTGTCGTGCAGCTCGCTCATGACCGCCCCCCGAACCAGGCGTCCCGGGTCGCCGCAAGGCCGGCCGCGGGCTCCAGGTCGTGGCTGGGGGTGAAGAACTCCCACAGGTACCCGAACGGATCAACGCATTCGAAGATCCGGTCTCCCCACGCCTCGTTCATCGGCTCGCAGGTGATCTCGCAGCCGTTGCCGAGGCAGTAGGCGTAGGCGGCTTCGAGATCGTTCACGCGCAGGCCGATCGTCACGCCCAAGCCGCGCGGACCTTGCCGAATCCGCCGTTCACGCTCGGTATCGGGGAACGGCATGCCCTGCAGCGCGTCGACAAGCAGTCGCACCTCACCGCGTTCCAGGAGGATGAACACCGGCCGTCCGTCCGCGTCGGGCACCCTTCCCATCTCCTCGAAGCCAAGCCCCCGGTAGAGATCGGCAGCCGCCGTGACGTCGGCAACGCGCAGTCCCACCCGAAATGATCCTGTCACCGCTCACTCCTCTAGATCTGCTGGACAAGCGGCTCCAACCCTGCCGGGACGCTGCGGCAACAACAAGACTTCACTTTCGGCCCCGCATGCTATCGAGCGAACCCCCTGAAACATGAGTTCAGCTCATGATTATCGGATGCCTCACCTGCCCTCGGTGACCGAGGGGGCTCGCCGGGGCGAGGACCTCGACTCGGCGCCGCAGGCGTGCCGGCGCGTCTGAGACGACGCGCTCAGGTCACGGGCAGCGCGGTGGCCAGCAGCACCACGCCGAACGATCCCACCAGCCCGCTCACCGCCAAGGTGCGCGCCAGTCGCGGACGGCCCGCACCCGCGGCCCAGCCGTGTGCCCCGGCCGCGATCATCACGGCGCAGAACAGCGCCAGCTTGGCGCCCAGCACACGACCGTAGCCCGGTTCGGCCAGCGAGGCCCAGGTGAGGCCCTTGTGCCAGGCGATGGCCACGCCGGTGGCGAGCTGCACGGGCAGGAACCCGGCCACGGTCACCAGGCCGAAGCGCCGGCCGACGGCGGTCAGGAGCTCGGCGCGCCGCCGCTCGTCGAGCAGGCGCCGGGCCAGGGGCAGGACCACCAGCGACACCGCGAGCTGCCCGCCGACCCACAGCGCCGCTCCGAGCACGTGCAGGAACCGCACCACCGACCACCACGTCATCGCGCACTCACCTCCGCGTCGACTCCCCATGCACGGCACCCGGGCTCGCCGCCACGGCCGAATACCCGTGGCCCATCTTCCACGCCACCGGCGCCGGCCACCGACGCGAGGTCACCGGCTTTCGACCACGATGACCGCCGCCGCCTGACAGCGTGCCGGGGCGTGGGCGCTCCCGGCGGCCGCGATTGATGTCGCAGCCGGCGGCCGTCCCGTTTCGCCGCGCAGACGGTTGCCGCGGGTGGACATCTCCGAGGCGGTCGTGGAGGTGCTGGGCTGGTGCCCGAAGTTCATGGAGGCCTTCACCTCGATCGCGGGCACCGGCCCGCACCTGGACAACCTGGACATCTCGGTGGCGGCGTGTCTGACCGCCCAGGCGCTGAACATCACCTATGGGCCGATCGCGGTCAAGGGCGTGCCCGCGCTGGAGCGGCACCGGCTTGGCTACGTCGACCACACCTA